>JBOGYZ010000110.1:0-7446 GCA_050697015.1 Solirubrobacterales bacterium
GGCCGTCTCGGTAACCGGTACCGGTGGGGTGAGTCTGAAAGTCAAGGCGTTTTCGAAGGAGCTCATCCAAGGGGGCTTGGAGCAAGCGCTCAACCGGCAATTTAAAGCGCTTGAGTTTCGCGATATCGAGGTGGTTCCGACGACCAGGAGTGTCCGGGGGCAGCCCGTGGCCGGGCTGGCTTTCAAGTCCGTCCAAGGGGTTCCTCTGACTTCTGTTCTCAGCCAAGGGGAGCAGCGCCGCTTGGCCTTGGCGATGTTTCTGGCGGAGATGGAAGTGCGCTCGGACGCCAGTCCGGTTGTCTTCGACGATCCGACCAGTTCGATCGACCAGGAGGGACGCCGTCGGATCGCCCGGATGCTCCTGAAGCTGGGCGAGTCACGGCAGGTGATCGTCTTCACCCATGAGCTCTCACTCGTGCGCGACCTTCAGCGGTTCGAAAGCTCTGCATGCGGGGTCGTTGCTCAACACATAAAGCGGGTCGGGAAAACGGTCGGACACGTACAACCAAGTCTCCCGTTGGGAGGGGCTCAGCGCAAAAGAACGGAACGGCCAGCTGAAAAACCTTCTAGTGATTATCGGGAAGAAATACGAGAAGAACGACGCCGAGGTGTACGCGCCCCAAGCCGCTCACTTCTGCAATTTGCTTCGCGCTGCATTTGAGCGGGCGGTCGAGGACCTGGTCTTGGGGGGCGTCGTCACGCGACGAAGCGACGATGTTCATACGAAGCAGTTACGGGCGCTCAACTGGAGCGATGACATCTGCGACTTGGTGGATCGAGGGATGAGCGAGACGTCCCCGTGGGTCCACGATCGACCGCTTGCCGACGGGGACTCCCCTCCCGGCCCCGACGAGTTGAACGAAGGCTTGGACGTCTACGGGGAGCTACTGGAAAAGACCGCCGAGATGAAAAAGGCCAGGGACGACGCGGATAAGCACGAGAAATCGAAACAGAAAGCCAAACTGAGGGCAGTCGACTTCTTCCCTGACGGCGACGAGGCCAAATCCGAGAGGAAGCTCGAACCGGTGCCAGATCCTGACGTGGCGCCGAAAATCGATCTTCCTAAGAAACCAGATCCAGCCTCCGGGACGGAGCAACTCGAGTTCGACTGATGAGGTTGCCCGGCGGCGCCCAGTTTTCTGCCGTCGTGGCTCTGTCCTGAGAACCCTTTGCAGGCGACGCCGCCGCGGGGCCTATGCTGGACGGCAGATGTCGAGGCTTCTCGTCCGCTGGGTCTGCAACGTCGTCGCCCTGTTCATCGCTGCCTGGATCCTCTCGGGGATCAGCTACGGGGACCAGTGGTGGACGCTGTTCATCGCCGCCGCCGTCTTCACGCTGGTGAACGCCTGGGTGAAGCCGATCCTGGCAGTGCTCTCGATCCCCTTCATCGTCGTGACGCTGGGGCTCTTCTACTTCCTCATCAACGTCTTCATGCTCTACCTGACCGACTGGGTCGTGCCGGATTTCGAGATCAAGACCTTCTGGTGGGCCGTGCTGGCGGCGATCATCGTCAGCATCGTGAACGGCCTCCTGAACATGTTCCTGCCCGACGACGAGCGTCGCCGGGCACAGGCTTACCAGCGATAGCCGATACATCACCGGGGACAGGTGTAGAGCGTTGGCCGTGACCTCTGTTCTGATCGAGCGGCGCGAGTCGACGCTGCTGATCACGATCGACCGGCCGACGGTGAAGAACGCGCTCGACCTGGAGGTTGCCGAAGGCATCGCGACGGCGCTCGACTCACGCGACGCCCCGCCCACTCCGACGGAACGATGCGCTCCCAAGACCTGGAGATCACGATCGTCGGCCTCGCGCTGCGATGTCGGCGGCGGCGCCGGGCTCCCGGTCCCCCATAGCCACGACGCCTTCGAGGAGACGATCTACGGCCTCGAGGGCGTGACCACCTTCCAGGTCGACGGCGACGCAGTGCCGGTCGGCCCCGGTGACACCCTCTGCATCAGGCGCGGCCAGGTCCACAGCTTCATCGCCGAGGGCGGCGACGTCTCCTTCCTCGCGATCGCCACGCCCGGGGTCTTCGGCTCCGCCTACTTCCTCGAGCTCGCCGAGGTCCTCGCCGCCGCCGACGGCCCTCCCGACCCGCAGGCGATCGGCGCGGTCATGCTCCGCCACGGCCTCACCCCGGTGCCCGCCGCCGGCTGAGCGCCGGCGCAAGGCTCAGGCCCAGCTCGGCGGCTGGTAGCCGGGACCGGGGACGGTGCCGAATAGCAGGGCGGTCACCGGCGCCGAGGAGCGGTTGAGGAGCGTGCGCTCGCTGTCGGGCTCGATCGAGGCGAAGGTGCCGGCGGGTGCGGGGTGCTCCTCGCCGTCGATCACGACGATCGCCTCGCCGTCGAGGACGACGTAGAGCTCGACCTGTCGGCTGCCGGACTCGTCGTGCGCGGGCAGCGCCCCGCCGGGCTCGAGCTCGACGAGGTTGTAGCCGAAGGCCTCGGTGCCGAGCGCCTTGCGGGCCAGCGTCCAGGTGCAGCCGCCGGAACCGGCCATGGTCTCGAAGTCGTCTCGGTGCTTGACCGAACTCGTGGGCATCGCGTCCTCCTTGCTCGGGGTGGTCGTTCTCCGAGCCTAGACTCGACGCTCCCGCGCCCTCCCCGACGCCCAGCGCGCCGTCGTCGACCTGGCCCGCGGCTGACCCCCGATGAGTTCGCAGAAAGGTCCGCTATGCGGCCATAACTGCGAACGCGCCGGGGGTGGCCTCAGCCGGCACCCGCGCGCTCGAAGGACGTCGAGCGCAGGACGATGCGGGTCTCGGTGCCGGCGGCGCCCGCTTCGCGGCGGATCGCGCGGACGGTGTCGTTGAGGTCGTCGGCATCGCGGCAGGCCACCCGCAGCTGGAAATCGAAGCGGCCGGTGAGGAAGGCGACTTCGCGGACCGAGTCGAGGCGGGCGACGCGCTGCTCGAACTCCTCGGAGTCGGTGGTGGGGAGGAGCCGGACGTCGATGAAGGCGTCGAGTGAGCGTCCCACCCCCGCCGGGTCGATCCGCGCCGAGTAGCCGGTGATCACGCCGTCGCGCTCGAGCCGGCGCACGCGGTCGGCGGCGCCGTGGGGACTGAGGCCGACCTGCTCGCCGATCGCGGCGAAGGAAGCCCTTCCGTTTGTGGCGAGAATGCCGAGGATTGTGTCGTCTATCGCGTCCATTGCTGTGGAATCGTAGAGATTTAGTGACATCGCTTGCGGATGCGAGCACCGAGGCGCACCATCGCTGGGATCCCCACAGGAATCGGGGATCCCCCCATTCGACTTTGAGAAGGAGAAGGCGATGAAGATCGGTGTGCCGAGCGAGGTGAAGGTCGAGGAGTACCGGGTGGCGATGACGCCCGCCGGCGTCCGGGAGCTGACCGACCGCGGCCATGACGTCGTCGTGCAGGCTGGGGCCGGCGCGGGCTCCGCCTTCGACGACGACGCCTACATCGCCCAGGGCGCCGAGATCCTCCCCGACGCGGCCGCCGTCTTCGCCGCCGCGGACACGATCGTCAAGGTCAAGGAGCCGCAGCCGCAGGAGGTCGCGATGCTGGAGGCGCGCCACGTCCTCTTCACCTACCTGCACCTCGCCCCCGACGTCGCGCTGACCCAGGGCCTGATCGACTCCGGCGCCACCTGCATCGCCTACGAGACGATCACCGACGCCGCCGGCCGACTACCGCTGCTGGCACCGATGAGCGAGGTCGCGGGGCGGCTTGCGACCCAGGCCGGCGCCTTCATGTTGGGACGACCGGCGGGCGGCTCCGGCGTCCTCCTCGGCGGCGTGCCGGGCGTCGCCGCCGGCAAGGTGCTGGTGATCGGCGGCGGCATCGTCGGCGCCAACGCGGCGCGGATGGCGGTCGGCCTCGGCGCCGACGTGACCGTCCTCGACCGCTCGATCGACCGCCTGCGCGAGCTCGATCAGATTTTCGCCGGCACCATGCAGACCGCCTACTCGACCGGCCTCGAGGTCGAGGCGCGCCTCGCCGAGGCCGACCTCGTGATCGGGGCGGTCCTGGTCAAGGGCGCGAAGGCCCCGCACGTGGTCAGCCGCGAGCAGCTGAAGCTGATGAAGCCGCGCTCGGTGATGGTCGACGTCGCGATCGACCAGGGCGGCTGCTTCGAGACATCCCACGCGACCACCCACACCGATCCGGTCTACGAGGTCGACGGGATCAGCCACTACTGCGTCGCCAACATGCCCGGCGCGGTGCCGATCACCTCGACCCGCGCTCTCACCAACGCGACGCTCCCTTATGTCGTGCGCCTTGCCGGCGGCGTCGAGGACGCGCTGCGCTCCGACCCCGGCTTCCTCGGTGGCTTGAGCGTCCGCGCCGGGCAGCTGACCGACAGCGCCGTGGCCACCGACCAGGGCCGTGGTTGGACCTCTCCGACGGAGGCCCTCGCCACGATGACCGCGATGCGCCAAGATCACTCTTATGCCTGAGACCGCGACCACCGACACCGAGCGGGCCGCCACGCCCGCCACCGGCGCGACGCCCACCGACGGCGCCGCCGTCCGGCGCCTGCGCAACTACGTCGGCGGCGCCTGGGTCGAGATCGCCGCGACCGAGACGCTCGAGACCCGCTCGCCCGCGAGCGGCGCGGTCCTCGCGGAGGTGCCGCTCTCGAGCGCCGCGGACGTCGCCGCCGCGACCGCCGCCGCCCGCGAGGCCTTCCCGGCCTGGCGTGGGACCCCGCCCCAGCAGCGCGCCCGCGCGCTCTTCAAGCTCCGCGACCTCGTCGCGAGCCACCAGGGGGAGCTGGCGAAGCTCGTCACCCTCGACATGGGCAAGACCTTCGACGACGCCTTCGCCGAGGTCGGCCGCGGGATCGAGTCGATCGAGGCGGCGAGCGCCGTCCCGCACCTGCTCAAGGGCGAGAACCTCGAGGGGATCGCGACCGGCGTTGACGTGGAGATGGTGCGCCAGCCGCTCGGCGTGATCGGCGCGATCACCCCGTTCAACTTCCCCGCGATGATCCCGCTCTGGTTCCTGCCCTTCGCGGTCGGCTCCGGCAACACCTTCGTCCTGAAGCCCTCCGAGCAGGATCCGCTCACCTCGGTCCGCCTCTTCGAGCTGATCGACGAGGCCGAGATCTTCCCCGCCGGCGTCCTCAACCTGGTGATGGGAGCACACGACGCCGTCAACGGTCTGCTCCACGACCCCGAGGTCGACGGCATCAGCTTCGTCGGCTCCGCCAAAACCGCCCGCTACGTGGCGAGCACCGCCGCCGCCGAGGGCAAGCGCGTGCAGGCGCTCGGCGGGGCGAAGAACGCGATGGTGGCGATGCCCGACGCCGACCCCAAGCTGCTCGCGAGCGGCGTCACCGGCTCGGCCTTCGGCGCCGCCGGCCAGCGCTGCCTCGCCGGCTCCCTGCTGGTCCTCGTCGGCTCGAAGGAGGAGCAGGACGCCTCGCTCCAGACCGTGATCGACGCGGCGGGCGCGCTCACCGTCGGCGACGGCGCCGACCCGGCCACCGACGTCTGCCCGCTGGTTTCGGTCGCCTCCCGCGAACGGGTCGAAGGCGAGATCGAGACGGCGCTCGGCGACGGTGCCGAGCTCGTCCTCGACGGCCGCCGCGACGGGGGAGCGGGCGGCGCGCAGCTCGGCCCGACGATCATCGACAAAGCCGCGCTCGACTCCCGCGCCGTCCGCGAGGAGCTCTTCGGCCCGGTGCTGACGGTGGTCCGTGTCGAGGATCTCGACGGCGCGCTGGAGGTCGTCAACGCCTCCCGCTACGGCAACTCCTCGATTCTCTTCACCAGCTCCGGCGGCACCGCCCGCGAGTTCCGCTACGGCGTGCAGGCGGGAATGATCGGCGTGAACATCGGCGTCGCCGCGCCGATCGCCTGGTTCCCGTTCGCGGGCTGGAAGGACTCGATCGACGGCGACCTGCACGCCAACGGCAAGGACGCGTTCGAGTTCTACACGCGCAAGAAGGTCGTCACGTCCCGCTGGGCCTAGTCTCGATCCCGCCGAGGATCAGGGCCAGGACCCGGTGGGCCACGCCTGAGCGGGCGCCGGAGTCGGCGAGGCCCTCCATCGCGCCGCGGCCCATCGCCAGCATCAGGAAGACGTCGTCGATCGAGACGTCACGGCGGAGCGTGCCCGCTGCCTTGGCGTCGCACAGCGGCTCCTTCAGCAACTCGCGGATCCGCTGCCTGCCGGCCTGCAGGTGCGAGTCGGTCTCGGCGTCGCGGCGGGCGAGCACGGCGACCCCATAGAGATTGACCATGCTGTCGATCAGCCCGCGCAGGATGACGAAGAAGGCGTCGGCCTGGCCCGCGTGCTCGGCGGCGAGCGCCGCGATCCGGTCGACGCTCTCGTCGAGGATCTCGGCGGCGAGCGCACCGCGGCTGGGGAAGTTGCGGTAGAGCGTCGCCTGGCCGACCCCGGCCCGGCGTGCCACCTGGACCATCGCCACGTCGGCGGAGTCGGCGAAGAGGGCGCGCGCCGCCGCCAGGATCGCCTCGCGGTTGTCGCGGGCGTCGCGTCGCTGCTGATCTGGGGATTCCGCCACCGTCATTGGCGCGGACCCTAGCAACCGGACAGCTCTGTCCATCTAGGTCAACGGCCGAATGGGGGACCTATTAGCGTGATTACGTCACATAAGCGGAGCCGAAGTGGAGTCAGTCTCCGTTTGTCTGATATCTATTTGGACAGCCAACGGACACACATGTCCGTTTCCGCTTTTCCCCTTTCACCCCCAGCCTTCCCGGAGACCTCAGCCGAAGATGACCAGAACCGTCCTGTTTCTCGACCTGAATCGCGGAGGCCGCTGATGCGCCAAGGCCCGCTCGCAGGTCGTTATCCCGCCGTCGCCGCGATGGTGCTGCTGGCGCTGCTTCCCTACCTGGCGCTTTCCGGCGCCCTCGGGTCGGTGCAGCCGATCATCACCGAACAGCTGCACACCAGCGCCCAGACTATGGCCACCGGCGCCGGCTTCGCCAACGCTGCCTACGCGGTCGGCACCGTGCTCGCGGTCGCGTTCGCCCAGCACCTCCCGCAGCGGCGGATGCTCGTCATCTACGCGGTCGTCCTCGTCATCGGCTCGATCCTCGCCGCCGTGGCGACCAGCGCCGGCGTCTTCATCGCCGGCCGCGTCCTGCAGGGTCTCTGCACCAGCCTCCTGCTGATCGCCGCGGTGCCGCCGCTGGCGCTCGGCTACCCGATCGCCAAACTCAAAACGACGGCGATGATCATGAACATGGTCATCTTCGGCGCGGTCGCCGCCGGCCCCGCGATCGGCGGCCTGCAGGCCCAGGCTGACGCCTGGCGGCCGCTCTTCTTGATCGTCGCGGGCGTCGCGGTCCTGGCACTCGTGCTTTCCGTCCTCACCTTCGAGGACGCGCCGCCCGCCGACCCGGAGTCGCCGAAAGACCCGCTCGCGCTCGGCATGGCCGCGGTCGGCTGCGTCGCCGCCTTCTTCGGCGTCTCTAATATAAACAGCCACGCCTTCATG
>JBOGYZ010000111.1:0-26085 GCA_050697015.1 Solirubrobacterales bacterium
GGCGTCCCTCCCCAGGCCGCCTTCGGCGGGAGTTCCTGGTGAGGGACGCCCGACGGACGCTCAGACTGCGGGGGCGGGGGAGCTGGTCGAGTTTTCGGCCAACGTGCCTGGACCGGAGACGCTCGAGCTTGCGGTGCCGGGCCTCCACAACGTGCAGAACGCTCGGGCCTGCCTGGCGGCGCTCGGCGCTGCCGGGTTCGATCTCGACCGCGCCGCGGCGGCGCTCGCGGACTTCCGCGGGGTGCGGCGGCGGCTCGAGGTGAAGGGCGAGCGGAGTGGGGTGCGCATATATGACGACTACGCCCACCACCCGACCGAGGTTCGCGCCGCGCTCTCGGCGCTGCGCGAACTGGACCCACCGCGGCTCGTCGCGGTCTTCCAGCCCCACCTCTACTCGCGGACGAAGGTCTTCGCCACCCAGTTCGGCGCCGCGTTGGCCCTGGCCGACGAGGTCGCGGTGCTGGACGTCTACCCAGCCCGCGAGGAACCGATCGGCCCGCTCGCCGGGGTCAGCGGTCTGGACGTAGCCCGCGCCGCCGCCGACGCCGGCCAAGGGAAACCCGTCGCCTGGCTCCCGACCGTCGCCAAGGCCGAAGCGTTCCTCGCTCACCGCCTCGGCAAGCTCCCCGCCGGGAGCATCCTGGTCACCGTCGGAGCGGGCGACATCTTCAAGCTGGGCGAGAGCCTGGTGAAGGGAGATTTGGGTGACCCTGGACGAACCTCCCCGCAGTTCGTGAGGGAAGGGTCACCCAAATCTCCCTCCGGCAAACCTCCCCCCGGCATAGAAAAGAACTACCCCCTGGCTCGCCTGACCACCGTCCGCACCGGCGGCCCCGCCGACTTCTTCGCCCGCCCCGAGTCCGCCGACGACCTCGTCGCCCTGCTCGCCTGGGCGAAGAAGAACGAGGTCGAGGTAGGAGTGGTCGGCTCGGGATCGAACCTCCTCGTAGCGGATGACGGATTCCGAGGACTCGCCATGAAGCTCGCGGGCGCGCTGACCGAGGTCGAGCGTGACGGTTCCCACCTGCTTTGCGGTGGCGGAGCCCGGCTGCCCTCGGCGGCGGGCAAGACGCCGACCTGGGGCCTGTCCGGCCTGGAGTTCGGGATCAATATTCCCGGGACCGTCGGCGGCGCGGTGAGGATGAACGCCAACGCATACGGCGGGCAGCTCGCGGAGGTGCTGGAGTGGGTCGAGGTCTCGACCGCGACCGGCACGGAGCGGCGGAGCCCCGACGCCTTCGACTTCGTCTACCGAAACTCCAACCTCGCCGAAGGCGAGGTCGTCTCCCGCGCCTCCTTCGCGCTCACCCCCGGCGACCCGGAGGCGATCAAAGCGACGCTCGCCTCGATGCGCGGCCGCCGCCGCGAGGCTCAGCCCTCCGGGATCAAGACCTTCGGCTCCACCTTCAAGAACCCCGAGGACGAGCGCGCCGAGGGCCGCTCCGCCGGCCAGTTGCTCGAGGCGGCCGGCTGTCGCGGCCTCCGACACGGCGGCGCCCGCTTCTCCGAGAAGCACGCCAACTTCGTCGAGAACACCGGCGCGGCGACGACGGCCGACGTGCTGGCGCTGATGGCCGAGGGCCGGCGCCGGGTGAAGGAGAAGTTCGGGGTCGAGCTGGAGCCCGAGGTGCAGGTGCTCGGCGAGGTGGAGGTGCCGGGATGGGTCGGATGAGACGCATCGGGCTCGCCCTCGTCGCCGTGGCGGTCGTCGCGGTGGCCGTCTACTGGTTCGCCCTGCGCGACTCCTCGACCACCACCGCCAAGGCGGAGCCGGTGCGGGCCGTCGCCCAGATCGGCGAAGGCAAGCGCGTGATCCTCGTCGGCAGCGACGGCAGGCTGCTCGGCAGCACGTCCGGCGAATCCAAAGCGAAGTCGAAGGGCTCCGCGAAGTCCGCGGCCCAGGCCGACCAGCTGCCGGTCCTTCCCCTGAAGGAGCGTCCCAAAGGCGACCGGGTGAAGGGCCATGTGCTCGAACAAGTGCACGTGATCGCCGCCGCGCCGAAGGCGCTTCGCCACTACATCGCGGCCACCGATTACGGCAAGAGCGGGGTGGACGTCGAATTCACCTCCGGCATCGAAATCCGCTTCGGCGAGGATCGCGGAGCGGAAAAGAAATGGAAGGCGGCCGCGGCGGTCCTTGCCGATCCGTCCGTGACGATGCTCAGTTATGTAGACGTGCACGCGCCGACGCGTCCCACGGTGGAGGGGGAAGAACACGAACTGCCGCCCGCATCCTGAGGCGGAATGCGGGGTCGAGGCCAACCCTCGACCAAAGGGTGAGAGTTGACCAACCCTCAAGTCACGGTTGAGAAATCTACGTTGCAGGAGCCTTCGCCGCGTTTGACAGGCCCTGCAAAATACCCTACGTTCAAGCGCAATTTCCGAGTTCGCAACCGCCCAGGCAACCCTTGAGCATCACTGCAGCCTCGGACAGAACAAGGCTCAACTCACATACAGGTGGCTAGACCTCGACGCCGAATTGGTTGGAGGAGGCGCGGCAGCCACCAACCAGAAAGAAATCGGGAGATGGAATCGACTTACCTAGCGGTGATCAAGGTCGTTGGCGCCGGCGGCGGTGGCACCAACGCGGTCAGCCGCATGATCGACGCGGGCATCCGCGGCGTCGAGTTCGTCGCCGTCAACACTGACGCGCAGGCGCTCCAGGCTTGCGACGCCGACATCAAGCTTTCGATCGGCCAGGAGCTCACGCGTGGGCTCGGCGCCGGCGGCAATCCGGAGGTCGGCGCGGGAGCGGCGGCCGAGTCCCGGGACGAGATCAAGGAGGCGCTGAAGGGCGCCGACATGGTCTTCGTCACCGCGGGCGAGGGCGGCGGCACCGGGACCGGCTCGGCCCCGGTCATCGCCGAGATCGCCAAGGAGGAGATCGGCGCGCTGACCGTCGGCGCGGTCACCAAACCGTTCGAGTTCGAGGGCAAACGACGCATGCAGCAGGCACTCGAGGGCATCGAGAAACTGCGCAACAACGTCGACACCCTGATCATCGTCCCGAACGAGAAGCTGCTGCAGGCGGTGGAGCGGCGGACCAGCGTCCTCGACGCCTTCCGCCAGGCCGACGACATCCTGCGCCAGGGCGTCCAGGGCATCACCGACCTGATCACGATCCCCGGGCTGATCAACCTCGACTTTGCCGACGTGCGCACGATCATGCGCGACGCCGGCTCGGCGCTGATGGGCGTCGGCTCGGCCTCGGGCGAGAAACGCGCCCTCGAAGCGGCCAAAATGGCGATCACCTCGCCGCTGATCGAGGAGTCGATCAAAGGCGCGACCGGGATGCTGCTGAACATCACCGGGCCCGAGGACCTCGGCCTCTTCGAGGTCAACGAGGCGGCCCAGCTCGTCCAGCAGGAAGCCGACGACAACGCCAACATCATCTTCGGCTCGGTCGTCGACCAGTCGATGCGGGACGAGATCCGGGTGACCGTGATCGCGACCGGCTTCGAAGGCTTCGAGCTGCTGGCGCGCTCGCCCCAGCGGGTGCGTCGCCGCTACGAGTCGCGGCCCCGCGTGTCCGCCGAGGACACCGACATCCGCAAACTGCGCGTGTCGGACGACGACATCGACGTGCCCGGGTTTCTTAAAGAGTAGGCCGACGCGCCCGCCGGGCGTCCCTCTCCGGGCCGCCTTCGGCGGGAGTTCCCGGTGAAAAACGCCCGACGGTCGCTACGCAATACGCTGCCCGTCGATGCGACGTACTCCACTTTTCGAGCAGCACGAGGAGCTGGGCGCCAAGATCGTCCCCTTCGCGGGCTGGGAGATGCCGGTCCTCTACGAGGGGATCAAAGAGGAGCACTCCGCGGTCCGCACCCACGCCGGGATGTTCGACGTCTCCCACATGGGCGAGGTCGAGGTCGAGGGCCCTGGCGCGGTCGCCTTCCTGCAGCTGGTGCTGTCGAACGACGTCTCGAAGATCGCCGTCGGGGGAGCCCAGTACTCCTGCCTCTGCAACGAGTCCGGGGGCGTCATCGATGACCTCTTCGCGTATCGGCTCGGCACCGACCGCTTCCTGATCGTCACCAACGCCGCCAACCACGAGACCGACCTGCAGTGGCTCGGCCGCTGGTCGCGCGAAATGGACGTCGCGGTCCGTGACGTCGCCGACCGCTACGCGATGCTCGCCGTGCAGGGCCCTCACGCCCGCGCCGTCGTCGCGAACACGCTGAAGATCGAGCTGCCGGAGCGCTTCCACGTCCTCGCCCGGAACGTCGGCCGTCGCCCGGCGCTGATCTGCGGCACCGGCTACACCGGCGAGGACGGGGTCGAGATGCTGATCGACCCCGAGGTCGCGATCCCGGTCTTCAAAGAGCTGCGGCTCGCCGGTGTCGTCCCCTGCGGACTCGGCGCTCGCGACACGCTGCGGCTGGAGGTCTGTTACCCGCTGCACGGCAACGAGCTGACCCCGGAGCGCAACCCGATCGAGGCCGACCTCGGCTGGTGCTGCAAGGAGGCGACGGGGTTCCTCGGTTCCCCGGCCGTCGCCCAGGCGCGCGCCGAAGGAACCGCCGAGCGCCTCGTCCCATTCACGATCGATGGCGCCGGGATTCCGCGCGACGGCAACCCGGTGCTCGGTGCCGAGGGCGTGCAGGTCGGCGTCGTCACCAGCGGCACCTTCGCGCCGTCCCTCGAGAAGGGCGCCGGCATGGCCTATGTCGAGAGCGACCTGGCCGAGCCGGGCACCGAGGTCGAGATCGATGTGCGGGGCAAGCATCGGCGCGCCCGGATAGCTTCCAAGCCCCTCTACCCAAGATCACCAACACGATCATCGTCAACCAGATAAGGAGTGAACTTGGCCGAGGCCAGCTACCCAGACGATCTGCGCTACCACGACCAGCACGACTGGGTGCGCCTTGATGGCGATGACTCGGCCGTCTTCGGGATCACCTGGTACGCCCAGGACACGCTCGGCGAGGTCGTCTTCTTCGAGCCGCCCGAGGTGGGCACGATGCTGACCAAAGACCAGCCCTACGCGGAGGTCGAGTCGGTGAAGGCCGTCTCCGACGTGATCGCGCCGATGTCGGGCGAGGTGACCGAGGTCAACGACGCCCTCTCCGACAGCCCGGAGAAGATCAATGAGGACCCCTATGGGGACGGTTGGCTGGTCAAGGTGAAGCTCTCGGGCCCGGAGGAGCACGAGGCGCTGCTTACCGCGGACGAGTACCAGAAGTTGCTTGACCGGTAAGGCGGCCTAATCGCCCGCATTTTGGGGACGAGCGGGGCGGAAAGCCCGGGGTCCCACTCCCCTAGCCTGTAACGAAGTGAGTCGCTACACCTCAGCCACCCCTGACGACCGCGCCGAGATGCTGGCCGCGATCGGCGTCGAGTCGGTCGACGACCTGTTCGAGCAGATCCCCGGCCCGCTCCGCCTCGGCCGCCCGCTCGGGCTGCCCGCCGGGATGAGCGAGGCCGAGGTCTACGAGCGCCTCGCGGAGCTGGCCGGGCGGAACGCCGACGCCGAAGAGCAGGTCAGCTTCCTCGGGGCGGGGATGTACGACCACTACGTGCCGGCGATCGTCGACGCGATCACCTCGCGCTCCGAGTTCCTGACCCCCTACACGCCCTACCAGCCGGAGATCTCCCAGGGCGGGCTGCAGGTGATGTTCGAGTTCCAGACCGCGATGTCGGAGCTGACCGGGCTGCCGGTGTCGAACGCCGGGCTCTACGAGGGGCCAAGCTCGGTCGCCTCGGCGGGCTACCTGGCGATGGGGGCGACCAAGCGTCGCAAGTTCGTCGTCTCCCGCGGCGTCCACCCGCACAGCCGCGAGACCCTCGCCACCTACTCCGTTGGTTATGGCGCCGAAGTGGTCGAGGTCGGATTGGACGGCGGCCTGACCGACGCGACGAAACTGGCGGCGGCGGTCGACGGGGAGACCGCGGCGGTGATCCTGCAGAGCCCGAACTTCCTCGGCGCGGTCGAGGACATCGAGGCGCTCGGCGTGGCGGCGAAGGAGCACGGCGCGCTGCTGGTCGTCGCCTGCGATCCGATGACGCTCGGGATCCTGAAGCCGCCGGGCGAGTGCGGCGCCGACATCGCGCTCGGCGAGGGCCAGCCGCTAGGGAACCGACTCGACTTCGGCGGCCCGTCCTTTGGATTCTTCTGCGCGACCGAGGCCCAGATTCGCCGCATGCCGGGGCGGATCGCCGGGGAAACCGAGGACGTCGACGGGCGCCGCGGCTTCGTCCTGGCGCTGCAGACGCGCGAGCAGCACATCCGCCGCGAGAAAGCGACCAACAACATCTGCACCGCGCAGGCGCTGAACGCGCTCGGCGCGATGGTCCACCTGGCCTGGCTCGGCCGCGAGGGCTTCCGCGAGCTGGGCGAACTGCTGGTGCGGCGGACCGCCTACGCGCGGGAGCGGATCGCCGCCGTCGACGGGGTGGAGCTGCTGCACGACGCGCCGGTCGTCCGCGAGTTCGCCGTGCGCCTCGACGCGCCGGTGGACCGGGTGCTCGACCGGGTGGCGGAGCGCTCCCGGATGGCCGCGGGCTACGCGCTGGGACGTGAGTACGCGGAGTTCGAGGACGGATTGCTCGTCGCGATCACCGAGAGGCGCACGCGTGAGCAGATCGATCAGCTCGCCGAGGCTCTGGAGGCAGCGGTCGCCGCCGAGCGTGGTGGGAAACCGTCGCATAGCGACGCTAAGTCACCACAGCACGCTGAGGGGGCGGTCGCATGACGCTCGCCGAGGCTCCGATGCAACGCGAACGCGCGACGACGATCTACGAGAAGTCGAAGACGGGACGACGCGCTGCGGTCATGCCCGACGCTGGCGTCCCGGAGACGCCGATCGAGGACCTGATCCCCGCGAACCTGCTGCGGGCCGAGGCGCCGAACCTCCCCGAGGTCGCCGAGCCGGAGATCGTCCGCCACTACAACCGGCTGAGCCGGCGGAACTTCGACCTCGACTCGGGCTTCTACCCGCTCGGGTCCTGCACGATGAAGCACAACCCGCGCTTGAACGAGCGGGTCGCGGCGCTGCCCGGCCACGCCCGCCTGCACCCGGCGCAGGACCCGCGCCGTGCCCAGGGCGCGCTTGAGCTGATGTACCTCCTGCAGGAGAGCCTCTCGGAGATCTGCGGCCTGCCCAGCGTCAGCCTTCAGCCCTCGGCCGGGTCCCACGGGGAGCTCGCGGGGCTGCTCTTGACGCGCGCTTACCACGCCGACCGCGGCGAAACGCGCACCAAGGTCCTGGCCCCGGACACCTCTCACGGCACGAACCCCGCGTCGGTGACGATGGCGGGCTACGAGGTGGTCAAAGTCGCGACGAATCAGAGGGGTGGGGTTGACATGGACGACCTCCGCGCCAGGATCGAGGAGGACCCGTCCCAGATCGCCTGCCTGATGCTGACGAACCCGAACACGCTCGGGCTCTTCGACGAGAACATCCACGAGATCGCGGCGCTGATCCACGAGGCGGGTGGGACGCTCTACTACGACGGCGCGAACCTGAACGCGATCATGGGACGGACGCGGCCCGGTGACATGGGCTTCGACATCGTCCACCTGAACCTGCATAAGTCCTTCAGCCAGCCGCACGGAGGCGGCGGACCGGGCGCGGGGCCGATCGCTGTGAGCTCGCGAATCGAGCCGTTCCTGCCGCGGCCCCAAGTCGTTCGCAACGAGGCCGAAAACGGCCACCGACCGAGCTTCGACCTCGACTTCGACCGGCCCAGGTCGATCGGCCGGCTGCGCGGCTTCCAGGGCAACTTCGGCGTCTTCGTGCGCTCCTATGCATACATCCTCAGCCTCGGTGCCGACGGCCTCACCGAGGCCTCGGAGACCGCGGTGCTGAACGCCAACTACCTGAAGGCGCGGCTCGCGGAGGGGCGCGCCGGCGAGCGCCTGCCCATCGCCTTCGACCGTCACTGCATGCACGAGTTCGTCCTCTCCGGGCGGCCGATGAAATCAGAGCTCGGCCTCGCGACCCTCGACCTCGCCAAGCGCCTGCTCGACTTCGGCTTCCACCCGCCGACCGTCTACTTCCCGCTCTTGGTCGACGAGGCCCTGATGATCGAGCCGACCGAGACCGAGACGAAGGAGAGCCTCGACGCCTTCGCCGACGCGGTCGAGGAGATCCTCGCCGAGGCCGAGACCGATCCTGAGGTCGCCAAGAACGCTCCGTACTCGACCCCGGTGCGGCGCTTGGACGAGGTACGCGCGACCAGGAAGCCGGTGGTTCGCCAGCAGTTCGGCTGACCGCGGCGCCCGATTTCGTCCTTACGTACGAGGACGGTGGTGAGCGCACCTGACATCGTGGACGCCGTGAAGACGCGCGTCGCCGAGAGGGCGGACCTGGACCGGATCGGCGAGGCGCTGGCGCGGGCATTCGAGACCGACCCGCTCTGGGGCTGGGCCTTCGAGTCCGGGACGCGGGAGCGCAAGCTCGCGTCGCTGTCGACCGTCTTCGGCTTCTTCGCCGGTGCCGCGCTCGACTTCGGTTGGGTGCGGGTGACCGACGGGGTGGAGGCGGTCGCGCTCTGGATCCCGCCCGGCTCGCCGGAGATGACGCCCGCCGACGAAGCGCGGATGCCGGACGTGGTCGCCGACGCCTGCGAGCCGCAACCCGCGGCGCGGGTAATGGAGATGCTGGGCGCCTTCGAGCGCAACCACCCGCAGGAGCCGCCGCACTTCTACCTCAGCCTGCTCGCCACCCATCCCGACCACGCGGGCAAGCGCCTCGGTGTCGGCCTGGTCGCCGACAACCTGGCCGAGATGGATGCCGCCGACCCGCCCGCGGCCGCTTTTCTCGAGTCCTCGAATCCCCGCAACGTCGCCCGCTACGAAGGCCTCGGCTTCCGTCCGGCGCGCGAGGTCGAGCTCGTCGCCGGCCTCACCGGCACCCAGATGTGGCGCGGCCCCCGCGGCACCGTCCCACCCGAAACGCACGGGCGCTTCGACCCCGGTCCCTGAGGGCGCTCAGCCCTCGAGGTCCGGCAGCTCCTGTTCGAGCTCCAGCACCGGCGCGAAGAGATCGCCGTGCTTCTCGATCCGGTCGAGCACCGCGTCGGATTCGAAGACCAGCTTGGCCTTGTCGCCGGAATCGGCGACCTCGGCGACCTCGTCCCAGGTGACCGGGGTCGAGGCCGTCGGCCGTTCGCGGGCGCGCAGGCTGTAGACGGCGATCGTCGTTTTGCGCTCGTGGTTCTGGGACCAGTCGACGAAGACCTTGTTCTCCCGTTCCACCTTTTTCATTTTCGAGACGACCTTGTCCGGCGTCTGCTTCTCGAGCAGCTGGGCGATCGCTTTGGCCATCGGTTTGGTCTTCTCGTAGTTGACTTTTTTGTTGTTCAGCGGCACGTAGACCTGCATGCCCTTGGAGCCGGAAGTCTTCGGGAAGCACCGGACGCCGAAGTGGCCGAAGAGGTCGCGGAGGCGGAGGGCGACGTGGCAGCAGTCGACGATGTCGGCGGGCGGGCCGGGGTCGAGGTCGAAGGCGAGGACGGTCGGGCGTTTCGGGGCGCGGGCCCTGGAGAGGGACGGGTGGAACTCGACCGTCGCCAGCTGCGCCATCCAGACCAGGGTGGGGAGGCCGTCGCAGACGCAGAAGTCGATCTTCCCGGCGCGCGGGCCCGCTTCGACGGTCGCGGTCTTGACCCATTTCGGCCGGTGTTTGGGGCAGCGCTTCTCGAAGAACGCCGCGTCGAGGTCCTCCACGCCTTCCGGGAAGCGACGCAGGGTGACGGCGCGGCCGCTCAGGTGGGGGATCATCGCCGGCGCCACCTTGGCGTAGTAATCGATCATCTCCCCCTTGGTGAATCCGGTCTGCGGGTAGAGGACCTTCTCGACGTTGGTGAGCTTCAGCTCACGACCCTCGATCTCGACTTGGCGGCTCGTCGCCACGGGGGAGACCTACTTCGTTTTGGCTTTCGCCCGCGCCGACGCTTTTTTGCGCGGGTTGGCCGGAGCTTTTTTGGCTTTGGCTTTGGGCGCGGCTTTTTTCCGGGCTTTTTTCGCCGGTTTCTTACCGCTGCCCTGGGCCGCGGCGATGCTCTCTTCCAGCGCCGCCATCAGGTCGGGAGCTTTGGTCGCCTTCGGCGCCTCTGCCTCGGAGGCGACGATCTCCTTGCCTTCCGCCTTGCGTTCGATCAGCGCCAGCAGCTGCTCGCGGTATTCGTCGTGGTAGCCCGTCGGTTCGAAGTCGGTGGAGAGCGACTCGATCAGCTGCTCGGCCATCTCCTGCTCCCGTTTCGCCGGTTTGGCGGCTTTGTCGGGGAGGATTTCGAGCTCGTCGACCGGCACGACCTCGTCGGCGAAGCGCATCGTCGTCAGGGTGAGGACGTTGCCGTCGCTGCGGATCGCCGCGAGGTGCTCTTTGTTGCGCAGGACGAAGCGGGCGATCGCCACCTTGCCGGAGGCTTTCATCGCCTTCGCCAGCAATCCGTAGGCTTTCTCGGCGCCCTCGGCGGGGCCCAGGTAGTAGGGGCTGTCGAAGTACATCGGGTCGATCTCGTCGAGATCGACGAAGTCCTGGACCTCGATCGCGCGCGTTTTCTCCGGCGCCAGCGCCGCCATCTCGTCCTTCGTCAGCGGCACGTACTGGCCCGGGGTCAGCTCGTAGGCTTTGATGATCTCGTCGTAGGGGACCTCTTCGTCGGTCCCTTCGGCGACGCGGCGATGTTTGATCCGGGCGGAGTCCTTCTCGCGGATCTCGCGCAGGGCGATATTGCGCCGCGCCACCGCGCTATACATCCGCACGGGGACGTTCAGCAGCCCGAAGCTGATGTTGCCGGACCAGATCGCTCTCGCCATTCGGTGATTGTTCCAGCCATCGGCGTACGCGCAAGTCGCGCCGGCCGGGTCGGTCGGGAACTTGCGGAGCCGGGCGCCTTGGCGCCCGGCGGAATGATCTGGGTTCCTAGACTCGTCCGGTGACCCGGCAGCAGCGCCTCACCCTGATCGCGACGATCCTCGGCTCGACCGTCGTCTTCCTCGACTCGACGATCGTGAACGTCGCGCTGCCCTCGATCGGGCGGGAGCTGGACGCCGGGCTGGCAGGGCAACAGTGGGTGCTCGAGGCCTACATGCTCACGATGGTGTCCCTGCTCCTGGTCGGTGGCAGCCTCGGGGACCAGTTCGGCCGGCGCCGCCTCTTCGTCATCGGCCTGATCGCCTTCGGCGCCACCTCGATCCTCTGCGCGCTCGCCCCGACCGAGGAGTTTCTGATCGGCGCGCGGGCGCTCCAGGGCGTCGCCGGAGCGCTGCTGGTGCCCGGGTCGCTGGCGATCGTCGCGGCGACCTTCGCCGGTGAGGCGCGCGGCAAGGCGGTCGGGACGTGGACTGCCTGGACCGGGATCGCGACGGTCTTCGGGCCGGCGGGGGGCGGCGCGCTGGTCGGGCTGATCTCCTGGCGGGCGATCTTCTGGGTCAACATCCCGCTGATCGCGGCGACCGTGATGCTGACCCTACGCGCGGTCGAGGAGTCGAAGGACCCCGACGCTTTCCGCGGCGTCGACGTCCCCGGCGTGCTGCTCTCGGCGGCCGGGCTGGCCGGGCCGGTCTTTGCCCTGATCGAGCAGCCGACCCGCGGCTGGGGCGACCCGGTCGTCTGGCTGCCGCTGATCGCGGGCGTCGCCTGCTTCGCCGCCTTCGTGGTCTGGGAGGCGGTGGCGAAGCGGCCGATGCTCGACCTCTCGCTCTTCCGCATCCGCAACTTCACGGTGGCGAACGTGACCACGCTGACCGTCTACGCCGGCCTCGCCGCGGGGCTCCTCTTCGTCGGGCTCTACCTGCAGCAGGTGGTCGGCTACTCGCCCTTCGAGGCGGGCCTGGCGACGATGCCGATCTCGCTCTGCCTGTTCTTCCTCTCGCCGCGCTTCGGGCGGATCGCCTCCGGCACCGGCCCGCGGCTGCCGATGACCTTTGGCCCGATCGTCGCCGGCATCGGGACGCTCCTCTTCATGAGGCTGGGCACGAACGCGTCCTATCCCGCCGACGTGCTGCCCGCGGTGCTCGTCTTCGGCCTCGGGATGTCGGCGACGGTGGCGCCGCTGACCGCGACCGTGCTCGATTCGGTCTCCGAACGCCAGGTCGGGATCGCCTCGGGCGTCAACAACGGCGTCTCGCGGGTCGCCGGGCTGCTCGCGATCGCGGTGCTCGGCGCGGTGATCTCGGCCCACTTCGGCGGGCAGCTCGACTCCGCGCTCGGGTCCCGCCCGCTCGGCCCAGCGGCGACGAGCGCCGTCGCCGAAGCCAAGGAACAGCCGCTCGGCGTCCCCGACGTCGAGGAAGTGGACGCGATCGAGGCGCCGCGGATCGTCGCCGCCTCCGCCGACGCGTCGACCTCGGCCCTCCACCTCGGCGCGCTGCTCGCCGGGTCCCTGATGATCCTCGGCGGCATCGCGTCCGGCATCGGCATCCGCAACCCGCGGCGACGCGATTCCACCCCTGAAGGCGCCGAGCCCGCCGAGAAATTAGATTTGGCGCCCCATGGCTGACGGCAAACCGATCATCTTCTCCGGCATTCAGCCGACCGGGCGTAAGCACCTCGGC
This sequence comes from Solirubrobacterales bacterium, assembly GCA_050697015.1. Classification (GTDB taxonomy): domain Bacteria; phylum Actinomycetota; class Thermoleophilia; order Solirubrobacterales; family 70-9; genus VAYN01. The sequence goes on from JBOGYZ010000111.1 coordinate 12,506, forward strand.
AACTTCATCGGCGCGATCCGCCAGTACGTGACGGGGCAGGACCGCGGCGACCCGGCGATCTTCTGCGTCGTCGACCTGCACTCGATCTCGGTCCCCTACGACCCCGAGGACCTGCGCGAGCGCGTCCTCGACACCGCCGCGATCCTGCTCGCCGCCGGGCTCGACCCGGAGCGCTGCATCTTCTTCCGCCAGGCCGACGTGCGCGAGCACACCGAGATGACCTGGTACCTCTCGGCGGTCACCGCGCACGGCGACCTCGACCGCATGACCCAGTTCAAGGAAAAGACCGGGAGCGCGCGCGAGCTGGCCTCGGCGGCGCTCTTCTACTACCCGGTGCTGATGGCCGCCGACGTGCTCGTCTACCGCGGCAACGAGGTGCCGGTCGGCGAGGATCAGTCCCAGCACGTGGAGCTGATGCGGGAGATCGCGCGGCGCTTCAACGCCCGCTTCGGCGAGACGTTGGTGGTGCCGGAGCTGGTGCTGCCGAAGGTGGGCGCGCGGATCATGGACCTGCAGGAGCCGGACCGGAAGATGTCGACGACCGGCGGCACCCCGCAGGGGACTGTGCTGGTGCTCGACGAGGAGAAGACGATCCGCAAGAAGGTCGGCTCGGCGGTGACCGACTCGGGGCGCGAGGTGCGCGCCGCGCCGGACAAGCCGGGGGTGACGAACCTGATCGACATCCTCGCGGTGGCCCGGGGGACCGGTCGGGAGGAGATCGAGCGCGAGTTCGACGGCGTCGGCTACGGCGACTTCAAGGCGGCGGTGGCCGACGGGGTGGTCGAGCTGCTGGCGCCGGTCCGCGAGCGCTACGAGGAACTGCGGCCCGACGAGGCGGCGCTCGAGGCGACGCTGACGGCCGGGGCGGAGAAGGCGCGCGCGATCGCGTCGGTGACGGTCGCCGACGTGCGCGAGCGCATGGGCTTCGGTTAGCCCGGCGCGCAGGTCTCCGCCCACGCCGCCCTTAGCCCGCAAATAGCGCCGAAACGCCCTTTGCGCGTCCCAGGGCGCCTCTAATCTGGCCGGATGGCAGTTGCCGAGCTCGATCTCGATCTGGACGTCTTCGCCGGGCCCTTCGACCTGCTGCTGGCGGTCGTCCTGCGCGAGGAGGTCAGCCTGCTGGAGCTGCAGCTCGGCGAGGTAGTCGTCGCCTACGTCGACCACCTCGAAGAGGCGGGCGAACTGGACCTCGAGGTGGCGACCGAGTTCCTCGTCCTGATCGCCTCGCTGCTGGAGCTGAAGTCGCGGCTGATGCTGCCGCGCGAGGAAGACGGGATCGAGGCGATGAAACCCGAGGAGGCGGTCGAGGAGCTGCTCGCCCGCATGCTCGAGTACCGCCGTTATCGCGAGGCCTCGGGGGGGCTGGTCGAGCGCTTCGAGTCGGAGCGTCCCTACCTCTACCGCTCGGCACCGCTGCCCGCGAACCTGCGCCGCGTCGCCGTCGACGCCGCGGTCGCCGTCTATGACCCGCAGCGGCTCGGCGCGGCGATCGGCGACCTGCTGATGGAGCCCGAGGAAGTCGACGTCTCCCACATCCGTCCGACCGTCTCCCTGCAGCGCCGCCTGCGGGTGCTGCGCGATGCGCTCGAACGGCGGGCGAGCTTCGACTTCGACGAGGAGTTCGGCAGCGAGGACCGGCTGACCCAGGCGGTGACGATCTTCGCCCTGCTCGACCTCTACAGCAAAGGCGAGGTCACCTGGGAGCAGAACGAGAACTTCGGGCCGATCCGGGTGCAGCGCGGCAGCGGGGCGATGGCGGCGTGAACGACCTCTCGCGCACGGTCGAAGCACTGCTCTTCCTTTCGCCGGACCCGGTGACGATCGGCGAGCTCGCCGAAGCGACGGAGGCGACCGAGGGCCAGGCCGCGGAGGCGATCGAGCTGCTGAGCGAAGACCTCGCGGAGGGCAAGCGCGGCATCGTCCTGCGGGTGATCGGCGGCGGCTTCACGCTGGCGAGCGAGCCGGCGGCCGAGGAAGCGGCGCGGCGCCTGCTGGCGAAACCGCGCACCCCGCCGCTGACCCCGGCGCAGGCCGAGTCGCTGGCGATCGTCGCCTACCTGCAGCCGGTGTCGCGGCCGGAGATCGCGCGCATCCGCGGCGTCAGCTCGGAGTCGGCGGTGCAGACGCTGGCCGACCGCGGGCTGATCGAGGAGGCGGGCCGCTCCCAGTTCGGCGCGTCGCTGTTCAAGACCTCGGAGCTTTTCTCGCGCCTCTTCGGCCTCTCCGATCTCGATCAGCTGCCCGATCCCTCGCAGTTCGACCCGACCCCGGAGGACGAACGCGAGCTGCGCGAGCGGCTGCTGAAAGCCGGCGAACAGCGCGCCGAGTAGCGTCGCGCGGCAATGCGCCTCGCCAAATACCTCGCCCACGGCGGCGTCGCCTCGCGGCGCAAGGCCGAGGAGATCATCGCCAAGGGGGTGGTGACGGTGGGCGGGGAGGTGGTCGCCGACCCGGCGCGGAACGTCGAGGACGGCGACGACGTGCGCGTGAACGGCGCCCCGGTCGGGGCGGAGCAGACCGAGGTCTGGGCGGTGAACAAGCCGGCGGGCGTGGTGTCGACGGCGCGCGAGCCGGGAGAGCGGCGGGCGGTGGTGGAGCTCGTGGACTCGAAGGCCCGCCTCTATCCGGTCGGCCGCCTCGACGCTGACTCCACCGGCCTGCTGCTGCTGACGAACGACGGGGCGCTCGCGAATCGCCTGACCCATCCCAGGTACGAAGTACCCAAGACCTACCGCGCGCGCCTGGCGAAGGCAGTCCGGGGGAGCGATCTCGCTCGGCTCCGCGAAGGCGTGGAGCTCGAAGACGGCCCGACGGCTCCGGCCCAGGTACGCAAGGTCGGCGACCGGGAGATCGAGATCGTCCTCCGCGAAGGCCGCAACCGCCAGGTGCGTCGGATGGTCGAGGCGGTCGGGAACCGAGTGGTCGAGCTGCAGCGGATCGGGTTCGGGCCGCTGAAGCTCGGCACCCTCGCCGAGGGGCATTCGCGGCACCTGAGTGGGGACGAGGTGAAGGGACTCCGCGCCGCGAGTGAGCAGGGCCGACCCTCCCCACCTCACTAGCAATTAGGTGGGGAGGGTCGGTCCTGCTCTTCTAGGCGGTCGCGCAGGACGGCGAAGACTTGGTCCGGTTCGTTTTCGGCTTCCCGCCACGTGACTCGAAGAACTTCGTAGCCCTCGGCAATCAACTCTCTGGTGCGTTTGTGGTCTCGCTCGAAGGCGACCTCGATCGCGTGATGGCGACGGCTGTCGGCCTCGACGACGAAGCGTTGCTCGGGCCAGAGGAGGTCGACCTCGAGGACTCGCTCAGCGGTGCGGACCCGGGCGTTCATCTTCGGAATCGGCAGTCCGGCGGCGGCGATCAGCGGCAGGAGCTTCGCCTCGAAGAGGCTGCGAATCGTCGAGTACTTGGCGGTTTCCTCGACCGGCCGCCATTCATCTAGGACGGTCCGTAGCGCCGGCGCCCCGCGTCTGCGTGGCCCGTTGGCGAGGACGGCCTCGACGGCCGCGATGTCGAGCTTCTTCCGGAAGGCCGCCGTCTCGACCGCCTCACGCAGCTTGTCGATGCCATGGGTCCCGGCGAGGTCGACCAGGATGCGCGCGACGGTCGTGCACGGAATCCCATACGCGGTCCGCACTTCGGACGGGCCGGGGAAAGCGACGCGGTGAGCTTTGATCCCGTCGATCTTGCGCCCGTGCTCGATCGGCGGAATCACGTCGATGACGACCGGCGCCACCTTGCGAAGCCCGAGCAGCGCCGCTGCGCTCCGATGGGAGATCACGGCTCCGGGACACGCCAGCGTCGCCGCCCTCATCCGCGCCCGCGGTCCCAGGGTCCGGTGTCCCAGAGCGTAGACGGCGCGAAACACGGGGTGGAGGCGCCCGTCTCGGACCCAGCGTGAGATCGTCTCGTCCTTCAGCCCCGCCGCGCGGAGTTGCTCCGTCGTGACGAGTCCTTCCTGACGCCCCGTGATCGGCCCTAGCTGTCTCGTTGCGTGGTTCGAAACTTCGGCCATGGCGAAGTAAGGAACCGGGGAAGGAAGCTCTCCCCCCTCTGAGGGCTCGGGGCGCCGAGGAAGTCGCTCCGTGCGGCGCTTTGGGAAGATGCGCGGCCATGGACGTCGGCAGCTATCAGGGACCGCAGCGGCGGCTGTTCGCGCTCAGGGGGGCGGTGCAGGCTGAGGAGAACTCGCGGGAGGCGATTCTGGCCGCGACCGAGGAGCTGATGCGGACGATGATCGAGCGGAACTCGCTCGAGGCGGACGAGATGGTCAGCTGCATCTTCACCACCACAGCCGACTTGGATGCGGAGTTCCCCGCGGTAGCGGCGCGTCAGCTTGGGCTGGATACGGTGCCGCTGCTGTGCACGCGGGAGATTCCGGTGCCCGGCTCGATGGAGCGGGTGATCCGGGTCCTGCTGCACTACTACGCCGACGCGGAGGCGAAGCCGGTGCACGTGTACGTCGGAGCGACGCAGGCGCTGCGGGCCGACCTGAACGCCGCCCAGTAGCGGGACGCGTCAGAATCTTCGTCCGATGACGGTCACCTACGCCGAGAAGCTTTCGCGGATGCCGGGCTACCAGGCCGGCGTGCCGACCGGGCAGGCGCCTGAGGCGATCGCCGCCGGGGGGATCGCCCAGCTCGCCTCCAACGAGTCGTCGATGCCGCCGCACCCGATGGTGGTCGAAGCGATCGCCCGCGCCGCGACGTCGATGAACCGCTATCCGGACCCCGACGCGACGTTGTTGCGCCACCGGCTCGCCGACCGTTATGACGCCCAGCCGGGCAACATCGCGGTCGGGAACGGGTCCTGCGACCTGCTGCTCGCCGCCGCCTCGGCGCTCTGCGAGCCGGGCGACGAGATCCTTTATGCCTGGCCGAGCTTCTCGATGTACCCGTACCTCCCGGCGCTGACCGGGGCGCGCGAGGTGCGCGTGGCGCTCGGCGAGGGCGACGCGCTGGACCTCGACGCGATGGCGGCGGAAGCGACCGCGGCGACGCAGCTGCTGGTCGTCTGCAACCCGAACAACCCCACCGCGACGCACCACCCGGTGAGCGAGATCGCGCCCTTCCTCGAGAAGGTGCCCTCGCACACGACGGTGATCCTCGACGAGGCCTACATCGAGTTCCAGACGAACGACGATCCCGACGCCTCGCTCGACCTGCTGAAGGACTTCCCGAACCTGGTGGTCCTGCGCACCTTCAGCAAGTGCTACGGGCTCGCGGGCCTGCGGGTCGGCTACGCGATCGGGTCCTCGAACTTCCGCGCCGCGGTCGACGCGGTGCGCCAGCCGTTCAGCGTCAACGCGCTCGCCCAAGCGGCGGGGGCGGAGGCGATCCTGCACCAGGACGACGTGTTGACGCGGGTCGAGTCGACCGTCGCCGAGCGCCTGCGGGTGCAGGAGGGCGTCCAGGAGCTGGGACTCGAGGTGTCGGAGTCCCAGGCGAACTTCTCCTGGATCGACCTCGGCGACCTTGACGAAGCCGCGGTGCTCGCGGGGCTCTCCGCGGCGGACATCGCGGTGCGCGCCGGCGCGCCGCTCGGCGACCCCGGCCACATCCGGGTCAGCTACGGCACCCCCCAAGAGGACGACCGCTTCCTCGCGGCGCTTGCCCCGCTCCTCGCCTAGTGGTACAAACCCCTGGCTGTGACGAGCACTGCCACCACCGCCCTTGAAACTCGATTCGCGCTCGACGCGACACTCGGCCGTGGCAGCCTCACCGCGTATTACTGGCGATTTAGCTAGGCGTCCGGCCCGGCGGCCTTTGGTCGCCCCGAGACAGTCTTCGGCCGGGCGCCGCCCATGCGGTTGCGCATTCGCGCACCCACGCAGGTCCGCGTCAGGACAAGGGGAAGTTACGATTGCAGCGTTTTGGAGAAAGGCGAAGGGAAAATGATCATCGGGATGCAGGGCGCCAAGCGGGACGGTGTCCGCGAACAGCGGATCGCAAAAGTGGTTGAGCTGACGGCGCCGGGCAGTCTGCTCGGCGAGCTGCCGCTCGGCGACGCACGCACCAAATCGGTCATCCAGGGTCGGAAAGAAGTCGTCGACGTCCTCCACGGGCGCGATCCACGGCTGATGGTCGTGGTCGGGCCGTGCAGCGTCCACGACCCGAAGGCGGCGCTCGACTACGCCAACCGCCTGTCGACCGTGGCGGCCGACCTGCGCGAGGACATCCTCGTCGTGATGCGGGTCTACTTCGAGAAGCCGCGGACGACGGTCGGCTGGAAGGGCCTGATCAACGACCCGCACCTCGACGGCTCCGCCGACGTCAACGCCGGCCTGCGGATCGCGCGCAAGCTGCTGCTCGAGGTGGTCGAGCTCGGCCTGCCGGTCGGCTGCGAGTTCCTCGACCCGATCACGCCGCAGTACATCGCCGACACGGTCGCCTGGGGGGCGATCGGCGCGCGAACCTCGGAGTCCCAGACCCACCGCCAGCTCGGCTCCGGCCTCTCGATGCCGATCGGCTTCAAGAACCGCACCGACGGCAACGTCCAGGTCGCCGTCGACGCGGTCCGTGCCGCCGCCGCCCAGCACGCCTTCGCGGGCATCGACGACACCGGCGCGCCGGCGATCCTCCACACGACCGGCAACCCCGACTGCCACATCATCTTGCGCGGCGGCCACGGGATGCCGAACTACCACGTGCCGGAGGTCGAGGACGCGCTGGTCACGCTCGGCGTCGCCGGACTGCCAGAGCGTCTCGTCATCGACGCGTCCCACGACAACAGCGGCAAGGACCCGGAGAAGCAGTTCTTCGCCGCCGGCGAAATCGCCGACCAGATCGCCGACGGCAACAAGGCGATCACCGGGGTGATGCTGGAGTCGTTCCTGATCGAGGGGCGCCAGGACCTGAAGCCGGGGGAGGACCTCGTCTACGGCCAGTCGGTCACCGACGCCTGTCTGGGCTGGGAGGACACCGTCCAGGCCCTCGACCGCTTCGCCTCCGCCGTCCAGGCCCGGCGCGCGTCGTAGTGCCGTGAGCGGTTCGGCGGCCGCGGGGGCCCTCATCTCGTGACCCCGCGGATCGCCGTCCTCGGCGTCGGGCTGATCGGCGGCTCGATCGGGCTGGCGGCCCGGGAGCGCCTCGGTGCCGAGGTGGCGGGCTTCGACCCCGACGCGGCGACGCGCGAAGCGGCGCTCGTCACCGGCGCCGCCGACACGGCCACGGACTCGATCGCGGCCGCCGTCGAGGGCGCCGAGATCGTCTTCTGCGCGGCGCCGGTCGGGCGGCTGCCGGAGCTCGCCGCGACGGCGCTGGAGCTCAGCGGGCCGGAGGCGGCTGTCAGCGACGTCGGTTCGACCAAGCGCGACATCGTCGCCGCCCTCGGGGCCGACGGGCGCTTCGTCGGTGGCCACCCGCTGGCCGGCGCGGAGACCGCCGGGGTCACCAACGCCCGCGCCGACCTCTTCGAGGGCGCCAGCTGGTACCTGACCCCGACAGAGCACTCCAGCGGCCTCCTCTACGACCGCCTGCAGCGCGCCGTGGCGGGGCTCGGCGCCCGTCCCCAGGCGATCGACGCGGCGCAGCACGACCACCTGATGGCGACGGTCAGCGGGATGCCGCACGCGGTCGCCAACGTCCTCGTCGCCGAGGCGGTGGGGGACCTGGCGGAGGGCGAGCGCCACCCCGAGGTCGGCCCGAGCTTCCGCGACGCGACCCGGGTCGCCGGCTCCAACCCGGGGATCTGGGCCGACATCTTCGCCACCAACAGCGCCGCGATCGCCGACTCGGTCGAGGCCGTGGCGCGACGGCTGGATGCGGCGGCGGCGCTGATCCGCACCGGCGACCGCGAGACGATCGGCGCCTGGCACGCCGCGGCCGGCGGGGACCGCCGTCGCCTGCTCGAAGCCGAGCGTCCCGACGGACCGTTGTTCGAGCTGCGGATCATCGTCGCCAACAAGCCGGGCACGATGGCGCGGCTGGCGCTGGCCCTCGGCGAGGCGGGCGTCAACATCGAGGACATGGCTCTGCACCCCGCTTCGGACATGACCTCCGGGGCGGTCTCCCTGTGGCTGGCGGGGGAGGAGCAGGCCGAGCGGGGCGCGGCAATTGTCCGCGGGCTGGGCCACGGCGTGACCGTCGTCGGCGCCAACGGATAGATAGCGTCGCGACGATGACCGACCGAACCAACTTCAGGCCGCTCGGTGCCCTGCGCGGCGCGCTCCGGCCGCCCGCCGACAAGTCGATCTCCCACCGCGCCGCGATCCTCGCCGCGATGGGCGAGGGGGAAACCGACATCGTCGGCTACCTCGACGCCGCCGACACCCGCTCGACCCTCGCCGCGGTGCAGGCGGTCGGCGCGCGGCTGGTCCACCAGGACATCGCGACAAAGGCGATCGAAAAAACCGACGGGCTCGGCGCGCCGAACCTACGGATCGCCGGGGTGGGCCTGCGCGGCGCGCGCTCGGCCTCGATCGACGTCGGCAACGCGGGGACGCTCCTGCGCCTCCTGCCCGGCTGGCTCGCCGGGCAGCCGGAAGGGAAGTGGACGCTCGACGGCGATGAGTCGATTCGCAAGCGTCCGGTGGATCGCGTCGCCGATCCGCTCCGCCAGATGGGCGCCCGCCTCGCCGCCCGCGAGGACCGCCTGCCGCCCTTCGAGGTCGAGGGAGCGCCGCTCCGCGGCATCACCTACGAGCTGCCGGTTGCGAGCGCCCAGGTGAAGTCCTGCCTGCTCTTCGCCGCCCTGCTCGCCGAGGGCGAGACCCGCGTGGTCGAGCCGCTGCCGACCCGCGACCACTCCGAGCGCATGCTGAGCGCCGCCGGAGCGGAGATCGCCCGGGACGGGACCACGATCGTCGTCAGCCCCGCCGAGCGCCTCGAGCCCGGCCGGATCGTCGTCCCCGCCGACTTCTCCTCGGCGGCGTTCTTCATCGTCGCGGCGACGATCGTCTCCGGCTCGGACGTCCTGCTCCACGACGTCGGCCTGAACCCGACCCGCACCGGCCTGCTGGCGATCCTCGAGCGCATGGGCGCCGAAGCGATCGAGATTACGCCGAAGGGCGAGGAGGGCGGCGAGCCGATCGGCGACATCCGAGTCGGCCACTCCGAGCTGCGCGGCGGCGAGGTCGGCGGCGCCGACGTGCCGCTGGCGATCGACGAGCTGCCGCTGGTCGCGCTCGCCGCCTGCTTCGCCGAGGGGACGACGACGATCCGCGACGCGGCTGAGCTGCGCCGCAAGGAGTCCGACCGGATCGCGGTCGTCTCAGATGCGCTGCGGGCGCTCGGCGGTCGGGTCGAGGAGACCGAGGACGGCATGGTGATCGAGGGGACCGACGGCTTGCGCGGCGGCGCGATCGACTCCCACGGCGACCACCGCATCGCGATGCTCGGCGCGATCGCCGGGGCCGCGTCGGCGGACGGGGTCGAGGTCGGGAACATGGCAGCGGCCGAGGTCAGCTACCCCGGCTTCGAGGTCGACCTCACCTCCCTCCAACACGGCCCGCCCCTCCGCGACCCGGTCCACTGAGCGGCCGGACCGCGCCCACCCATACGCTGCCGCCATGGTGATCGCGATCGACGGCCCCGCCGGGGCCGGCAAGTCAACTGTCGCCCGCGCCGTCGCGGGCGAGCTCGGCTTCACGTACCTGGACTCCGGGGCGATGTACCGCAGCGTCGCGCTGGCGGCGCGCGAGGCGGGGGTCGACGCCGACGACGGGGCGGCCCTCGGGCGGCTCGCGGCGGGCCTCGAGATCGGCTTCGACGGGCGCCGCGTGCTGCTCGGCGGGCGCGACGTCTCTGACGCGATCCGCACGCCCGAGGTGAGCGCCGACGCCTCTCGCGTCTCCGTCCACCCGGCGGTGCGCGAGGCGATGGTCGACCGCCAGCGGGAGCTGATCGCGATCGGGGACTACATCGCCGAGGGGCGCGACATCGGCACCGTGGTGAGCCCCGACTCGCCGCTGAAGGTCTTCCTCACCGCGTCCGACGAGGAGCGCGCCCGGCGCCGCGCGGCGGAGACCGGTGAGGACATCGGGACCGTCCTCGCCGCCCAGAAGGCCCGCGACGCCCGTGACACCGAGCGCGAACACGGCGCCCTCTACGCCGCCGACGACGCGGAGGAGATCGACACCACGGGCCTATCCCTGGAAGAAGTCGTCGGCCGGGTAGTCGCCCTCGCCCGCGGACGAGGCCTCGCATGAGCGCCACGGTCGCCATCGTCGGCTTCCCGAACGTCGGCAAGTCGACGCTCATCAACCGCCTGGTCGGCGGAACCGAGGCGGTCACCGCGGCCGAGCCCGGCGTCACCCGCGACCGCAAGCGCCTCAGCACCGAATGGAACGGGGTGCGCTTCGACCTGATCGACACCGGCGGCATCGACCTCGAGGACGAGGCGGAGCTCGCCCGCGACATCCAGGCGCAGGCGCGCACCGCGATCGCCGAGGCCGACGCGATCCTGATGGTGGTCGACGGCCGGGCGGGGCTGCGGGTCGGGGACGCGGAGCTGGCCAAGACGCTGCGCGGCGCCGAGGTCCCGGTGCTCGTCGTCGTCAACAAAGCCGACCGTCCCAACGACTACGGGGTGACCGCCGAGTTCCACTCGCTCGGCCTCGGCGAGCCGCTCGCCGTCTCGGCGACGCACGGGCTCGGCACCGGCGACCTGCTCGACGCGATCGTCGTCGCGCTCGGCGACAACCCGGGCAACGACGAGGAGGACGACGCGGTCCGGGTCGCCGTGATCGGCCGCCCGAACGTCGGCAAGTCCTCGATGGTGAACGCCTTCCTGGGCTCCGACCGGGTGATCGTCTCGGACATGGCCGGCACCACCCGGGACACGATCGACACCGAGCTGGAGGTCGAAGGGCGGCGGGTGATCCTCGTCGACACCGCCGGGCTGCGGCGCCGCGCCAAGGTCGCCGGGACCGTCGACTACTACGCACAGCTGCGCTCCGAACGGGCGGTCGAGCGCGCCGACGTGGCGCTTGTCGTCTGCGACGCCGCCGAGGGGGTCACCTCGGAGGACCTGCGGGTCGCCGAGATGGCGATGCGGGCCGGCTGCGCGTCCGTGTTCGTGCTGAACAAGTGGGATCTCAGCGAGACCGACATCGACGACGCGCGGATCCGCGTCAGTCGCAAATCGCGGTTGCGGCCGCCGGTCATCACCGCCAGCGCCACGCGCGGTCGCAACGTCGGCTCGCTGCTCCCGAAAGCGCTGCAGCTCGCCGATCGCGCCGCCTCGCGCATCCCGACCCCGGAGCTGAACAAGTTCGTCGCTGAAGTCGTCGGCAAAACGCCGCCGCCGGCCAAACGCGGCCGCCGCCTGCGGCTCTACTACGCGGCCCAGGTGGGAGAGAGCCCGCCGCGGATCGCGATCCAGGTGAACGACCGCAAGCTGATCAGCCGGGACTGGGCCTACCACCTGGAGAACCGCATGCGCGAGGCCTACGAGCTGGAGGGCGTGCCACTGATCATCGACTTCGTGCCGCACTCCGGCGGTCGAGGACCCTCGAAGTAGCTACGCTTCACCGATGCCGACTTCCAAGCCACTCGCCGAGGGCGAGCACCTGTTCACGTCCGAGTCGGTGACCGAGGGGCATCCCGACAAGGTCGCCGATCAGATCTCCGACGGCGTCCTCGACGCGATCCTCGCGGAGGATCCGGGCGGCCGCGTCGCCTGCGAGACGCTGGTCAACACCGGGATGGCCGTGGTCTCCGGCGAGATCACGACCGACACCTACATCGACATCCCGGAGATCGTCCGCGACACCGTGCGGAGGATCGGCTACGACGCGAAGTACGGCTACGACTGCGACGCGATCTCGGTCCTGACCTCGATCGACAAGCAGAGTCCCGACATCGCGCAGGGCGTCGACAAGGCGTACGAGACGCGGACTGACCCGTCGGACGACGACGAGCTCGACGTCGCGGGCGCCGGCGACCAGGGCATGATGTTCGGCTACGCCTCGAACGAGACCGAGGCGCTGATGCCGATGCCGATCCACCTCGCGCATCGCTTCGCCGAACGGCTAGCTGCGGTCCGCAAGGACGGCACGCTCGGCTACCTCGGCCCCGACGGCAAGACCCAGGTCACGGTGCGCTACGCCGACGGCCGCCCGATCGCCGTCGAAAAACTTCTGATCTCCACCCAGCATGACGAGGGCGTCGACTCGCAGGGGACGATCCGTCCCGATCTCTGGGAGCACGTGGTGATGCCGGTGCTGGCCTCCGAGGTCCCGGGGATGTACGACGAGGGCGCGCTGCGCGATGATTTCCTCGTCAACCCGACCGGCAAGTTCGTGATCGGCGGCCCGGTCGGCGACGCGGGCCTCACCGGCCGCAAGATCATCGTCGACACGTACGGCGGCATGGCCCGCCACGGCGGCGGGGCCTTCTCCGGCAAGGACCCGTCCAAGGTCGACCGCTCCGCCGCCTACGCGGCCCGCTACGTGGCCAAGAACGTGGTCGCCGCAGAACTCGCCGACCGCTGCGAGGTCCAGGTCGCCTACGCGATCGGCGTCGCCCACCCGGTGTCCCTGATGGTCGAGACCTTCGGCACCGGCAAGCTCTCCGATCAGCGCATCGCCCAGCTGGTCGAAGCCGAGTTCGACATGCGCCCCGGCGCCTTCCGCGAGTACCTCGACCTCCACCGCCCGATCTTCCAGAAGACCGCGGCCTACGGCCACTTCGGCCGCGAGGAGCCCGAGTTCACCTGGGAGAAGACCGACCGCGCCGAGGCCCTGAAGACGGCCGCCGGCGCCGAGGCCGCCACCGCATAATCCGCGTTCCCCCCGCGCCGCGGGGGGAGAGATTTCCGCGCTGCATGCCTTCACCGTGTCATGGCACGGTCAATGCATGCAGCGCGTAGTCGAGGGGCGTGGGAGATGGCGCGGGCGCAGCATGGGGTGCTCACGCGAAGGGACCTGGAGGGACTCGGATTCTCGGCGGAGGCGATCGATCATCGCGTCGAGACCGGGCGCCTGCACCTGATCTCGCGCGGACTCTATGTCGTGGGACGACCGGAGCTAAGTCCCCGCGGCCGGTGGATGGCAGCCGTGCTGGTGTGCGGGGACGACGCGGCTCTCAGCCATCGGAGCGCGGCGGAGCTGTGGGGGATCGGCTACGAGGAGAAGGGACGGATCGACGTCTCCATTCGGCGGCGCAGCATGATTCGGCGCTCCGGGGTCAAGGTCCGCGCGCGGCCCACCCTCGGTGCCAGTTCCGTTGTCGTCCGGTTCGGCATCCCGGTCACCCACCCGGTCCAGACCCTCATCGACCTGGCTACCGAACTGAAGCCCATGCGGCTCGAGCGGGCCGTGAACGAGGCGGACAAGCTCGACCTCGTCGACCCCGAATCCCTTCGTGCGGCGCTCGATGGCTACGTCGGCATGCCGGGGGTCCGGGCCCTGCGGACGATGCTCGACCGGCACACGTTCCGCCTCTCTGACTCGGATCTCGAGGTCCTCTTCCGTCCCTTGGCCCTCTCCGGGGGCTTCCCGCTGCCCCTCTCGAAGCACTGGGTCCTGGGATACGAGACCGACTTCTACTTCCCCGACCATGACCTCATCGTCGAGACGGACGGCCTCCGATATCACCGCACGCCGTCCCAACAGGCGCGAGCCGCGAAACGGGACCAGAAGC
>JBOGYZ010000112.1:0-8368 GCA_050697015.1 Solirubrobacterales bacterium
ATCCACGACTCGACCAGGTCACTCAGGTAGGACGAGGACATGCCGGATGCCGGACGGTTCGGCGAATCTGTGAGGAGGCGTGACCGCTTCAGCCGCTCGCGCAGATCGACAAGAACGGCATCCGGAACATCGATGCGGAATGGACGCATCACCCGAGGCTACGCCGCGGGTCGGACAGTGCAGCGTCAGGCGCTCTTGCGGGCCTGACGCTTGATGAATGTCGGCGCCGCGCCGGTCTGGACCGCGTCGCGGGTCACGATGACCTTCTCGACGTCGTCGTTGGACGGGATGTCGAACATGATCGGTCCGAGGACGTCCTCGAGGATCGCGCGCAGTCCGCGCGCGCCCGTCTTGCGCTCGACCGCGAGGTCCGCGATCGCCTCGAGCGCCTCGGCATCGAACTCGAGTCCGACCCCGTCGAGCTCGAACATGCGCTGGTACTGCTTCACCAGCGCGTTCTTCGGTTCAGTGAGGATCTCCATCAGAGCCACCTGGTCGAGCGGCGTGACGGAGGCCACGACGGGAAGCCGGCCGATGAACTCGGGGATCAGCCCGAACTTGTGGAGGTCCTCGGGGCGCACTTCGCTGAAGAGGCTGAGGTCATCTCCCTTGGTGTGCAGCGGTGCGCCGAACCCGATGCCGTGCTTTCCCACGCGGCTGGAGATGATGTCCTCGAGGCCTGCGAACGCGCCGGCGACGATGAACAGCACGTTCGTCGTGTCGATCTGAATGAACTCCTGGTGCGGATGCTTGCGACCACCCTGCGGCGGCACGGAGGCGACTGTGCCCTCGAGGATCTTCAGGAGCGCCTGCTGCACGCCCTCACCGGACACGTCGCGCGTGATCGACGGGTTCTCGGCCTTGCGGGCGATCTTGTCGATCTCGTCGATGTAGATGATCCCCGTCTCCGCCTTCTTGACGTCGAAGTCGGCGGCCTGGATCAGCTTCAGAAGGATGTTCTCGACGTCCTCGCCGACGTAGCCGGCCTCGGTCAGCGCGGTCGCGTCGGCGATCGCGAACGGCACGTTGAGGATCCGCGCCAGCGTTTGCGCCAGCAACGTCTTGCCACAGCCGGTCGGCCCCAACATCATGATGTTCGACTTCCCGAGCTCGACGTCGTTCTCGTCGGACTGGCCGATCTGCACCCGCTTGTAGTGGTTGTAGACGGCGACCGAGAGGGAGCGCTTGGCGGCGTCCTGCCCGACCACGTACTCCTGCAGCACGTCGTAGATCTCGCGCGGCTTCGGCAGGTTCTCCAGCTCGAAGGTCGGCGGCGCGGTCAGCTCCTCGTCGATGATCTCGTTGCAGAGGTCGATGCACTCGTCGCAGATGTAGACGCCGGGGCCGGCGATCAGCTTTTTGACCTGGCGCTGCGACTTCCCGCAGAAGCTGCAGAGGAGCTGCTCGTTGGAGTCGGTTGGACGTGCCAGTTGAATCCCCTCCTGACGGGACGAATCTGATCGGAGCCTTCGGGGGGCCTACAGCTTAGACAGCCCCCGCTGCGGGTTACAGGGGGTGATTTACGCGGCCCGCCCCCCGGTCCCTGCGCGTGACCGTCGCCTTGCAGGCGATAGGTTCTCTCGGGTGGCCAAGGGAATCGCCGTGGGACCGGTGCTGGAGGAAGAGTTCGAGACGCTCCTTCCGCTCATCGCCGCCTACCAGCACTTCTATGAAGTCGATGAAATAGACAACGAACGGAACCGCTTCTTCTTCCGCCGCTTCCTCGCCCCGAGCGGGGACGGCGAACTCCTCGCCGCCCGCGACGAGAGCGGCACGATCCTCGGCTACGCCTGCCTCTACTGGCACTTCTCCTCGCTGGCGGCGGTGGAGACGGTGCTGATGAACGACCTCTTCGTGGCGCCCGGAACGCGCGGCCGAGGCATCGGTCGCGCCCTGATCGAGGCGAGCCGCGCCGTCGCCCGCCGCCGCGGCGCCGCCTGGCTCGAGTGGGCCACGGCGCCCGACAACCACACCGCCCAGCGCCTGTACGACTCGATGACCAGCGAGAAATCGACCTGGCTCGAGTACGAGCTGGACGTCTAGGCCGGCGGCGCGCCCCGACGGAGACGGGAGTTCAGGTTCCGGCGCAGCCACCAGTAGGCGCCGAGCGAGGAGAAGGCGAAGATGATCAGGACCAGGATCAGCACGCCGCGGATGTCGGACAGGAACGCGATCAGGGCGAGGATCACGATGACGCCGATGATCGTCTGCAACCGCATGAAGCGCAGCGTCGTTTCGATCTGACGCCGCATCGCGGCTTCTTCGGCGGTCGAGTCGACAGCGGGCGCGGTCTCCTCATCGGAGGCTTCGGCTGCGGGACGACCTTGGTCGTCGACCTCATAAGGATCGGGCACGCCCGCAGCCTATTCAGCTTTCGCGATCCCAGCGCTGCACGATCGGCTTCGGGTCGATCGGCACGCCGTTCACGTGGATCTCGATGTGGAGCTGGCAGCCGACGGTGCGGGCGTTGCCGGTCTTGCCGACCTCGCCTACCCTCTCCCCCGCCCAGACCCGTTCGCCCGCGTGGACGCGCGGCGGCTTCTTCATGTGCGCGTACATGTAGGTCCGGTGTTCTTCGGAGCCGTGGATCAGCAGGTAGTTGCCGTAGAGGATCGGGTCGTAGCCGACTTCGCGGACCTTGCCGGTGACCGCGCTCACCAGTTCCGTGCCGCAGGCGGCGAGGATGTCGAAACCTTCGTGGATCCGACCGCCGCTCCGGGGAGCGCCGAATTCACCGACCGCCCCGCGTTCCCCGTGCGGCCCGCGGACCGGGAAGACGTGCTTGAACCATTCGATCCCACCGTCCTTCGCCCCCAACGGGACCGCCGCCGAGCCACTCGCGGGGACGGCGAACAGCAGGAGGACCAGGAGGAGAGACCGGAGCCGCGTCAGTGGTGCGCGATGACGCGGTCGACGATGTTGTACTCCTTCGCCTCGTCCGCACTCATGAAGTAGTCACGTTCGGTGTCGTGCGTGACCTTCTCGAAAGTCTGCCCGGTGTGGTGGGCGATGATCTCGTCGAGCCTGCGCCGCACGTCGATGATCTCTTTGGCGTGGATCTCGATGTCGGTCGCCTGACCCTGGAAGCCCGCCGAGACCTGGTGGATCAGGATCTTCGAGTTGGGCAGCGACATCCTCTTGCCGGCGGCACCGCCCGCGAGCAGCAGCGCGCCCATGCTCATCGCGATCCCGACGCAGATGGTCTGCACGTCGGGCTTGATGAACTGCATCGTGTCGTAGATCGCCAGGCCCGCGTACACCGACCCGCCGGGCGAGTTGATGTAGAGGCTGATGTCCTTGTCGGGATCCTCCGACTCGAGGTGCAGCAGCTGGGCGACGATCAGGTTGGCGATGTCGTCGTTCACCGGCGTGCCGAGGAAGACGATCCGCTCGCCGAGCAACCGCGAATAGATGTCGAACGCACGCTCGCCGCGCGAGGTCTGCTCGACCACCATGGGGATAAGAGGAGTCATCGTGCGCGCACTCTAGCGATCACTCGTCGCCGGGGGTCCAGAGTTTCCCGGCCGGTTTGTCGCCGCCCTCCTCGGACCCCTCGGGGGCCAGGAGTTTCTCTTTCGCCTCGGCTTTGCCTTTGCGATCTTCGGCCTCGGCCAGCGGGATCGGCTTGGCCTGGTCGGCGACCAGCTCGATCGCTTTCCGCGCCAGCAGGTCTTCGCGGATCACCGCGTCGCGCCCGTTCTCGCGTAGCCGCTCCAGCAGTTTCTCCGGCGTCGTCCGTTCGTGCTCGGCCGAGTGCTCGAGCGCCTCGACCATTTCCTCGTCGGAGACCTCGATCTTCTCCGCCTCGGCGATCGCCGTCACCACGGCCTCGCGCTTCAGCTCTTTCTCCGCGTCGGGTTTCGACTCGGCGATCAGCTCATCGCGCGTTTTCCCCTGCATCTGCAGGAACATGTTGGGGTCCATCCCCTGCTGGGCGAGCTGGCGTTCCATCCGCTCCCAGCGTTCGGTCGCCCGCGCGGTGACGATCTCGTCGGGAATGTCGACGGTCGCGTTGTCGACCGCGGCGTCGACCGCGGCGATCCGGAAGTCTTCCTCCGAGCGGCTGTTCAGCGCGCTGCCGACTTTCTCGCGGATGTCGGCGCGAAGCTCCTCCAGCGTCTCGAACTCGGTCGCGTCGGAGGCGAAGTCGTCGTCGAGCTCCGGCAGGATTTTTTCCCGCACCTCTTTGACCTTCACCTTGAAGACCGCGTCCTCGCCCGCCAGTTTCTCTTCCTGGTAGTCGTCCGGGAAGGTGACCTCGACCTCGACCTCGTCGCCGGGGTCGGCGCCGGTCAGCTGGTCCTCGAAGTTGTCGATCAGCTGGCCGGAGCCAAGCGTCAGCAGGTAGTCGTCGGCCTTGCCGCCCTGGAAGGGGTCGCCGTCGACGAAGCCCTCGAAGTCGATCAGCACCGCGTCGCCCTCTTTCGAGGCGCGCTCGACCGGCTCGAGGCGCGCGAAGCCCTCGCGGATCCGGTCGACCTCGGTGTCGATGACCTCCTCGTCGACCTCTTTGTCCTCCTTGCCGACCTCGAGGCCCTTGTACTCGCCGAGCTGCGCCACCGGTCGGACGCCGACGGTGAACTTGAACGTCAGGGGCTCGCCCTCGGCCTCCGGGGTCGACTCGAGGTCGATGTCCGGGTCGCCGATCGGCGTGACGCCGGCGTCGAGCAACGCCGCTTCGTACCACTCGGGGAGCGCATCGCGGACCGCTTCGGAGAGGACGGCGGGGAAGCCCATCCGCTGGATCACCAGGTTCGGCGGCGCTTTGCCTTTGCGGAAGCCGGGGAGGCGGAGTTCGCGCGCCATCGCGCGGGCGGTGCGATTGGCGGCGCGCTGGACGTCCTCGGCGGCAACCTCCGCCTGGACCTCCACGCGTGAGTCGGGAAGCTCTTTCAGAGTCGTCTGCATCGTCGGATGACCCTAGCGAGACCGGCGCGCTCGCAGCATCGTCCGCGCCGCCGCCGCGAAGTCGATCGCGAACGCCAGGCCGCGGCCCGGCGCCCCGGTGACGAGCCAGGCGCGCGCCCGGTCGAGGGGCGAGAGATCAGTCACCGGCGGCACCGGCGTATTCCAGCAGGGAGTCGTCAATCAGCCACTCGACCGGGGCGTGGTCGTCGGTGTAGACCTCGCCGCCGGGGATCCGCGGGGCCAGGCGGGCCGAGGCCTCGAGCGCGAGCCGGCGAAGGTGGCGAGGGAGAGCCCCTCGAAGGCCTCGACCGAGAAGCCGAGGAAGGGGCGCGCGGCGAAGGGGACGACTGCGATCAGCGCGGCGGCGACGAGGACGAGGGCGCCGAGCCGGGCGGGGTCCGGATTGCGGTCGGCGACCCGGCCGCCGAACCAGTAGCCGGCGGAGAGAGCGACGAGGACGATGCCGATCGTGTTCGCCCAGACGATCGTCGAGGCGCCGAAGTAGGGCGCAAGGAGGCGCGCGGCGGCGATCTCGACGCCGAGGCTGGCGGCGCCGACGACGAAGACGAGCGCGCCGAGGGCGGCGGGTCGGGCCATCGCGCCACGCCCGGTCACGTAGCAACCCCCTCGTGCCGCTCCGCGTCCCGGAGGATCTGTGCCTCCAGCCGCGCCCCGTGCCCCGCGGCGACCGCGCGCTGCGCCCGGTCGGGGTCCAGGTCCACCCCGTGGTCGAAAGCCAGGTCGAGCAGCCGCTGCTTCTCGATCCCCTCGCTCGCCGCCCGGAAGAAGAACCAGGCCAGCACGCCGAGGCCGAGGAAGACCCCCTCCACCATCATCACCACGCCGGCGATCGACTGGTCGGTGAGCGCTTCGATGTTGTGCTTCGCCTCTCCCGCGGCGTAGACGTTGTAGAGGACCTGCCCGTCCCACATCAGGATGTTGCCGAGCACGGTCGCGATCAGCCGCATCAGGATCACGTAGACGACCTTCCAGCCGGCGGTGAACCAGGTCGGCATCGGCAGCGGCCCGAAGACCGGCATCCAGAGCAGGATCCCGGTGGCGATGAAGGTGCCGTGCTCGAGGAAGTGGACGAACGAGGTGCCGTAGGCGGCGTCATACAGCGGCGGCGCGTGCCAGAAGAACATCATGAAGGCCCAGATCGACATCGCGACGACCGGGTGGCAGAGGACGCGGAGGCGGTCGAAGAACCTGATCGCGAGGATCGGCTGCAGCAGCGGGCCGGTCAGCCCGAGAACGATCAGCAGAGTGGCGATGTCCCCGATCGCGAGGTGCTCGATCATGTGGGCGATCACGAGTTCGTCGGCGAGGTCCGAGAGCGGCGTGATCAGGGCCAGCGCGATCACCAGCAGGCCCGCTGCGAAGCAGATCTGGCGCCAGAGCGGGACCGGGCGCCCGCGCGCGGCCAGCGTCGTCGCCCGCCGCGCGTAGAGCGCCGCGGCGATCAGCATGGGGAGAAGCTCGAGCGGACCGAAGATGCCGCTCACGTGGGCGACGGGGACGAGGTGCACTGGTTTCAGGGTACGCAGTGCTGGTAGCTTGCCGCCGTGCCGAGCACCCAAGACAGCTTCCCGACGATCGGCGGCTACGGCTTCCTCTCCGACTGCCACACCTCGGCGCTGGTGTCCTTCGACGGCGCGGTCGAGTGGCTCTGCCTTCCCCGCTTCGACTCACCGAGCGTCTTCGCCGCGCTGCTCGACCGCGGCGCCGGCCGCCTCACCCTGCGCCCGCCCGGCGTCGTCGTCCCGATCAGCCGCCGCTACCGGCCGGGGACGCTGGTGGTCGAGACGACCTGGGTCACCGACACCGGCTGGCTGATCGTCAACGACGCGCTTTCGATCGCCTCCTGGGACCCGAGCGAGGGCGCCCCGATCGTCTCCCACGAATCCGACCACTCGCTGCTGCGGAGCATCACCTGCATCGACGGCGAGGTCGACGTCGAGATGGAGTGCCTGCCGCGCTTCGACTACGGCCGCGCCGCGGCGACGTGGACCGAGGGCGACGACGTACCCGGCGAAATGGTGGCGCGCGGGGAGAACGGCCCGCCGCTGGAGCTACGGACGGACCTCCACCTGGCGACCGAGGGCGGCGCGGTCCGCGGACACCGGCACCTGCGCGAGGGCGAACGCGCCTTCGTCGCGATGAGCTGGGGCGAGGGAGGGCTGAGCGGCCCGGCCGACGCCGAGGAGGCGCGCGAACGGATCGCCTCGACCGAGGAATTCTGGCGCCTCTGGCTGCGCCACGGCGAATTCCCCGACCACCCCTGGCGCATCCACCTGCAGCGCTCGGCGCTCGTCCTGAAGGGGCTGACCTACAACCCGACCGGGGCGATCGTCGCCGCCCCGACTACCTCGCTGCCGGAGGCGCCGGGCGGCGAACGCAACTGGGACTACCGCTACAGCTGGATCCGCGACTCCACCTTCAGCCTCTGGGCGCTGCACACGCTCGGCTTCGACCAGGAGGCGCGCGACTTCATGCAGTTCATCCTCCAGGTGTGCCGGGACCATCCCGAACTCCAGATCATGTACGGGATCGGGGGCGAGCGGCAGCTGACCGAGTCGACGCTCGACAACCTCTCCGGATACGGAGGGGCGAAGCCGGTGCGGATCGGCAACGGCGCCTTCGACCAGCGCCAGAACGATGTCTGGGGCGCACTGCTCGACTCCGTCTACCTGCACGAAAAAGCACTCCGCGGGACCGGCACGCAGGCCGACCGCACGCTGATCCGCCACCAGGTGGAAAAAGCGATCGAATCCTTCCCCGACCCCGACCAGGGGATCTGGGAGTCGCGCGGCGCGCCGCAGCACTACGTGTCCTCCAAGGTGAGCATGTGGGTGGCGGCCGACCGCGGCGCGCGACTGGCGCGGGAGATCGGGAACGACGACCTCGCCGAGGAGTGGGGCGCGAAAGCCGACGCATTCAAGGCGGAGATCTGCGAGAAGGGCTGCCGAGACGGCGTCTTCCGCCAGCACTACGACACCGACGCGCTCGACGCCTCGCTGCTCCTGATGCCGCTCTACCGCTTCCTGCCCGGGGACGACCCGCGGATCGTGGCGACGGTGAACGCGATCGCCGACCAGTTGACCGAGGAAGGGCTCGTCCTCCGCTACAAGGTCGACGAGACCGACGACGGCCTCTCGGGCAAGGAGGGCACCTTCCTGATCTGCTCGTTCTGGCTCGCCTCGGCGCTGTCGGAGATCGGCGAGCGGGAGCGGGCACGGCAGCTCTGCGAGCGGCTGCTGGGGATGGCGGGCTGGCTCGACCTCTACGCCGAGGAGCTGGAGGCCAAATCGGGCCGCCACCTTGGCAACTTCCCCCAGGCCTTCACCCACCTGGCGCTGATCAACGCCGTGTCGCACGTGATCGCCGACGAGCAGAGCGACGCAGGCGGCGGCGGTGCCGTCTTCACCCAGTCGGGTGGCATCCGCGGAGGCCTCTGACG
>JBOGYZ010000113.1:0-6475 GCA_050697015.1 Solirubrobacterales bacterium
GCGCCCGGCAGCGCGCCGAGCAGGAGCGCGACCGCGAGCGCCGCGAGGCCGAGCGACGCCCGCCGCACCATCGCCTAGAGCGTGCCCAGCGCGGCGTCGCCGAAGTTGGCCTGCTGGAGCACCGTCACCTTCGGGGCACCGGCGAGCGTGCCGCTCCCGCCCAGCGCCTTGATGTGGTCGCTGGCGCCGTGCTTCCCCAGGAGCTCCGCCGACTCCCACTTCTCGATCATGAAAACGCGGTTCTCGTCGGCGGGATCGAGCTGCAGCGAGTAGAGGACGCAGCCCTCGTCCTTCGCGTGCGTCTCCTCGCAAAGGGTCCGCAGCGCCGCGAGCGCCTCGTCGCGCTTGCCCTCCGCGATCCCGATCTCCGCCACCACCACTACCTCGCTCATCGCTGCTCCTCTCGTTGGCCGCTCGTCACGCGCGGGATCGTATTGGCCGAGGTCGCCGGGTCGGCACAATCGAGGGATGAGCCTGCTCGCCTGCATCGGCCTCTTCGCCGCGGTGGTGGCGACCTGGATCGCGATCTCCGGTCCCGGCGAGGCGGCGCTGGTCAGCGCGGGGACCGTCGCGGCGCGGGGCGAGGAACAAATCGCGACCGTGCTCGTCATCGCCTTCCTCGGAACCTTCGCCGGCAGCCTCGCCGCCTACTGGATCGGTCGCGCCGGCGGCCGGCGCCTCCTGCTCCGTCCCGGGCCGCTGCTGGCCTGGCGCACCCGCCTCCTCGTCCGCAGCGAAGGCCTGATCAAACGTCGCGCCTTCCTCGCCTCCCTCCTCGGCCCCGGCTGGCTGGCGGGCATAAACGAGGTTCCGCCCCGACCCTTCATCGCCGGCAGCGCGCTCTCCGGCCTGCTCTGGACGCTGACGATCGGCCTCGGCGCCTTCTTCGTCGGCCCCTCCCTGATCTCGCTCTACGACGACGTCGGCAAATGGACCTCGGTCGCCGCCCTGACCGCCGCCGCCGCGGTCGCCGCCGTCATCCTCCTGCGCCGCTCACGCCCCGCGTGAGTTTGGCCCCCGTCAGGGACCAAATCCACGCAGCGCGTCAGAGCTCGCCGGTGATGTCGTTCCCGGCCGGCTGACCGGTCTGCCGGTCGAGTTCGCAGTAATCCGCGGTATGCGCGGAGAACTGCGAACTCACTAGCGGGTCAGGGACCGGAGGGCGGACTCCACCACTTCGGCGCGGGTCCGGCCGTTGTGATCGGGACGGACGAGGCCGGCGCCGACGAACAGCGAGAAGGTCATCAGGCAGCGGGCCTCGACCTCGTCCTCGTCGTCGATGAACTCGCCGAACAGAGAGCGCATGTAGGCCATGCGGCGGTTGTCGACCCGGCGGAGTCGACGGGCGACGGCCTTGTCGCGGCGCGCCCAGTCGCGGACCGCCAGCTCCACCTTCAGCAGCTCGGCGCCCGACGCGGACGCCAGCCCGAAGAGGCGCCGGACCCTCGCCCGCGCGTCCCCCTCTCCGGCGTCGACGACCTCGATCACCTCGTCGACGTAACGGCGCTCCCAGGCGTCGAGCATCTCCCCGAGCAGCGCCTCGCGGTCCTCGAAGTGCCAGTAGAAGCCACCCTTGGTGACGCCCAGGGAGCGGGCGAGCGGCTCGATCCGCACCGCCTCCGGCCCGCCGCGGCCCAGCGCCCGCAGGCCCTCGTCGATCCAGTTGGCGCGTGGGGTGCGGACGGTGGCCATCGCTTGATCCATACGCTACCGTATGGATATGGACGCGAGGGAACGGACTCACCCAGTCGCGACGACCGCGCCGAGGTCGGCATGAGACTCCCGAACGCCGCCCACGAATCCCGGCCGTGGCGGATCCACGAGCTCGTCCCCGACTTTCGCCTCGAGGACGTCTGGGAGCTGCCGACGCCCGGCTACGCCGACGAGTTCCCGACGTTGGTCGGCGGCATCGCCGCGAGCGACCCGGCCGCCACCAAGTCGACCGTGACGCGAGGCCTGTGGTCCCTGCGATGGAAGGCGGGCGAGCTGCTCGGCCTTGACGTCCCGGGCTCCGGACTCGGCGCGCGGGTGCCGACCCTCCGCGACCGTCTGCCCGACGACCTGCGCGCCGCGTCCGGCCCGGAGTTCCGGGCGCTCCCCTTCACCTCGCTCTACCTCACCGACAACGAGTTCGCCGCGGAGATGGCCAACCGCACCATGCACGGCGTCCTCCACCTCGGCTGGGTGCGCGAGCCCTCCGGCGACTACCGCGGGCAGATGGCGGTCTACGTGAAACCGAACGGCCTCCTCGGCAACGCCTACATGGCCGCGATCAAACCGGCCCGCTACCTCGTCGTCTACCCCCAGATGCTCCGCGCGATCGAGCGGCGCTGGGCCGCCCGCGGGGGCGAAGGGTCGATGGCGCGGGGCTAGGTTCGGCGGGCCGCGAGGCATCCCGGGACCGGGTAACTCCGCTTGGTTGCTAGCCTGAGCCAGGTTAGAGTCGGTTTTCCCGACCGAAAGTTGTGCCCGCGCCCGTAGATCGTTTGCTTAACCGCATCCTCCACGTTCGCAGCACGCAAACAACGGAGGTAAGCAAATGGCAACCGGAACCGTGAAGTGGTTCAACGACGACAAGGGCTACGGCTTCGTCACTCCCGACGACGCAGGCAAGGACCTGTTCGTCCATCACAGTGACATCGCCGGCTCGGGCTTCAAGTCGCTCGAAGAAGGCGCGAAAGTCTCCTTCGACTCAGAGCCCGGCGACAAAGGCCCCAAAGCGGTCAACGTCCAGCCGATCTGAGTCGTCGACACGACTGAGCTGTACCGAGAGCCCCGCACCCGCGGGGTTCTCGTGTTTTCGGGGTGGACCGGGGGGCCGGCGCCCGGGGAAAGGGACGGGTAAGGGACGCCGGCCGTCTCGCTACATCACAGAGAGCGTGAGAAGTCCACGGTTCCGCGCATGTTGTCCAACAGTCACGGAGGCGCGGGCGACCTCCGTTACGCATAGGTTCACTAGGGTCGCCCACGCTCCCCGGAGCAGGGCCCACGTATCGCCCTGACAACATCTCCGTCCCGAAGGTGCGCTTCCATGTGGGAGCGGAACCGAGCCAGCCATGCGCGCCCTCCCCTTCCCCATCCTCCGTCCCCGTGCCTCCGCCCCCGCGCCGACGCTCGAGCGCGTCCGGGTCGATCTCCCCGACGGCGCCGGGACCACGGCCTGGGTCGCGCGGTTCGACCGTGCCCGCTTCCACCTGCGCGTCGCCCTCATCGACCCCTGCGCCACGGTGCTCGCCTGGTGCGAGGCAGGCGAGGCCGACCACGCGATCGTCGGCGGCTTCTACCTGCGCCCGGGCGGGCCGCCGCTGGGGCACCTGCGGATCGACGGCGCCACGGTGGCGAGCGAACCGTTCGACGCGCCCTGGGACGAGCGCCGCGCCTGCGTCCACAGCGAGGACGGCCGGGTCGCGCTCGCCGCCTGGCAGGACCTCCCCGCCGTCGCCGCCGGCGACCTGCTGCAGGCCGGTCCGATGCTCGTCGCCGCCGGCCGCAATCTGATCGCGGACGGCGAGGACCTCGAGGGCTTCGCCGCCGGCGCGCGTCAGTTCGACTCCGACATCACCGCCGGCCGCTACCCGCGCGCCGCCCTCGGGACCTCCGCCGAGCACCTGATCGCGGTCGTCTGCGACGGCCGCTCCGACGACGACGCGGGGCTGTCGATGGCCGAGCTGGCGGGCGCGATGATCGACCTCGGCGCCGCCGACGCGATCAACCTCGACGGCGGCGGCTCGGCCTCCCTGGTGGTGGGTCGGGCGCTCGTCAACACACCGCGGGAGGAGCACGGGATCGAGCTCCGCGGCGGCCGCGCCGTCTGCACCGCGCTGCGCTTCGTCCCGCGCTGATCCCAGGGCCCGATCCGTGGCCCGATCGGGAAGCGCGATAGATTCGACGGTAGATGCCCTCGGATCTCAACAAGCTGCTGATGGGTGTCTACTTCTATCCGCGCGGCGGCTCGGCCCACGTCAACCGGGCGCTGGCGCGGGAGTTCGAGCGGAGCGGCTACGAGGTCACCGTGCTGTCGGGATCGCGCTCGGACCTCGGCGAGCACGCGCTCGCCTCGAGCTTCTACTCGGGGCTCGACCTGCGCACGGTGGACTTCACCCCGGCGCTGCGGAGCGTCGACCCGCCGCGGGCCGACGGCGGGCCCGGAACCGCCCCGATGCACGGCTCTTACGAGGATCGGCCTGGCGCCGAGGACCCGGTCCTGGCGTGCCTCGACGACGACACCTACGAGCGCCAGGTCGAGGCGTGGACGCGGGAGCTCGAGCGCGCCGGCGCCGCCGAGGCCGACCTGCTCTACCTCCACCACCTGACGCCGCTGAACGAGGCGGCGGCCCGCGCCTTCCCCGCCCTGCCGGTCCTCGGCCACGTCCACGGCACCGAGCTGCTGATGCTCGAACGGATCGCCGCCGACGCGCCGCCGGCCTGGGCCCACGCGGAGAAGTGGCGCACGCGACTATGCGAATGGGCGGCGGCGTGCGAGCGGATCGTGGTCGGCAACGCGGGCGGCCTGGAGCGGGCGGCAGCCGCCTTGGACCTCGAGCCCGAGCGCTTCGTCGCCGTCCCCAACGGGTTCGATCCGACCTTCGCCCCCGGCTCGATCGACCGCGCGGCCCACTGGCGTCGCGCCCTGGTCGACCGTCCCCAGGGCTGGCGCCCGGGCGAGCCCGTCGGCAGCGTCGCCTACGCGGAGGCCGACCTGGCGGCGCTCGACGGAACCGTGCTGATCTACGTCGGACGCTTCACCGAGGTCAAGCGCATGCCCCTGCTGATCGAGGCCTTTGCCCTCGCCCGCCCGCGCTTCGCCGGCCCCGCGTCCCTGGTCCTGGTCGGCGGCCACCCCGGCGAGTGGGAGGGCGAGCATCCCTTCGAGACGATCGAGCGCCTGGCCGTCCCCGACGTCTTCCTCGCCGGCTGGCACTCCCACGACGACCTGCCCGACCTCCTGCGCGCGAGCGACGCCCTCGTCCACGCCTCGGTCCACGAGCAGTTCGGCCAGGTCCTGGTCGAGGCGATGGCCTGCGAGCTGCCGACGATCGCCGTCGACCGCGCCGGGCCGGCCGAGATCGTCGACGACCCGGACACCGGCTGGCTGGTCGAGCCCGACGACGCGGAGGCGCTCGCCGCGGCGATGGTCGCCGCCGTCAACGATCCCGAGGACCGGCAGTTGCGAGGGCGTCGCGCCCGCGGCGAGGCGGTCGACCGCTATGCCTGGAAGACCATCGGCAGCGACCTCGCCGTCGTCGCCGACGGGCTTCTCGACGGGCGGCCGGCCGGGGCTCAGGTGTTGCGGTAGAGCGGGCCGTCGCCGCCCTCGGGCGCCGTCAGTCGAGGATGCGCCCGGGAGCCAGGATCCGGTTGGGATCGAGCGCCCGCTTCAGCGCCCCCATCGCGGCGATGTCGCGCTCAGAGCGGCAGAGGGAGAGGTAGCGACGCTTCGCCACCCCGACCCCGTGCTCGGCGCTGATCGTCCCGCCCAGGCCGGTCGCGCAGCGGAGGATCCGCTCGTCGACCTTCTCGTCGTCCGGGCCGGGCCCGAGCAGGTTGACGTGGACGTTGCCGTCGCCGAGGTGCCCGTAGAGGAAGAGGCGCGCGTCGCCGGCTGCCGCGGTCGCGTCGGCGGCGAAGGCGGGCAGCCGCGCGATCGGCACCGCGACGTCGAGTTTGTGGGCGACGCCTTCCTCGCGGATCGACTCGTTCAGCATCTCGCGATAGGCCCAGAGCCGCTCGCGCTCCGCGGTGCTCTCGCCCACCGCGACGGCGGGCTCGAAGGCGAGCGACTCCAGCGCCCCCGCGAGCTGCGCGACGAAGTCGCCGGCGCCCGCGTACTGGGCGATCACGTAGAGGCCGTGCTCGCCGCCGAGCGGGTCGGAAAGGGCCCGCCGTTCGCGCACCAGCGTCATCGAGGGACGATCGAAGAAGTCGGCCGCCTCCAGCCCGGGGACCGTCCGCAGGCGTTCCAGCAGCTCGAGCGCCCGCTCGAACCCGGCGACGCCGAAGAGCGCCGCCACCCTCGGCCCGGCCGCGGGCTCCAGCTGCAGGCGCGCCGCGGTGATCACCCCGAGCGTCCCCTCCGAGCCGACCAACAGCGCCGGGAGGTCGAGGCCGGCGTTGTCCTTCAGCAGGCCGTCCATGCGGCTGACGACGCCGCCGTCGGCGAGCACGAACTCGAGCCCGACGACCCGCCGCCGCATCGTCCCGTGACGCAGCGCGAAAGCCCCGCCGGCGTCGGTGGCGATCGAGCCGCCGACGGTTGCCGAGGCGCGCGCCGGATGATCGAGCGGGAACTCGAGGCCGGCTCGGCGTGCGGTGTCCTGGACCCGCTCGAGCGTGACCCCGGCGCCGACCGAGACCTGTCCCAAGGCGGGATCGACATCGCCGACCCGGTCGAGCCGGGCGAGGCTGAGCACGAGCTCACCGTCCTGGGGCACGCCACCGCCGACCAGCCCGGTGTTGCCGCCCTGCGGCACCAGCG
>JBOGYZ010000114.1:0-4797 GCA_050697015.1 Solirubrobacterales bacterium
TCTCATGGCGGTCCTGGCAGGCTGTGACCGCCACGAGACGCCCGGGACGTGCGGGGTTCGTGGGAGAGCCGGCACAGGGACCGTGCGAGGTCGGACTCACGTGAGGGTGATGCGTGAGAGAGGGCACATCCGCCCGGATCGGTGACGAAGATGCCGGGAACTCCACACTTCCCGCCGCCTTCGGGCACTTTCAGGCCCTTTTCGGGCTCGGGATCAGGGCCCGAAAACGCGCTGCGTGTATTACACCCCCTATAGGCAGGGAAATCCACGCAGCGCGTCCGTGACTGTTGGCCAACACGGGATGAAGCGTGGACTTCCCACGCTCACTGTGACGGCGTGGGACATGGGTGACGGATCCGTGACCCTCCCGTCGCTCCCGCGTGACCCGCAGGCGACGATCCCTCCACACTCCCCGCAGAGCCGGCCGTCTCGGCCACGGCCACAGCCTGCCAGGGCCGTGGACGGGACGGCCCTTCCCTTTCCCGGGCGCCAGCTTGCGAGGCCAGGACCCTTGCGCCTCCGGGCGCCAGCCACCCCCCGCCCCCCACCAACCCCCGAACCGACCCTCTACGCTCCCCCCGTGCCCGCCGAGCCTGAGCTCGTCTGGATGCCCGGCGGCGTCCGCACCGAGATCCACCTCACCGGGGACGACACCGGCGGCGCCTTCTGCCTCCTCGTCGACCACCCGCACCCCGGGTGGTCGCTGCCGCCGCACATACATAAGGACGCGGCCGAGACAATCCACGTGATCGAGGGCGAGTTCGAGATGACGATCGACGGCGCGACCGAACGCCTCGGGCCCGGCGAGACGGTCCACATCCCGGCCGGCGTCGTCCACTCCGGCAGCAACGTCGGCAGCGGCGCCGGCCGTCGCATCCTCACCTTCACCCCCTCCGGCATGGAGGAGTTCTTCCGCGAGGCGGGGGCGTCCGAGCCCGACGCGGAGCCCGACCGCGACGCCGTGCGCGACGCCGCGATCCGGCATGGCTGGCGGTTTCCAAGTCCTTAACTTGATCGATTCCAGAAAAGCGGCATACTGCTCGCCGTGCCGACGACCGTCGACTACGAGCATCTGCTGCGCGGGGCCGACCTCCGCGTCACCCAGCCGCGGCTCGCGGCGCTCGCCGCCGTCTACGACCACCCGCACGCCGACACCGGCTCGCTGATCGAGGTGGTCCGCGACGACCTCGGCGAGGTCTCCCCGCAGGCCGTCTACGACGTGCTGCGGGCGCTCACCGACGCCCGGCTGGTGCGGCGGATCGAGCCCGCCGGCTCGGTCGCGCGCTACGAGTCCCGCGTCGGCGACAACCATCACCACGTCATCTGCCGCGGCTGCGGCGCGATCGCCGACGTCGACTGTGCCGTCGGCGACACCCCCTGCCTCACCGCTTCCGAAACTCACGGCTTCACCATCGATGAGGCCGAGGTCATCTACTGGGGCACCTGTCCCAGCTGTCGAAAGGAAACACGTGTCTGACACGCATGAGACGCCCGACGCCGCCGTCGGGAAAATGGACGAGCCGCAGGTCAACGGAGCGGAGAAGTGCCCCGTCCACGGCCGCGCGCCGGAGCCCGTCGAGGGCGGCGGCAACCGCGGCTGGTGGCCGCAGAAGCTGAACCTGAAGATCCTCGCCAAGAACCCGGCCGAGGCCAACCCGATGGGCACCGACTTCGATTATGCGGCCGCCTTCGAGGCGCTCGATCTGGACGTCGTGAAGAAGGACATCGAGGAGGTGCTGACCACCTCGCAGGACTGGTGGCCCGCCGACTTCGGCCACTACGGCCCGCTGATCATCCGCATGGCCTGGCACAGCGCCGGGACCTACCGGGTCAGCGACGGCCGCGGCGGCGCGGGAGCCGGCCAGCAGCGCTTCGCCCCGCTCAACTCCTGGCCCGACAACGGCAACCTCGACAAGGCACGCCGCCTGCTCTGGCCGGTGAAGCAGAAGTACGGCAAGGCGCTCTCCTGGGCCGACCTGATGATCCTCTCCGGCAACGTCGCCCTGGAGTCGATGGGCTTCGAGACCTTCGGCTTCGCCGGCGGCCGCGTCGACGTGTGGGAGCCCGACGAGGATGTCTACTGGGGGCCGGAGCGCGTCTGGCTCACCGACGAGCGCCACACCGGCGACCGCGTCCTGGAGAAACCGCTGGGCGCGACCGAGATGGGCCTCATCTACGTCAACCCGGAGGGTCCGCAGGGCAACCCCGATCCGCTCGCCGCGGCGGTGGACATCAAGGAGACCTTCGGCCGGATGGCGATGAACGTGGAAGAGACCGCCGCGCTGATCATCGGTGGCCACGCCTTCGGCAAGACCCACGGCGCCGCCGATCCCGAAAAGTACGTCGGGCCGGAGCCCGAGGGCGCGCCGCTCGAGGCGCAGGGCCTCGGCTGGATCAACTCGTATGAGTCCGGGAACGGGACCGCGACGATCACCTCGGGCATCGAGGTCACCTGGACCGACACCCCGACCCAGTGGGACAACCGGTTCCTGGAGATCCTCTTCGAGAACGAGTGGGAGCTGGAGCAGAGCCCGGCGGGCGCGAACCAATGGGTCGCCAAGGACGCCGAGGACATCGTCCCGGATGCGATCGACGCGGCGAAGAAGCACAAGCCGCGCATGCTGACCACCGACCTCGCGATGCGCTTCGACCCGGAGTTCGAGGCGATCGCGCGGCGCTGGAAAGACGACCCGGCGGCGCTGCAGGACGCCTTCGCCCGCGCCTGGTTCAAGCTGACCCACCGTGACATGGGCCCGCGGGTCCGTTATCTCGGCCCGGAGGTCCCGGACGAGGTGCTGATCTGGCAGGACCCGGTGCCGGAGCCGAGCGGCGACCCGATCGACGCCTCCGACATCGCTGCCCTGAAGGAGCAGATCCTGGCTTCGGGCCTGTCGGTGTCGGAGCTGGTCTCCGCGGCCTGGGCCTCGGCCTCGACCTTCCGCGGCGGCGACAAACGCGGCGGTGCCAATGGGGCGCGGGTGCGCCTCGAGCCGCAGAAGGACTGGGCGGTCAACGATCCGTCGGAGCTTGCCCAGGTGCTGACCGTGCTGGAGAAGGTCCAGAGCGACTTCGACGGCGACGTCTCCCTCGCCGACCTGATCGTGCTGGCCGGCTCCGCGGCGGTCGAGAAGGCGGCGAAGGACGCCGGCCTCGCGGTCGAGGTCCCGTTCAGCCCGGGCCGCACCGACGCGTCCCAGGACCAGACCGAGGTCGACTCGTTCGAACACCTCGAGCCGACCGCCGACGGGTTCCGCAACTACCTGGTCGACGGCCATCGTCTGCCGGGTGAGTACCTGCTGGTCGACCGGGCCAACCTGCTGACCTTGTCCGCGCCGGAGATGACGGTGCTGGTCGGTGGCCTGCGGGTCCTCGGCGCCAACAGCGCCGGCTCCCAGACCGGCGTCCTGACCGACAAGCCGGGGACGTTGACGAACGACTTCTTCGTCAACCTGCTGGCGATGGACGCAGTGTGGAAACCGACCGGAGCCGACTCGACCACGTTCGAGGCCCGCGATCGCGACGGCAACCTGAAGTGGACCGGCAGCCGTGCCGACCTGGTCTTCGGCTCGAACTCCGAGCTGCGGGCGCTGGCCGAGGTCTACGCCTCCGACGACGCGAAGGAGAAGTTCGCCTCCGACTTCGTCGCCGCCTGGACCAAGGTCATGAACCTGGACCGGTTCGACCTGAACTAGTCACCCGGGAGGTGCGTTCGTACTTTGGGACAACATAGGTCGCCGAAGTACGAACGCCCTCACGACGCCGCCGGGCGCCGCGATTGAGCTCGGGTCAGGTCGCGCCACAGGTCCCCGGCTTGCGGTCCCAGGAGGTGCCGGGACGATCGTCGCTGAGCATGACGCCGCCGCCCTCCGGCCAGTCGAGTTGCGCGTGATGGATGACCCCGTCTTCCTCGTAGGCGACGTTCTCGACGAAGCCGAAGGCTCGGACGAGGAAGTCGATCAGCGCGGGCGAGTCGCGGGCGCGGAAGGCGGGCCAGACGTTGGGTGGGTTTCGGAGTCGCGTTCATGCCTCCCAATCTCGCGCGTACCGGTGGCCGCCTCCGGGCCGCCTCTTTCGGCGTGATCCCGAGCTCGGCGACGAAGAGCGTGGAGAGCCGGCGGCGGCTGAGGAAGACCCGCTCGGCGAGGTCCCCGATCCTGATCCGCCCACGGGTCATGGCGAGGACTCGCCAGACTTCGACGACCTCGGCCCGCGGCGCGGTCGTCCTTGGCCCGTCCAGCGGGCCTTAAGACGACCGCGCTCAGGGGGTGGCGGGACGGTTCGTCAGCGGCACGTATTCCCGGCAGGGCTCGCCGCGCAGGCCGGGACACGGGGGCAGGCTGGTCGGGACGTTGATGCCGGGGACGACCGGGAGCAGGAGGTTGGACGGGTCCTGCATCGAGTAGGCGATCGCCACCTGCGCATTGCCCGTCGGTTCGGTTTCTTCGAAGTCCCAGATTGGTTGGGTGCCGTTCGGCGCGCTGATCGTCACCCGGATGCGGGAGCCGGCGCGGTAGGCGTGGCCCTCGTAATAGAGCGGGATCGTGACCTTCACGAATTCGTTGGCAGGCATCGGTTCGACGTCGGATTCGCGCAGGCTGAGGACCGGCTCCAGTGGCGTGGACTTGGCCGCGTCGAGCTTGCGCTCGTCCGCCCGCACCCAGCCGTTCTGCACGAAGGTCTCCTTGCCGTCCGGGCGCACCTCGCTCACCGTCGCCTGGAGGTCGACGTTCGGGGTCGAGGAGCGCACCCAGAGGTTCACCGCTCCCGCGCCGATCACGGTCGTGTTTTCGGTGAGCG
>JBOGYZ010000115.1:0-3326 GCA_050697015.1 Solirubrobacterales bacterium
CCCCCGTGCGCCACGCCCGCCGCGCCGCCGCCGGCCTCCGCGACCGCACCGAAGGCGCCACCGCCGGCCTCCCCAGCGCCGCGCACTTCGATGCCGTCGTCCACGACGAGGCCGAGCGCCAGGCTCGCGAGCAGCCGGTCGCCGGTCCGGCGCCGTCCGTGCCGAGCTATCCCGAGCCGACCGTCCTCTCGCGCTCCAGCCCGACCGAGTCCGCGCTCGAAGCCTTCTCCCAGGTCGTCGCCAACCTCGGCTGGGACTCGAACGCGGACAAGATCGTCTTCGCCCACACCCACCAGCCGCTCGACGACGTCCGCGCCTCCCGGGGCGCCACGCGCTACTGGAACAGCGGCTGCTGGATCTACGAGCCCGACCTCTCCTCGCGCCAGGCCTACGCGCGCTACTGCCGTTATGCCTGGCCGGGGACGGCGATCGTGATCGACGACGCCGAACCGCAGCCGCGCCTACTCGAGCTTCTTGCCGACCTCAACCCCCTGGCCGGTGGACCCGGCCTCCCGAAAGCCACCCCATGATCCAACCCGACACGCTCACCGCCGGGATCCGCCTGGTCCGCGCCGAAGAGGCGTGGGAGCCGGTCCTGTTCGGCGGCATGATCCCGATCCTCGGCGCCGGCGCCATCTTCTGGCTGATCCGGTACGCGATCAAGGAACCGCCGGAAGAGAAAGAGCCCGAGGACGACGAACTGCCGCCCCCGGGCCATGACGACGGGCACGAAGGCCCGCTGTCGTAACGCTCCGCTGCGCTACTTGATGAACAGCATCTCCTCGTACTTCGGCAGGGGCCAGAAGTTGTCGGCGACGACGCGCTCCAGTGAGTCGCCCACCTCGCGCACCTTGTCCATCGCGGCCAGCTGACTGTCGCGGGCGTACTCGGCGAGCTCCAGCCCCTCGAGGCCCGCGGGCACCGCGTTCGCCGCTTTCAGCTCGCCGAGCGTGGCGACCAGGTCGTCGACCAGCTCGCGGATCTCGCCCTCGAGAGCGGAGACGCCCGCGTCGGAGATCAGGGCCAGCTGACGCAGTCCGGCCGGGAGGATCAGCGTCTGGCCGATCGAGAAGGTCTCCTCGGCCTCGATGTTCGCCCGGATCGCGTACTGCTCGATCCACACGTCGTAGCGCGACTCGAGCTCTCGCCTGCTGAGCACGTTGTACTCCTCGAACGCCTTCACGGTCGAGTCGGCGATCACTTCCGGCAGCGCGTCTGGCGTGGTTTTCAGGTTCTTCAGCCCACGTTGCTCGGCCTCCCGATGCCAGTCCTCGGAGTAGTTGTCGCCGCCGAAGCAGACGACCTTGTTCGCCAGGTAGGAGTCTTTGACGATCTCCATCACGGCCTCCGGCATGGCCGAGCCGCCGTCGAGCTTCGCCTTCAGCTTGCCCGCCAGGTCGTCGATCGCCTCGGCGGCGATCGTGTTCAGCACCGTGTTCGGGAAGGCCAGCGACATGCTCGACCCGAGCGCCCGGAACTCGAATTTGTTGCCGGTGAAGGCGAACGGCGAGGTTCGGTTGCGATCACCGCCGTCGAGCGGCAGCGGCGGCAGCACCGTCGTGCCGAGGTCGAGGAACGAAGCCGGCGTGTTGGGATCACCCTCCCCGGTCGCGATCGCCTCGAACACTTTTTCGAGTTCGGCGCCGAGGAAGATCGAGATGATCGCCGGGGGCGCCTCGTTCGCGCCGAGGCGGTGGTCCTGACCGATGTTGGCGACCGAGGCGCGCAGCAGGCCCTGGTGTTTGTTGACCGCCTGGATCACCGCCGTGCAGAAGAACAGGAAGTGGATGTTGTCCTCCGGCGTGTCCCCTGGGTTCAGCAGGTTGGCGCCGCCGTCGGTCCCCATCGACCAGTTGTTGTGCTTGCCCGACCCGTTGACGCCGGCGAACGGCTTCTCGTGGAGCAGGCAGACCAGGCCGTAGCGGCGGGCGACGTTTTCCAGCGTCCGCATCAGCAGCTGCTGGTGGTCGGAGCCTACGTTCGAGCTCTCGAAGATCGGCGCGATCTCGTACTGCGCCGGGGCCACCTCGTTGTGACGGGTTTTGACCGGGATGCCGAGCTTTCGCATCTCCAGTTCCGAGTCCATCATGAAGGCGAGCACCCGCTCCGGGATCGACCCGAAGTAGTGGTCGTCGAGCTCGTGGCCCTTCGGCGGCTTGGCCCCGAACAGGGTCCGCCCGGTGGAGATCAGGTCGGGGCGCTCGAAGAAGTACTGCTCGTCGATCAGGAAGTACTCCTGCTCGGGGCCGACGGTGGTGAAGACCCGGTCGGTCTCCTGGTCGCCGAGCAGCCGCAGTGCTTTCACCGCGGTCTGCGACAGCGCGTCCATCGAGCGCAGCAGCGGGATCTTCGCGTCGAGCGCCTCGCCGGTCCAGCTGGCGAAGGCGGTCGGGATCGCCAGCAGCGCCCCGTTCGGGTTCTCGAGGATGAAGGCCGGGCTGGTCGGGTCCCAGGCGGTGTAGCCGCGCGCCTCGAAGGTGGCGCGGAGGCCGCCGGTGGGGAAGGACGACGCGTCGGGCTCGCCCTGGATCAGCTCCTTGCCGGAGAAGCCGGCGATCAGCTTGCCTTCGCCCGCGGGCTCGAAGAACGAGTCGTGCTTCTCCGCGGTCGAGCCGGTCAGCGGCTGGAACATGTGGGTGTAGTGGGTGGCGCCGTTCTCCAGGGCCCACTCCATCATCGCCTCGGCGACCGCGTCGGCGAGCGTCGCGTCGAGCGGCTCGCCGTGGGCGAGCGTCGCCTGCAGCTTCTCGTAGATGTCCGCGGGCAGGCGTTCCTTCTGCACCGTCTCGTCGAAGACGTTGGTGCCGAAGGCGGCGTTCTCGGGCAGGGTCAGATCGAGCGCGCCCAGTGACTCACCATTGGAGCTCCACTGTGCTGCGGTCACGTTCTGCTGGCGGATTCGGCTCATCGCTTGTGCTGTCCCTCACTTGGCGGCGCGTCCGGTATCCGGCCGCGATCGATTTCCTTGAAAAGTTCCCTAGACAGAGCCAAATGAGCCTACCGTCAGAGGATTAACACAAGGTTTGTCCACACGTACAGAGTTTGGCCGGAGGCGGTATCCCCTATGTAGTGCGGGGGCGGGGGACGGCGGTGTGCGGGGCGGGGGCGGCAGTCCTAGGTTGGTGTCCTGGGCGTCTCGTGGAGGTCCTGGCAGGCTGTGACCTCCATGAGACGCCCAGGACGTGCGGGGTGCGTGAAACACTGGGCACAGGGACGTCACGAACTCCCGACTTCCGTGAGCCTTCTGCCTGAAAGTCGGCTCCGGCGAAGGATGAGTTCGCAGTTCTCCGCGCTATGCGCGGGAAAGTGCGAACTCACCGGGGGTG
>JBOGYZ010000116.1:0-5051 GCA_050697015.1 Solirubrobacterales bacterium
CGTCTGGCCCGACGCGAGCGCGATCGCCGTCGCCGCCGAGGACGCCGTCACCGCCGCTTCCTAGCCGGGCCAAAAAAGGTGCTCCTTTCGTACCCAAACGCAGGGGGATCTTTTTGTTCAGGCAGCCTTGATTGCTCCAACTCGGTCTGTTATGAATGGGATCCCTGTCGGGGGATCAACCGACAGGCAGAGGCGGGGCCAATCTCAGACGGGGAAACCGCCTTGGGGTGGCAAAGGAGGACCTGGCGCTGAGCAGGGATCGTGTTCGTCACGACCCGATCCCAAAGAAGGTGCTGACGCGCAGTCGGTGCCGCCCCGCCTCACATTTCTTCTCGTCACGGGATCGGGGCCCCCGTGACGAGAAGCGTGCGCGCCGCGGCCGGATGGGGCCGCCGGACGCGCCTGCCGTTCAGTCGCTCTTCGGCTCCTCGGCGGTGAAGCGGCGGGCCTTGTGGTCCCAGCCCGTGCCCTGGCAGAGGGTGTCGGGGGTCGTTGACAGCGCCCCGCAGAGCTTCAGCAGCGTCGCGAAACGCGGTTCGCGCCCGGCCCGCTCCAGCAACGAGATCTCGGTCCGGTGCAGCTCGGTCCGTTCGCCGAGCTCCTCCTGGGAGATGCCGACGGCGAGGCGGCGGCGGCGCAGGTTGTAGGCGAAGCGCTCCTGCGGGGTCACGCCCGCATGTTCGCGGAGCGCAGACAACCGTTCCACAGACAAAACCCCGCTCCCCTATGAGCGACCCGACGGTTTCGGTACCTTGAGAGGCCGAAGTTGGA
Organism: Solirubrobacterales bacterium; assembly: GCA_050697015.1. Lineage (GTDB taxonomy): Bacteria > Actinomycetota > Thermoleophilia > Solirubrobacterales > 70-9 > VAYN01. Next base: position 772 of record JBOGYZ010000116.1, read on the forward strand.
GGGGGTTATCGGAATATTTACGTGAAAGACGTTGACCGAACCGACTCCGTGTTTCACACTTACGACACAGATATGCGGCGCCCCGGGCGCCGCGCCCAAAATCAAGCCGCTTCGGCGGTAGCCAAGGAGGAAGTTGATGAGCAACGCGACGCAGCATCTGGAGGGGCCTGTCGGCCGTCGAACCAGGTCCTGCGCGACCGAACTCGTCTGCCGTGACTGTGGCTACCGCACCCCGCTGGAGGACCGGGCCTTCAAGTGCCCGGCCTGCGGTGAGGGCCTCGACATCGATTACGACTACGAGCGTGCCAAGGAGACCATCGCCGAGCACGGCCTCACGGATCGGCCGTGGAACGTGTGGCGCTTCGAGGAGCTGCTGCCGATCACAGACGCCGGCGCCCAGGCGCGGGTCGCGCAGTTCGCCGGCCAGACGCCGCTGATCAAGGCCGATCGTCTCGGCGCCGAGCTCGGGTTGAAGAACCTGTACCTGAAGGACGACTCGACCAACCGTCCATCGCTCTCCTATAAGGACCGCGTCGTCGGGATGGCGATCGCCCGCCTGCTGGAGCTGGGCAAGGACGAGGTCGGCTGCGTCTCCACCGGCAACGTCGGCACCGCGGTCGCGGCGCTGGCGGCGAAGGCGGGGGCCCAGGCCTACGTCTTCTACCCCGGCAACATGGAGAAGGGGAAGGCGAAGGCCTGTCGCGCCCTCGGCGCCCAGGTCTGTCAGCTCGACGGCAACTACGACCAGGCCAACCGCGCCTGTCGCGAGCTCTCGCTGGCGAGCGGGATCGAGTTCGCCAACATCACCCTGCGCCCGTTCTACGCCGAGGGGGCAAAGACGGTGGCCTTCGAGGTGGTCGAGGAGCTCGGCTGGAAATCGCCGGACCACTTCGTCATCCCGGCCGCCGGCGGCACGCTTTCCTCGCGCGTCCACAAGGGGCTGAACGAGCTGGAGATGGTCGGCCTCGCCGAGACCTCGGGCACGAAGATCAACGTCGCCCAGGCGGACGGCTGCAATCCGATCGCCACCGCGATCCTCGAGGGCGGCACGCTCGAGCCGCAGTCCCCGGCCACCGCTGTCCACTCGTTGGCGATCGGCGCGCCGGGCGACGGGCCCCTGGTGATCGACGCGGTGCGCAGTCGCGGCGGCTCGGCCGGCACCGTGTCCGACGCGGAGGTCTTCGAGGCGATCGACCTGCTCGGCGCCACCGAGGGCATTCTCACCGAGCCCGCCGGCGGCACGACGGTCGCCTCGCTCGGCCAGTTGGCCGCGAAGGGCAAGATCGCGCCGGACGAGACGGTCGTCGCGATCATCAGCGGCAACGGGCTGAAGACGATCCAGGATCACCCGGACAAGGCGTGGCCGGAAATGGTCGCCTGCAACCTGGAGTCGATGAGCGAGCAGCTCGACGACTTCCGCCGCACCGCGGCAACGGTCTAGCCGAAGGGCTCAGAAACATGGGGGCGATGGCGGAGCCGCCGCAGGTCGACGGCGTCCGCCACCGCTACGTGGAGGCGCGCGGGCTGCGCTTCCACCTGGCCGAAGCGGGGGAGGGCGACGACGTCGTCCTCTGCCTGCACGGCTGGCCGCAGCACTGGTACGAGTGGCGGTCTCTACTGCCGACGCTGGCGGCGGCGGGCTATCGGGCTGTCGCGCTGGACCAGCGCGGGTTCGGCTGGTCGGACGCGCCGCGCGACGGCTACGAGAAGGAGAACCTCGCCACCGACGTGCTGGCGGTGCTGGACGAGCTCGGCATCGAGCGGGTGAAGCTGGTCGGACACGATTGGGGCGGCTGGATCGGCTTCCTCCTCTGCCTGCGGGCGCCGGAGCGCTTCGAGCGCTACCTGGCGCTGAACATCCTCACCCCGTGGGTGAACCGCCGAGCGATGGCGGGCGAGTTGTGGCGCTTTTGGTACCAGCTCCTGATCGCCTCGCCGGTTCTCGGCTACCGGCTCCACACCAGCGGCAAGTTCGTACCGAAAGTCCTGGTCGGCGCCACGACCGATCGCTCGGTCTGGGACGGTGCCACCCTGCACTCCTTCGCCGACAACCTCGCCGAGCCCGACCGCGCCCGCGCCTGCGTGCAGATGTACCGGGTCTTCCAGACCCGCGAGTCGCCGGAGATTCTCCGCGGCCGCTACGCCCGCGACCGCCTCACCGTCCCCACCCGCCTCGTCTTCGGCACCGATGATGCCGCCCTGCGTCCCCAGCTTCTCGCCGGCTACGAGCGCCACACCGACGATATGCAGGTCGAGTTGGTCGACGGGTGCGGCCACTTCATCGCGGACGAGCGACCCGATCTGGTCGCCGATCGCGCGATCTCGTTCTTCAGCGCCTCCACCTGAGGTCGCGCCATTCCGACTGCGCCTTCTCCGGCGTCTTGGTCGTCTCCTTGCTCCAGCCTTCGTGCTCGCCTGTGCGCCAGTAACGCATGCGCCAGGGCTTGTCCGGATCGACGTACCACCCCGGCGGCCGGCCCTCATCGTTGTAGACGTCGGGGTCGAGCGAGTGGCCGGTATGTTCGCTGGAGGTCATCGCGGGGCCGGCGGTTCGGACCGCGGTCGATCCCGCCATTCGCGCAGCATCGGTGACGATGCCGAAACTCGAGTGCAAGCGTAACTTCGTCAAGAAGAAGGTCAAAGGCAAGGCACGGTGCATGAAGCGGCACAAGCCGAAGCGGCACCACCACAAGCATCGCCCGAAGCCGCGCAAGCAAGCCGCTCACTCGCGGTAGTCGCGGCGCCATAGACTCGGGCGGAGATGCGGGCGCTCGTCCAACGTTGCAGCCAGGCGGCGGTCGACGTCGAGGGGACGCGGGTGGCGCAGATCAAGGCGGGGATGGTGGTGCTGCTCGGGGTCAAGGTGGGGGACACCGAGGCGGAGTGCGACCGGCTCGCGGAGAAGGTGCTGGCGCTTCGGATCTTCGACGACGCCGATGGGAAGATGAACGAGCCGCTCGGGCCGGAGCGGGAGATCCTCTGCGTCAGCCAGTTCACCTTGTACGGGGACGCGCGCAAGGGGACGCGGCCGAGCTACATCAACGCGGCGCGGCCCGAGGATGCCGAGCCGCTGTACGACCGCTTCTGCGAGCGGACGAACGCGAAAAAGGGGGTCTTCGGGGCATGCATGGGGGTGGCGCTGATCAACGACGGGCCGGTGACGGTGATGGTGGAGGTCGAGCCGTGACCGAGGTCGCCGGCGGGCGGGCCGGGGAGGGGGTTGTCGAGGTCCGGTCCGGGCGGACGATCGCCTGGACCGCGGTCGGCGATGGACCGCCGCTCCTGCTGCTGAACGGCTATGCGGCGACCGGAGCCGACTGGGACCCGGCCTTCCTCGGCGGGCTCGCCGCGCACTTCCGGGTGATCACCCCGGACAACGTCGGGCTCGGGGGCTCGACCCTCGCCGAGGGAGAAACGGTCGGCGGGGCGGCCGGGATGACCGCGGACGGGGTCGCACTGCTCGACGCGCTGGAGATCGAACGGGCGGCAGTCGTCGGTTGGTCGATGGGCGGCTTCGTCGCCCAGTCACTCGCCCGGGAGGCGCCCGATCGGGTCACCGCCCTCGGCTTGATCTCGACCCACCCCGGCGGCGCCGACACGGTCGATGCGGCGCCGGGGGTTTTCCAGGTGCTGATCGACCACTCGGGCACGCCGCGCGAGCAGGCGACCCGACTCCTCTCGCTGCTCTTCCCGCCCGACCGTACCGCCGAAGCCGACGAGCGCTTCGGCGATCTGGTCGCCGCCGCCCGCGCGGTGCTCCCCGAGTCGGTGCTCTTCATGCAGGAGGAAGCGATCGTCGACTGGCACAACCGGCCGAGCGCGCTCGCGGTCCTCGACCCGCAGGTACCGACCGCGATCGTCCACGGCGGCAGTGACACCGTGGTGCCGCCGGGCAACGCCGAGGTCCTGGCCCGCTTCCACCCGGGCGCGTCGGTGACGGTGCTGCCCGAGTGCGCGCACGCGCCGATGGCGCAGGAGCCGGCCGCGGCCGCCGAGGCGATCATCGCCGCTGCGGGCGGCTAGGTGATTGAGGGGGGTGGCGGGACGGCGTTGTTCCAGCGCGTGTGGCCGTCCGAGATGCGTCCCGGGCGTCTCGTGGCGACCCTGGCAGGCTGTGGCCGCCACGAGACGCCCGGGACGTGAGGGGTTCGTGGGCAAGAGGACACAGGGACGGCACGAAGGTCGGACTTGCATGACCCTTCCGCATGAAAGTGAGCCTCCGCAGAGGTTGAGTTCGCAGTTCTCCGCGCTATGCGCGGGAAAGTGCGAACTCACCGGGG
>JBOGYZ010000117.1:0-8173 GCA_050697015.1 Solirubrobacterales bacterium
GGCTGTGGCCGTGGCCGAGACGGCCGGGTATGAAAGGTGAGCAGGAAGTGCGACGCCGTTGCGAGAGACATGCGGGAGACGGCACGAACTCCACGGTTCCGGGCGCGTCCTTCCCCGAACTCCACGCTTCCGCGAGCGTTCCTTCACGAAGTGACCCCGCCGGGGGCAACCCTATGTCGATTGGTCGCCCTGTGGGCGACCAAGGACAGAGGGTTGGCACCCGCTGCGACGGAACCGTGACGAGGGTGTGGAGTTCCCGGCGGAAGCGTGACGAACCTTGGGAGTAGTTCACGGAACCTCACGTCCTGGGCGTCTCATGGAGGTCACAGCCTGCCAGGACCTCCATGAGACGCCCAGGCGCCCCTAGGACTGCCGCAACGCCCGGCACAACGGCCGTCCCCCCGGAACCGCCCTACCCCCGCACCCCCGGATGCCGGACCGCCCGGGGGTCGGGTAGGTAGAGGTCGGTGCCGCAGCGGGGGCAGACCTGGACGTAGAGCTTCACCGGCTTCAGGCACGAGGGGCACTGGCGTTCCGGTTCGTCCTTCTCGCGGCGGTAGAGGACGACCGCGACGAGACCGAGTATCGGGAGGACGGCGCCGACCAGGAACCAGATCAGGAAGGAGCTGCCCTTGGCCTTGCCGATGATCGCGGTGCCGAGGCCGAAGAAGAAGATGATGATGAGGTACTCGAAGCCCATGGGTCACCAACAGTAAAGAAATGCCTTCAAAAGGCCGAAAGAGACCCAGGGCCGCTGGCCCGACTCGTCCATGGCCATCCCGAAGGTCACCCCAACCCAGGCCGAGCTGGACTCGACCAAACCCGGCGGCAAGCACCGCCCGGACAAGCACGGGAAAAAGCACCGCCACAAGAACCGCCACGGCCAGAAAAACGGGCACGGGCACAAGCGGCACAAACACAAGAAGCGCAAGCACCACCGTAAGCATCGCAAGCACCTGCTGCCCACGCCTCCGGCCGCCCCGCCGCCGGCCGCGGCCTCACCCGATCCGCCACCCGCGGGCGAATCGCGCCCGCTGGGCTCCTTCGCCGGCACCTTCGGCATCCCCCAGGCGACCCGCCTGCTCAACCGCGCGGGCTTCGGACCGACGCCGGGACAGGCGACCGCCGTCGCCTCGATGGGGATGGTCGCCGCCGTCCAGGCCCTGACCCGACCGAGCGGCCCCGCCAACCTCATCGGTCCGCCCCCGACCGACGACGAAGGCGACCCGCTCGCCCCCGCCGACATCTGGGGCCACGATCACCTCTGGTGGCTCGACCGCATGATCCGCTCCGACCAGCCGCTGGTCGAGCGGATGGCGCTGGTCTTCCACGACTGGTTCGCGACGTCCGAAGGCGGTGTGGCGAAAGCCCAGCAGATGATCGACCAGTCGAACCTCTTCCGGAACTACTGCCTCGGCTCCTTCCTTGACCTCTTCAAGGCGGTGACGATCGACCCGGCGATGTTGCAGTGGCTGAACGGTGCCGAAAACGTGAAGGGCGCGCCGAACGAGAACTACGCGCGGGAGATGATGGAGCTCTTTAGCCTCGGCGCCGATCGCGGCGCCTACACCGAGGACGACATCCGCGAACAGGCCCGCTCGCTGACCGGCTGGACCTACAACTGGTCGTCGGAACTCGGCCCGATCAACTTCCGCTTCGAACCACACCGCCACGACACCGGGGTGAAGACCGTCTTCGGCCAGACCGGCAACTGGGGCTGGGAAGACGCCTGCCGCCTTTGTGTCGAAAACCCCTTCCACCCCTCCTTCTTCGTGGAAAAGCTGTGGAGCTACTTCGTCGGCGCGCCGCCCTCGGTCGAAACCCGCGGACGCCTGGTCGGGACCTACCTCTCCACCGGCCTCCAGATCCGCCCGGTGCTGGAGGAAATCCTGATGAGCCCGGACTTCTACGAAGGGCCGCCGATGGTGAAGCCGCCGATCGTCCACGTTGCCTCGATGCTACGCGCGACCGGCCGCCACGTCGACACCAGCGCCTGGGTCTGGCTCGGCAACGAAGCCGGGCAGCAGCTCTTCTGGCCACCCAACGTGGCGGGCTGGGACGACACCCGCTGGCTCGACACTTCGCGGATGAGGGCGCGCTGGAACATCGTCGACTTCGTCCTCGACGGGATCTCGGTCGACGCCTGGGGACCGGCCGTGCCCTACTCGACCACGGAGACCGCCGAAGAAGCGCTGGCGCGGGCGCTCGCCGCCTGGGGCAATCCGGAACTGCGACCGGAACACTCCGCCGAGCTGCTCGACTTCGCCCGCCGCGCCGAAGCCCTGATCACCGCCAAATGGCAGAAGGGCCCCTACCGGGCGCTGCGCCTGAACGCGCTGCTGCAGCTGATCGGCGTGAGCCCCGACCTCGTCCTCCAATGAGCCGGAAAGAAGACCGATGAGCCACGAATGCTGCAACGACTTCACCCGCGCCCAGCTCCTGCGCGGCGCCGCGGCCGAGGCCGGACATGGCCTCCCGGCGATCGAGCCGGGGATGCCCGCGCCCGCCGGCACCGGCCTTTCCCGCCGCCGCTTTTTGTCCCGCAGCGCGGGCCTGGCGCTCGCCGTCTACGGCGCCTCGAAGATCCCGCTCGGCGCCTTCGAGCGCGGGATCGCCGAGGCCGCTCAGGGCGACAAAGTCCTGATCTCGATCTTCTTCGAAGGCGGCATCGACGCGATGAGCGTGCTCGCCCCGGTCGGCGACCCGCTGTACTCGTCCCTGCGGCCGAACCTCAAGCAGGCCGAAGGCGCCGGGCCGGCCTTTACCGAGGACCAACGCCTCCAGTGGCACCCGGGTGCCCAGGCCCTCGCGGAACTCCACGGCGCGGGCAAGGTCTCCGTCTTCCCGGCGATCGGCTACGAACACCCGGACCAATCGCACTTCACCTCGCGCCACTACTACGAGATCGGCGAGCTCGACATCGGCCAGCACGCGGGCTGGCTCGGCCGCTATCTGGACGTCGTCGGCGACAAAGAAAACCCGCTGCAGGGGCTCTCGATGGACGGCTCGCTCTCGCCGATGATCGCCGCCGTCGAAAAGCCGGTGGCGGCGATCGACAGCGTCGACTCCTACGACATGTGGGCGCCGGTAGGCGCGCCGATCAGCGACGAGATGTTCGAGACCTTCGCCCGCTTCGGCTCGCTGCCCTCCGACTCTCCGGCCCTGCTGCAGGTGCGCCGCGCCACCGCCCAGACCGAGCAGCTACGCGATGAACTCGGCGCGTTGGGCGGCTTCCAAAGCCCGGTCACCTACCCCAAAGGCGAATTCGCCCACAAGCTCGCCGGCCTCGCCAATTACCTCGACAATGAACTGCCGGTACGGGTGGTGACGCTCCGCGCCGCGGGCGGATACGACACCCACTCCGACCAAGCCGAAGACGTCGGCAAGTACCTGCAGGAAACGTGCGAAGGAATTGCCGCCTTCCAGAGCGACCTCGAAGCGCGCGGCCTGCAGGACCGGGTGATGATCGAGATGTGGTCAGAGTTCGGCCGGCGCCCGGAGGAGAACGGCTCGGCGGGGACCGACCACGGCGCCGCCGGCTGCGCCTTCGTGATCGGTTCACAGGCCGAGGGCACGATGGTCGGCGAGTTCCCCGGCCTCGCCAAACTCGACGCCAACGACAACCTGCGGGTGACGAGCGACTTCCGCGGCATGTACTGCTCGCTGCTCGAGCAGTGGCTCGGCTTCGACTCCGCCCAGGTGATCCCCGGCGCGTCGGACTTCGAACGGCCCAAACTGGTGAGGGCGTAGCAATGCGTGTCGACTTGGGGCGCTCCTGGCGCCCGAACTCGACGCTGGCACTCTGCGTCGTCGCCCTGGCGGCGCTCACCATCGCCGCGGCGCTCAGCTTCGCGCGGCCGCTCGGCCAGGCCCACGCGGCGACGACTTGCGCGAAGCACACGAAGCGTGTCGTCAAGCACGTCAAGCGTCACGGGAAGCGCAAGAACGTGGTGCGCCTCAAGCACTACTGGACCTGCCAGGAAGTCGCGGCGCCAACGACCCCTTCGCCGACGCCGACTGCTCCGCCCGTCCAGGCTCCTCCGGCCAAACCGCCCGTCAATACCCCGACGCCGGAACCAGAACCGGAAGCCAACGCCCTCGGCGTCGCCGCCGACGATCGCGGTGGGACGAAGAGCTACAGGCTCTCGCGCCAGACCGTGCGCTCGGGGCAGCTCAAGGTCCAACTGCAGAACAAAGGCGAAGACCCGCACGACATGGACATCCAGCGGGTCGGCCCGAGCGGCGAACCGCTCGGCGAAGTGGTCAAAATCCCGAAAACCGAACCAGGCGAAAACTCGGACGCAACGGTGACGGTCGAACCCGGCGAATACCGGATGTGGTGCGACCTCTTCAGCCATGCCAAAGAAGGCATGGAAGCGACCGTCACGGTCGAATAGGCGCGCTCAGCCCAGGCGTTTCGGGCGGGTGACCGAGCCGAGCTCGGCGATGTCCCGCTTGAACGGCATGCTGGCGGTCCAGTCGAGGATCGCGTGGGCCTTGCGGGAGTAGCCCGGGATCTGGCTCATGTGGTAGCTGCGGGCCAGGAACCAGGCGGGAAAGCCGCGGAATTTCTTGTCGCCGATCCGCCCGACCGCCTTGTAGCGACCGAGGTTCACGAAGGAGGCCTCGCTGCGGTAGGTAAAGGGTTCGGCGTTGCCGATCCCCAGCTCGGCGGCGATGTTGCGGGCCGCGACCGGGCCCTGGCGCACGGCGTGCTGGGCGGTCGGCGGGCAGGTGCCGCCGCGCGGGTCGGGGGCGGCGGCGCAGTCGCCGAGCGCCCAGACCGAGTCGAGCCCCTCCACCCGCAGGTGGTCGTCGACCGGCACCCGGCCGCGCTCGTCGAGCGGCACGTTCAGCTGTTTCAGGATCGGCGCCGGGGCGACTCCCGCGGTCCAGACGACGGTCGTGGTCGGCACGACCTCGCCGGTCGACAGCGTCGCCGAGTTGCCCGTCAGCTCTTTGAGCGTCGTCTCCAGCTTGATTTCGATACCGCGGCCGCGCAGCTCGCGCACCGCGTAGTCGGCGAGGTCGTGATCGATCTCCGGCAGCACCCGCGGCGCCGCCTCGACCAGGATCCAGCGCATCCCGTGCAGTCGGGCGCGCGGGTAGCTGTCCATCGCGTCGGCGGCGAAGTCCTGGAGCTCAGCCAGCGCCTCGAGGCCCGCGTAGCCACCGCCGACGAAGACGAAGGTGAGCAGTTCCTCGCGCCGCTGGTGCTCGTTGGTCGCGTTCGCCAGCTCGAGGTTCTCAACCACCCGGTTGCGTAGGACGATCGCGTCGGCGAGACCCTTGAAGCCCATCGCGTGCTCGGTCAGCCCGGGGATCGGCAGCACCCGCGACACCGACCCGAGCGAAAGCAGCAGCTGGTCGTAGGGAATCGTCTCGTTGCCGCCGCCCTTGGCGGCCAGCTCGACGGTCTTCGCCTCGGGGTCGTGCCCGACGATCTCGCCGAGCCGCAGGTAGGTGCGCTTGAGGATGTCGCGCAGGGGCGTCACCACGTGGCGCGGCTCGAGCGTCCCCGCGGCGGCCTCGGGCAGGAACGGCGCATAGGTCGCGTAGTTCTGCTCGTTGATCAGCATCAGCCGCGCCGACTGCTTCGGCATGGCCTTCTCGAGCTCCCGCGCCGCGGAGAGCCCACCGAATCCACCACCCGCGATGACGACGTTCCAAGCCATAGCTCCAAGCTACCAGCTTGTAACAGCGTGTTACAAAGTGCTTTCCGTCACAGAGATTGCAGGGGAAATGCGCGGCTAGAGCCCGAGTTGCTCGCGGATCAGGCGGTTGACCTCGCCGCCGTCGGCGCGGCCCTTCGTCTCCCGCATCACAGTGCCGACTATGGCCCCGATCGCCTTGCCGTTGCCGGAGCGGATCTGCTCGGCGGCGGCCGGATCGGCCTCGATCGCGGCGGCGACGATGCCGGCAAGCTCACCGCCAGCTCCCCCCATCTGGGCGAGGCCTTCGCGCTCGATGATCTCCGCCACGTCGGCATCGCCGTCGGCGACGAGGATCGCCAGCACCTGTTTGCCGCCCGCGTGGGAGACCTGCTTGGAGGCGACGGCGCCGATCAGGTCGGCCAGCGGCTTGACTTCGGGGCGTTCGGCGTCTTCGGAGGCACGCAACGCCGCGGTGAGGTCGCCGGTCACCCAGTTGGCGACTACACGCGGCTCGGCGCCCTCGCCGACCGCGGCGACGACCGCTTCGAAGTAGGCGGCCTGGTCGGGGTCGCCGGCGAGGAGGCGGGCCTGCGCCTCGTCCAGTCCCAGCTCCGCTTTGTAGCGGGCGGTGCGCTCGGCGGGCAGCTCCGGCAGCGAGTCGCGCGCCTCCTGGAGCATCGCCTCGGTCGGCACGATCGCGACCAGGTCGGGCTCGGGGAAGTAGCGGTAGTCGTGGGCTTCCTCCTTCGAGCGCAGTGAGGTGAGGTCGCCGCTCGCCGGGTCGAAATGGAGCGTCTCCTGCTCGACCGTCCCCCCCGCGCCGATCAGCTCGCGCTGGCGCTCCAGCTCGGCTTCGATCCCGCGCTGGACGAAGCGGAACGAGTTCATGTTCTTCAGCTCGGTCTTCACCCCGAGCTCAGTCGAGCCCTCGGGCCGCACCGACACGTTGGCGTCGATCCGCAGGCTCCCCTCCTCCATGTTCACGTCGGAGACGCCGAGCTGGCGGACCGTCTCGCGCAGCAGGCGCGCCCACTCGGCCGCTTCGGCGGCGCCGCGCAGGTCGGGCTCGGTGACGATCTCCACCAGCGGCGTGCCGCCGCGGTTGAAGTCGACCAGCGAGGCCGTCGAGGCGGCGATCCGGCCCGACTCGCCGACGTGGATCGTCTTCGCCGCGTCCTCCTCGAGGTGGGCGCGGGTGATGCGGATGTCGCCGAGCTTCCCTTCGCCGCAGATCGGGATGTCGTACTGACTGATCTGGTAGGCCTTCGGGTTGTCGGGATAGAAGTAGTTCTTGCGATGGAAGATCGAGCGTGGGGCGATCTCGCAGCCGAGCGCCATCCCGATCTTCAGGGCATAACGGATCGCCTCCTCGTTGGGCACCGGCAGGACGCCGGGGTGGGCGAGGCAGATCGGGCAGGTGTGGGTGTTCGGCTCGTCGCCGAAGCTCGGTTCGCAGCCGCAGAACATCTTCGTCTTCGTCGCCAGCTGCACGTGGATCTCGAGGCCGATGACGGCTTCCAGCTCAGGCATGGGCGCCTCCCTTCCAGGGGATCGCGTCGCCTGCCGCGCCCTCGAAGTCGAGTGCGCGCTCGAGCGCGTGGGCGGCCTCCAGCAGCTTCTGCTCGCCGAAGGCCGGGGCGGCGATCTGGAAGCCGACCGGGAGCTGGGCCGCCCCCGCGCCGCCGTCCTCGGGCGCGGCGAGCCCGGCCGGGAGCGCGATCGCCGGGATCCCGGCGAGGCTCATCGGCACGGTGAAGAAGTCGTTCATGTACATCGCCAGCGGGTCGTCGGTCTTGGCGCCGAGCTCGAAGGCGACCGACGGCGAGGTGGGCGTGATCACGAAGTCGACGTCCTCGAAGGCGGTGTCGAAGTCCTGGGCGATCCGCGTGCGGACCTTCTGGGCCTGGCCGTAGTAGGCGTCGTAGTAGCCGGAGGAGAGCGCGTAGGTGCCGAGCATGATGCGGCGCTTGACCTCCGCGCCGAAGCCCTCCGAGCGGGTCCGCTCGTACATCTCGATCAGGTCCTCGTCGCCGGCCACGCGCAGGCCGTAACGGACCCCGTCGAAGCGAGCGAGGTTCGAGGACGCCTCGGCCGGGGCGATGACGTAGTAGGCGGAGATGCCGTGCTCGGCGTGCGGAAGGCCGACCTCGACGATTTGCCCGCCGAGCTCCTCGATCCGCCCCACGGTCGCCTCGAAGACGGCGCGGACGCCCGGGTCGATGGTCGACGCGCCGAGCTCGCGCGGGACGCCGAACCTCAGGCCCGCGAGGTCCTCGCTGCTGGGCAGCTCGATCCCGCCCTCGATCCCGACCGAGGTCGAGTCGAGCGGGTCCTTGCCCTGCATCACGCCGAGCAGCAGCGCCGCGTCGGTGACGTCGCGGGTGAACGGCCCGCACTGGTCGAGCGAGGAGGCGAAGGCGATCATCCCGAAGCGCGAGATCGCCCCGTAGGTCGGCTTCAGCCCGACGATGCCGCAGAGCGAGGCGGGCTGGCGGATCGAGCCGCCGGTGTCGGTGCCG
>JBOGYZ010000118.1:0-13756 GCA_050697015.1 Solirubrobacterales bacterium
ACGTCACGGATCCTCCCCTCGTTTCATACCCGGCCGTCTCGGCCACGGCCACAGCCTGCCAGGGCCGTGGACGAGACGGCCCTTCCCTTTCCCGGGCGCCAGCTTCAAGAGGCCAGGACCCTTGCGCCTCCGGGCGCCAGCTTACGTGGCCCCGAAGCTTGCGGGAGGGCCAGCCGACAAGGACCGACGCCGCAGCCGCAGCCGCGGACGCGGACGCCGTCCGACCCGCTACCCGACCCCACCGACCTCCGCCCGCAGCGCGAGCTCCAGCTCGAAGCGCACGTCGGGGTCGTCCAGTTCGTCCCCGAGCAGCTCGCGCAGGCGGGCGATCCGGTAGCGGGCGGTCTGCGCGTGGACGTGCATCTCGGCCGCCATCGCCACCGCGTTGCCGTCGTGGCGCAGATGCGCGAGCGCGGTCTCGCGCATGCGGGCGCGCGCCTTCGGGGTGAGATCGGCGAAGGGCGCAAGGCGGCGCGCCGCGATCCGGCCGGCGAGGTCGCGCGATTCGAAGAGGAGGAGCGCCGCGAGGTGGTCGTCGACGCGAAGGGGAGCGGGGGCTTCGTCGCGCCGCTTTCCTTCACCCGACGGCTCGGCGACGGCGCCCGCGGACTCCGCGCGGCGCAGTGCCAGGGCGAGGGCCCACGACTCGCTCGCCGCTGTCGGCGTGACCGTCGGGCCGAGCGCGACACGACCCTCGGCCGCGGCCCGGGCCAGGGCTTCGGCGCGGCCCGGCCCCTCTGGGTCGGGCAGCAGCACGCAGCCTTCGCCGTCGACGACGGTGGTCAACGCCTCCGGCGGTAGGCGGCGGGCGACGCGGGCGAGCACATCCTCCGGACAGGCGAGCGCCGCCAATCCGGCCGGCACTTTCCACGACGCGGCGCGGGCGGCGGCGGCCAGGTCGGCGGCGTCGGCGGGCGGATCGCCGAGCAGCAGGGCGACGAGCTCGCGGCGACGACGACGACGCACGTCCTCGACCTCGGCCTGCGCCTGCGCGAAGCCCTCGACCGAGTCGGCGGCGAGTTCGTCGATGTAGGCGAAGACAGCCTCGGCGAGCAGGGAGAGCGGCTCGGCTCCCAGTCCGGCGCGCCGACAGGCATCGGCGAAGCGGCGCCAGGCGACCCGCGCGCCGATCCGGTAGGCGGCCTGGAGGGAGTCGAGGGTGCGCCCCGCGCGCTGCTCGCCGCGACCGAGGGCGAGGTAGACCTCGCGGCCGGAGTCGCGCCCCGCGTCGGGGTCGCGGATCAGCGCGACGAACTGGGCCAGCGCCTCCCCCACACCACGGCGGATGCCACGGCCGAAGCGACCCTCGAGCCGCCGCGAGTACTCCGGCACCTCGCGGGCGATGGACCCGAGGATCTCGGCGCTGATCGCCTCGATCTCGCCTTCGATCAGGTCGGCGACCGAGGCGGGCAGGTCCCGCCACGGTTCGTCGTCGAGGGCTAGGCGGGTTTTTGGCATCTGAATTACAAGTTCTGGCCTACTGAACTAGACCTAGACGCTAATACATATCTCCCAGGTAGGCGTAACTTGAACTCCAATGGGTGAAATGTCGAAATTCGAGAAGGTCGCCAACCTCGGCGGCGTCGTGGTGCCGTTCGTCGGCACCATCGTCGCGATCATCCTCCTCCCCAGCAGCCTGGTCAGTCCCGGCATCCTCGCGATCGCCGCGTTCATGTACCTGATCACCGCCGTCGGGATCACGGTCGGCTATCACCGCTTGCTGACCCACCGCTCCTTCCAGACCCCGAAGTGGCTCGAATACACCTTCGCCGTCCTCGGCACGATGGCGGTCCAAGGCCCGGTCCTCTCCTGGGTCGCCGACCACCGTAAGCACCACGCCCACACCGACAAGGAGGGTGACCCACACAGTCCTCACGTCGGCCACGGCGAGGGGCTGCGCGGTTTCTGGCACGCCCACACCGGCTGGCTGATGGAGACCCAGGGCCGCGCCGACTGGAAGAAATACGCCAAGGACCTCTACGAGGACGACGGCATGCGCTTCATCTCACGTCATTTCGTCGCCCTGATCGTGATCAGCCTGCTGATCCCCGCGGCGCTCGGGTACGCGATCACCGGTAGCTGGATCGGCGCGCTCGCCGGCTATCTCTGGGGTGGCCTGGTGCGAGTGTTCTTCGTCCATCACATCACCTGGAGCGTCAACTCGGTGTGTCACTTCCTCGGGAAACGCCGCTTCGACACCGACGACCAATCCACCAACGTCTTCTGGCTGTCGCTCCCCTCGCTGGGCGAGTCCTGGCACCACAACCATCATGCCTTCCCGCGCTCGGCCGAACACGGCCTGAAGAAATGGGAGCTCGATCCCTCGGCGCTGATCATCGGCGGGCTGGAGAAGGTGGGGCTGGCGCACAACGTCATCCGCATCTCACCCGAGCGCCAGGCCGAACTCACCCGCTAGGACGTTTCACCGGCGCTTCGTGACACCGTCACGAAGCAAATTGGTTTATTGCATTGGCTTAACCGGTTGCACAGTGTGAGGATTGGTGTGGCACACTCGCACCTCTGTAACTGAACTTGATTTGGATGAAAGGGATCTAGATGCCAAGCACGACGAACGTCCTTGACGAGGCCCGCCAGCTCGTCGAGCGGCGCCTTGCCGATCTTGACGAGGAGCGGGGCCGGCTCGAGCGAGCCCTCGCGGAGCTCGGTGGGAAAGCGAAACGCTCCCCCGGCCGCCCGCGTGGCAGCGCCTCCAAAGCGAGCACCAAAGTTTCCGGTGCCTCGTCCGGCGCGCCGAAAAAACGTCGTCGCCGTCGTGGTGGCACCCGCGGCGATCAGGCGGTCGAGCTGATCACCTCGCGGCCGGGCATCAGCGCCTCTGACGTCGCGAAGACGATGAAAATCAAACCGAACTACCTGTACCGGGTGCTCGGCGATCTGGAGAAAGAGGGCCGGGTCAAAAAGGACGGCCGTCAGTACTACCCGGCGGGCTGACCCGACGGGTTGCGTTCGCACGTTCCCGCGGTATCCGCGGAGAAGTGCGAACGCACCGCTGTACCTCGGCCTAGATCAGGCCGAGGTTCGAGACCGCGTCGCGCTCCTCCTGGAGCTCGAAGACGCTCTTCTCGATCCGCTCGCGCGAGAAATCCGGGACCTCGAGGCCCTGGACGACCGAGTACTCGCCGCCACTGCACTGGACCGGCACGCCGCAGATGATGCCTTCGCCGATCCCGTAGGAACCGTCGCTCGGGACCGCCATCGACACCCAGTCGCCGTCCGGCGTGCCGAGCACCCAGTCGTGGACGTGGTCGATCGCGGCGTTGGCCGCCGAGGCGGCGCTGGAGGCTCCGCGCGCCTCGATGATCTCGGCCCCGCGTTTGCCGACCCGGGGGATGTACTCGTCGGCGATCCAGGCTTCGTCGTCGACCTGGTCCCAGGCGCTCTTCCCGTCGACCTTGGCGTTCACCAGGTCGGGGTACTGGCTCGGGGAGTGATTGCCCCAGGCGGTCATGTTCGTCACCGAGCTGACCGGCTTGCCGAGCTTGTTGGCGACCTGGATCTTCGCCCGGTTGTGGTCGAGGCGCATCATCGCGGTGAAGCGCTCACGCGGGACGTCGGGCGCGTTCGACATCGCGATCAGGCAGTTGGTGTTGGCCGGATTGCCGACCACCAGGACCTTCACGTCATCGGCGGCGCCGGCGTTGATCGCTTCGCCCTGCGGCTTGAAGATGCCGCCGTTGGCCTCCAGCAGATCGGCCCGCTCCATGCCCGGACCGCGCGGCCGCGCGCCGACCAGCAGGGCGATGTTGGTGCCCTCGAAGGCCTTCTTCGGGTCGTCCGAGATGTCCACCCGGCTGAGCAGCGGAAAGGCACAGTCGTCGAGCTCCATCGCGGTGCCCTCGGCGGCCTTGACCGCTTGCGGGATCTCCAACAGGCTCAGCTCGACGGGGGTGTCGGGGCCAAGCATCTGACCGCTGGCGATCCGGAACAGAAGGGCGTAGCCGATCTGCCCGGCGGCGCCCGTAACGGTGACCTTCACGGGGGTGCTCACGTTTATCTCCTCAGGGTCGGAATTACGGCGACGGCTGGGAGCTAGTTGGCTCCACCCATCGCCCGCTGCAGGTTGTCGTCGATCGACGCCAGGAACTCCTGCGTGGTCTGGTAGGCCTGATCGCCGCCGACGAGCAGCGCCAGGTCTTTGGTCATCTTGCCTTCTTCGACCGTCTCGATGCAGACGCGCTCGAGGGTCTGGGCGAACTCGCTGACCTCCGGCGTGTCGTCCATCCGGCCGCGGGCTTCGAGGCCGCGCGTCCAGGCGAAGATCGAGGCGATCGGGTTGGTTGAAGTCGGGTTGCCCTGCTGGTGCTGGCGGTAGTGACGGGTGACGGTGCCATGCGCGGCCTCCGCCTCGACCGTCTTACCGTCGGCGGTCATCAACACGCTGGTCATCAGGCCGAGCGACCCGAACCCCTGCGCGACGGTGTCCGACTGCACGTCGCCGTCGTAGTTTTTGCAGGCCCACACGTAGCCGCCTTCCCACTTCATCGCGGCGGCGACCATGTCGTCGATCAAGCGGTGTTCGTAGGTGATCCCGGCGGCCTCGAAGTCGGCCTTGAACTCGGCGTCGTAGACCTCGGCGAAGAGGTCTTTGAAGCGGCCGTCGTAGCGCTTGAGGATGGTGTTCTTGGTCGACAGGTAGACCGGGTAGCCGCGGTTCAGGCCGTAGCGCATCGAGGCGCGGGCGAAGTCACGGATCGACTCGTCGAGGTTGTACATCGTCATCGCGATGCCGCCGTCGGGGAAGTCGTAGACGTCGAGCTCGATCGGCTCGGATCCGTCCTTCGGGGTGTAGGTCATGGTCAGCGTTCCCTCGCCCGGCACCACCAGGTCGGTGGCGCGGTACTGGTCGCCGAAGGCGTGACGGCCGATCACGATCGGCTTCGTCCAACCCGGCACCAGGCGCGGCACGTTGGAGATCACGATCGGCTCGCGGAAGATGACGCCGCCGAGGATGTTGCGGATCGTCCCGTTCGGCGAGCGGTACATCTCCTTCAGGCCGAACTCCTCGACCCGCGCCTCGTCGGGCGTGATCGTGGCGCACTTGACGCCGACCCCGTACTCCTTGATCGCGTTCGCGGAATCGACCGTGATCTGGTCGTTGGTCGCGTCGCGGCTCTCGATCCCGAGGTCGTAGTACTTCAGGTCGACATCGAGGTAGGGGAGGATGAGCTGCTCTTTGATGAACGACCAGATGATGCGGGTCATCTCGTCGCCGTCGAGCTCGACGACAGGGTTCACAACCTTGATCTTCGGCATCGGCCGGCGATGCTATCTGGCCGGGAAGGTCGCCGCTTCACGCTACGTAAAGTCTGCGTGCCGGCCGGCGAGCCGGCACACTTACGTACCGATGGCCACCCGGGAGCGTCATACCTTCGGCAACCACACCGTCGCCAACCAGCCGCCGCCGCTGGCCGACTACAACGTCTTCGAGGCCGACACGGTGCTGGTCGAGGCGGTCGACCGCGAGGGCGCCGACTGGGCGACGGAGCGGATCGCCGCGGTCGGCGAGTTCGCCGGCTCGGCCGAGGCGCAGGAGCTGGGGCGCCTCGCCAACGAGAACGGTCCCAAGCTCAAGACCCACGACCGCTACGGCAACCGCGTCGACGAGGTCGAGTTCCACCCCGCCTGGCACGACCTGCTCGGCACCGCCGTCGAACACGAACTGCACAGCTCGCCGTGGAGCGCCCCGCGGCCGGGCGCCCACGTCGCCCGCGGCGCCGCCTTCATGTGCTTCTCGCAGGCCGAGGCCGGGGTCGGCTGCCCGATCTCGATGACCTACTCGGTGATCCCTGCCCTTCGCGCGCAGCCCGAGCTCGCCGCGCGGTGGGAGCCGCACGTCCTCACCAACACCTACGACCCGCGGAACGCCCCGGCGCCGGACAAGCGCGGCGCCCTCACCGGGATGGGGATGACGGAGAAGCAGGGCGGCACCGACGTGCGCGCCAACACGACGATCGCCCGTCCGGTGAACGGCGGCGGCCCCGGCGCCGAGTACGAGCTGACCGGCCACAAGTGGTTCATGTCGGCGCCGATGTGCGACGCCTTCCTCGTCCTCGCCCAGGCCGAGGGCGGCCTCTCCTGCTTCCTCTTCCCCCGCTGGACCCCGGACGGCGAGCGCAACCGCTTCCGCCTCCAGCGCCTCAAGGACAAGCTCGGGAACAAGTCGAACGCCTCCAGCGAGGTCGAATTCGACGCCGCGTCGGCCTGGCTGGTCGGCGAGGAGGGCGCGGGCGTGCCGACGATCATCGAGATGGTCAACCACACCCGCCTCGACTGTGTGCTCGGCAGCACCGTCGGCATGCGCGCCGGCGTCGCCCAGGCGATCCACCACACCTCCAACCGCTCGGTCTTCGGCACGGTGCTGGTCGATCAGCCGTTGATGCAGAACGTCCTCGCCGACCTTGCGGTCGAGTCGGAGGCGGCGACGATCGCGGCGATGCGCCTGGCGCGCGCCTACGACGAGGCGATCGCCGGCGACTCGGAGGCGCAGAGCCTGAAGCGCGTCGCCAACGCCGTGCTCAAGTACTGGATCACGAAGCGCGCTCCCGCCCACGCGGGCGAGTGCCTCGAGTGCCTCGGCGGCAACGGTTACGTCGAGGAGTCAGGGATGCCGCGCCTCTTCCGCGAGAGCCCCCTCAACTCGATCTGGGAGGGCAGCGGCAACGTCCAGTGCCTCGACGTCCTCCGCGCCATGGTGAAGAGCCCGGCCTCGGTCGAGTCCTTCTTCGCCGAGGTGGCCGACGGCGCCGCCGCCGATCCCCGCCTCGCCGCCTTCGCCACCGCCCTGCGCGACGAACTCCCCGGTGACGTCACCACGATCGAGGCCCGCGCCCGCCGCGTGGTCGAGCGCATGGCCCTCGCCCTCCAAGCCTCCCTCCTGGTCCGCTACGGCGACGAAGCGGTGGCCGACGCCTTCTGCGCGAGCCGCCTCGACGGTGACTGGGGCCGAGCTTTCGGCACCCTCCCGTCCGGCGTGAACTTCGAGCGCATCATCAACCGCCACCGCGCGAACTTCTGAGGTTTGCCGAGAGGGATCCCGACAGGGGTCTCGCTCAACCCCTCCGCCCGGAGCGCTTTCCAGCTATCGCCCGGAGCTTTGGAAGCTCCGGGGTACAAGCCGCTCCGACCCCTGTCGGGATCCCTCCCACCGACGGCAGCGGGCGTGCGTTCGTCGCTTGTAGTCGTATGCGGGACAAGAGACGAACGCACCCTTGCGAGGCGGGGTCGGGCAGGGGTGGAGCGTCTTGTACCCCGGAGCTTGCGAGGCTCGGGCGCCAGCTGGAAAGCGTTCCGCGCGAAGGGGTTAAGCGGAACCCCTGCCCGAGCCCGCCTCAGGCCCGAGCCTGTGCGTCCCTCAACGCGCGGCCGACTTGCTCGACGGTGATGACGCCGGAGAGGCGGCCTTCGGCGTCGACCGCCATCAGGGCTCCGAGGCGGCGGAGGTTCTGGTTTGAGAGCAGGGAGGTGAGGGGGGTGTCGTCGCGGATGAAGAGGCCGCGGTCGACGTCGACGATTTCGGAGACGGTCGAGCCGGCACGGGAGACCTCGGGAACCTCGTCGGCGGCATCACGGTTGAGGAGACCGAGGAAGCGGTGGGCGGCGTCGACGACCGGGAACCAGGGCCAGCGGTAGCGGAGGAAGTACTGATCGAGAGCCTGCTCGATCGAGAGGTCGCCGCGGATCGTGACCGGCTCGCGGTCCATCACGTCGGCGACCGAGATCGGGCCGATCTGCCGGTTCATCCGGGTCTGGACCGAGGCGCCTTTGGCGGCGCCGTTGATCATCAACCCGACGAAGGCGAGCCAGATGCCGCCGATGGTGCCGAGGATCGCCCCGGTCAGCGCCATGTAGATGCCGCCGGCGATGAAGAGGTAGCCGAAGATGCGGCCAAGGTCGGCGGCGAACTTGGTCGCCGCGTTGCGGTCGCCGGTCACCTTCCAGGCGATCGCGCGGGCGACTCGGCCGCCGTCCATCGGGAACGCGGGCAGCAGGTTGAAGACGAGCAGCAGCAGGTTGATCGAGGCGAGCCAGGCCATCGCCGCCAACACGCCGGAGGCGCCGGAGGTCGACTCGATCAGCGCCGCGTGGCTGAACTCGTGCCAGCCGCCCGCGAGGACGCCGCCGACCATCAGGACGACAAAGATCAGCGCGGTCACCGCCGGGCCCGCGAGGGCGACGCGCGCTTCGACCCCGGCGGAATCCGCTTCGCGGTCCATGCGCGCCAGGCCGCCGAAGATCCAGAGCTGGATCGAGCTGATGCCGATCCCGTTGCGGGTGGCGACGAGGGCGTGGCCGAGCTCGTGCAGGAGGATCGAGCCAAAGAAGCCGGCGGCGCTGGCGACGGCGAGGACGAACGGCGTGGCCGAGCCCGCCGAGTTGCCCAACAGTTCGTCGTAGAAGTTGGACATCCAGAAGATGACCAGGAAGAGGATCACGAACCACGACCAGTCGACCGCGATCCGGATTCCCCGGATGTGGAACAGCGTTATGGAGCCTCCGCCCAACACGAAGTCAATGGTAAGGGGGTAGCCTCGCCGGCCACATGGCCAGTCACACAGTTGGCACACCTTCCTCCACGGGCCCGGGCGAGCCCGACCAGGCCTGGCTGCGGGCGCGACTGGAGGAACTGGAGAACATCTACCGCCCCTCGGCCTCCGCGGGCGAGCGGCGCGCCGCGGAGTGGTTGGTCGACCAGTTCCGCTCGCTCGGCGCCGAGGCGCGGATCGAGGCGGCCGAGGTGCACGGCACCTACTGGTGGCCCCTCGGGATCGGCACCGCGCTCGGCGCGCTCGGCGGCATCCTGACGCTGCGTGGACGTCGCCTTCTCGGCGTTGCATGTGGCGCCATCGGAACGGCCGGCATCGCCTCCGACTTCCCGCCCCACCAGCGCCGCCTCCGCACGCTGCTGCCGAAGCGCACCTCCTACAACGTCGTCTGCGAGATCGGCGACCCCGACGCGGCGCAGACGATCGTGATCGGCGCCCACCACGACTCCGCCCACTCCGGCCTCGTCTTCCACCCGGCGATCCCGAAGGTCGCCGACCGCCTCGGGTTGATCGAGAGGGTCGAGACCAGCCCGGCCTTGATGGCGCCGGTGGTCGGCGGCCCGCTGCTGGTCGCCCTCGGGGCGCTCACCAACTTCAGGGCACTGATCAAGCTGGGCACGGTGCTGGGTGCCGGCGCCACCGCGGCGATGGCCGAGATCGGCTCCCGCAAGGTCGTCCCCGGCGCCAACGACAACGGCACCGCGGTCGTCTCCCTGCTCGCCCTCGCCAAACGCCTCGCCGACTCCCCCGCCCCCGGCGTCCGCGTGGTCCTCCTCTCGGCCGGCTCCGAGGAGTCATTCAGCGAGGGCATGAAGGCCTTCGGCGAGCGCCACTTCTCAGAGCTGCCCACCGACTCGACCTTCTTCCTCGTCCTCGAGTCGACCGGCTCACCGCACCTCCTGGTGCTGCGCGGCGAGGGCTTCCTGAAGATGTACGACTATCCGGCGCCGGCGCTGGAGCTGCTCGACACCACCGCCGAGGAGCTTGGCATCTGGCTCTATCCGAACCTGCGTCTGCACAACGGCACCGACGGGATGGAGCCGCTCGCCGCGGGCTACGAAACGGCGGTGATCGCCGGCTGCGACGACCTCAAGCAGCCCTCCAACTACCACTGGCCGAACGACCTCGCGGAGAACGTCGACTTCGGCTCCGTGGCCGACGGAATCAGGCTCGCGGAGGCGACGATCAGGCGCCTCGCCTAGCCGCGCGCGGCTAGCTTTGTGCTGTGTGATGCATTAAGCGAATCCCGACTCCCTGGTCGGATTTGCGCTCTATAAAGTCCGGCCTCGTGCCATCCCACGATGTACTTGTCATAGGGGCCGGACTCGCCGGCCAGCGGGCCGCCCTTGCTGCCGCAGAGCAGGGTGTTTCGGTCGGGATCGTTTCCAAGGTCCACCCGGTCCGCTCCCATTCCAACGCCGCTCAAGGCGGCATCAACGCGGCTCTGAACGCCGACGACTCGTGGGAGTCCCACGCGTTCGACACCGTGAAGGGATCCGATTACCTGGGCGACCAGGACGCGATCGAAATCATGGCCCGCGAGG
This sequence comes from Solirubrobacterales bacterium, assembly GCA_050697015.1. Lineage (GTDB taxonomy): Bacteria > Actinomycetota > Thermoleophilia > Solirubrobacterales > 70-9 > VAYN01. The sequence continues at coordinate 10,109 of JBOGYZ010000118.1, forward strand.
CCCCGGAGGAAATCCTCCACATGGAGCACCTCGGCGTCACCTTCCACCGCAACGAGGAAGGCAAACTCGGGACCCGCGCCTTCGGCGGCGCCTCCGCCGCCCGCACGTACTACGTCGCCGACATCACCGGCCAGGCGATCATGCACGTGCTCTACGAGCAGCTGATGAAATATTCGGAGCAGATCACCCGGTACGAGGAGTGGTTCAGCTCCTCCCTGGCGATCGACGAGAACGGTGAGTGCTGCGGCGTATGTACCCGCAACATCGCCGACGGCTCGATGGAGCTGTTCGGAGCCAAATCGGTGATCCTCGCCACCGGGGGCTCCGGCCAGATCTGGAAGCCGACCACCAACGCCCTGATCTGCAACGGCGACGGCATCGCGATGGCCTACCGAGTCGGCGCCAAGCTGATGGACATGGAGATGATCCAATACCACCCGACCACGCTGGCGGGCAAGGGATTCCTGATCACCGAGGGCGCCCGCGGCGAGGGCGCCCTGCTCCTCAACAAGAACGGCGAACGCTTCATGGAGAAGTACGCGCCGAACAAAATGGAGCTCGCCTCGCGCGACGTCGTCTCCCGCGCCGAGCAGACCGAGATCAACGAGGGCCGCGGCTTCCCCGACGGGACCGTCGCGCTCGACATCACGGTGGTCCCGAAAAAGCGCATACACGAGGCGCTGCGGGAGATCGTCCTGGTCGGCCGTGATTTCGCCGGCGTCGACATCACCCGCGAACCGATCCACATCAAGCCGGGCAACCACTACACGATGGGCGGGGTCAAGACCGACGTCGAGGGCCGCACCGACATCCCCGGCCTCTACGCCGCGGGCGAGGTGGCCTGCGTCTCCGTCCACGGTGGCAACCGGCTCGGCGCCAACTCGTTGCTGGACACGCTGATCTTCGGCAAGCATTCGGGCCGCGACGCCGCGGCGCGGGCCCTGCGCACCGACTGGTCGAAACCGTCGGGCAAACTGCTCGAGGACGAGCAGACGATGATCGACGACATCAACGGGCGCGAGAAGGGCTCCGGCCGGCGCGTCTCCGAGATCAAGCTGGAGCTCGGCCAGACGATGGACTCGAAAGTCGCCGTGTTCCGCGACGAGGCCGGCATCGCCGAAGCGCTGGAGACGGTGCGCCGCCTCAAGGAGGAGGCGAAGACCGCCTACATCGACGACCACGGCAGCGTCTTCAACCAGGACCTGATGGGGGCGATCGAGCTCGGGTACATGCTCGACGTGGCCGAGTGCTCGTGCATCGGGGCGCTGGAGCGCAAGGAGAGTCGCGGGGCTCAGTACCGCACCGATTATCCGGAGCGCAACGACGAGGAGTGGCTCAAACACATCAACCTCGAGAAGACTGACGACGGCCCGGAGATCTCCTACTCCGAGGTGACCATCACCCAGTGGCAACCGGAAGCGAGGACGTACTGATGGCCGACTACACGATCAAAGTTCGGCGCTACCAGCCGGAGAGCGGCGAGCCTGCGTACTGGGAGGAGTTCGGCGTCGATCTCGATCCCTCGCTGTCGGTCCTCGACGGCCTGCTCCAGGCCAAGGACCGCGAGGACGGCTCGCTGGCCGTGCGCTGCTCCTGCCGGGCGGCGATCTGCGGCTCCTGCGGGATGAAGATCAACGGCCAGTCCGGGCTCGGGTGTCAGACCCAGATCGGCGAGGCCCAGGAGCTGGCGGACAAGAAGGCTTCCGCCGTCGGCGGTGCCGCCGAGGGCAACGTGATCGTGATCGAGCCGATGGGCAACATGCCGGTGATCAAGGACCTGGTCACCGACATGGAGTCGACCCATTGGGCCAAGATCCGCCGCGTCACCCCCTGGCTCCTCCCCCACGGCGAGGCGCCGGAGCGCGAGTACATCGTCGAGCCGGAATCGATGGTCGACATCACCCAGTCGATGGCCTGCATCCAGTGCGGCGCCTGCGTCTCCTCCTGCCTCTCGATGGAAGCCGACCCGCTCTTCATCGGCCCGGCGGCGCTGGCCAAGGCTTACCGCTTCGTCGGCGACCCGCGCGACGCGGAGACCTCCGAGCGGCTCACCGACCTGGCCCACGACCCGCACGGGATCTACGACTGCACGCACTGCTTCAGCTGCGTCGACGCCTGCCCGAAGGGTGTGGCGCCGATGGACCAGATCATGCGCCTGCGCCGCAAGGCCGGTGAGAACGGCATCGAGGATCCGAACTCCGGCCACTCCCACGAGATGGCCTTCGTCAACATCATCGAGAAGAAGGGCACCCTCGACGAGAGCCTCCTGCTGCAGGAGTCCTTCGCCCCGGGCGTGCTCGGCAAGCTGATGCCGACGAAACGGGCGATCAAGGAAATGATCGGCTCGCTGCCGACCGCCGTGCGCGGGATCAAAACCGGCAAGATGCGCTCGCTCCCGAAGCTGATCCCCGGCGTCCACCACAAGCTCCCCGACCAGGACGACGTGAAGGCGATCTACAAGCACGCCGAGGAGCACAACGAGGAATTCAACCTGTACATCAAGGGCGAGGAGGGCGACCCGGAGGCCGCCGTCGCGGAGCGCCTCGAGCCCGACAAAGCGGACTACTTGCCCACCGGCGGCGAGAAGGAGGCCTGAACATGGCTGATCAGATCAAAGTCGCCTACTGGCCCGGCTGCGTCTCCCGCGGCTTCACGCCGGAGCTGCACGGCTCAATGGCGATCGTCGCGCAGAAGCTCGGCATCGAGCTGGTCGAACTCGATCGCGCCAACTGCTCCGGCGCCGGCGTCATCGCCGAGCACAACCAGGAGCTCGCCGACACCCTGAACGCGCGCACCTTCGCGCTCGCCCAGCAGACCGGCCTCTCGATGATGAACATCTGTTCGACCTGTCAGGGCGCGCAGTCGGAGTGCCAGCAGCGCCTCGACGCCGACTCCGGCTACCGGGCGCACATCAACGAGGTGCTCTCCGGCCAGGGCCTCTCCTACGAGAAGTCGGCCGACGGCTCCTGGAACAACAAAAACTTCCTCTGGCTGCTGGTCGAGGACTACGGGCTGGATCGACTTTCTGCGCAGGTGGTAAAGCCGCTGTCCGGCCTGCGGGTCGGACCCTTCTACGGCTGCTACATCGTGCGGCCGAAGGAGCGTCTCGGCTATGGACAGTTCCCGGACCGGGACATCTACCTGGAGAAGGTCATCGAGGTCCTCGGTGGCCAGGTCGTCGAGTACGACGGGGCGCGCAAATGCTGCGGCTTCCCGGTCATCACGATGAACCGCGAGACGTCCCTGACCCAGGCGGGCACCCACGTCGGCGACGCGATCGACGCCGGGGCGGACTGCCTCGTCACCCCCTGCCCGCTCTGCCATCTGAACCTGGACATGCAGCAGCCGGAGGCGGCCAAGGTCGTCAATCGCGACCTCGGCCTCGCCGTCCTGCACCTCCCCCAGCTCGTCGGCCTGGCCCTCGGCGCGACGCCGAAAGAACTGGGCATGAACAAACACATCGCCTCGACCAAGTGGGTCGAGGAGCGGTTGACGGCTGTTCCGGCGTAGGTAGGGCTTCGACGCGACGGCCCAAGGGACGGGCCGTCGCGGGGTGTTGGGCGCGGCGATGGGACGTCATTGTGCGGGGCGCCTGCGGCCGTCCGAGTGACGTCCCGGGCGTCTCGTGGCGGCCTGGCAGGCTGTGGC
>JBOGYZ010000119.1:0-23040 GCA_050697015.1 Solirubrobacterales bacterium
GCCCCACGCCGCCGCACCACCGCGCGGCCCCCGCGGGCGGGCGCGAAGGCGACGCCGCGCGCCTTCCAGCGCTCGTCGGGCTCGGTCGTCGGTTTCAGCTCGACCTCGCGCAGCATGGTCCGCAGCACCACGTTCATCTCCATCTGGGCAAAGGCGGCGCCGACACAACGGCGGGTGCCGCCGCCGAACGGGATCCAGGTGTAGGTGTCCGGCGAGCGCTCGATGAAGCGGTCGGGCATGAATGCCTCCGGCCGCTCGAAGAAGCGGGGATCGAAGTGCATCAGGGTCGCCATCTGGACGATCCGGTGGCCCTTCGGGATCCGCCACTCGCCCAGCTCGAACTCCTCCACCCCGACCAGGCGGTCGGTCATCGTGATCACCGGCCGGGTCCGCTGGAGCTCCTGGATGGTCGCCTGGCGCAGCTCGGCGCCGTCGCCTTCGGCCTCCTCGACCAGTCGCGTCAGCAGGGCCGGATGGCGGCTCAGGCGCTCGACCGCCCAGGCGAGCGAGGTCGCCGTCGTCTCGTGGCCGGCGGCGAGCAGGGTGAGGAGCTGGTCGCCGATCGCCGAGCGCGACATGGTCGAGCCGTCGTCGTAGTGGGCGCCGAGCAGCAACGCCAGCACATCGCCGCGCTCCTCCAGGTCCGGGTCGGCGAGCGCCTCGTCGATCATCGCGTCGATCACCGCGTCGTATTCGCGGCGGACCTTGCGGTAACGGCCGCCGGGCGAGAACGGGCCGAGATCGCGACGCAGCCAGGTGAGCAGGGTCAGCATCGAGCCGAGCTTGACCAGGGCGGGCAGGAGCTCGGCGAGCCGGCGCTGGTGCGGGCCCTCGGCGCCGAAGACGGTGCGGAGGATCGCGTTCATCGTGATCCGCATGAACGAGGGCATCGTCGCGAACTCGACGTCCTCGGGCCAGCCCGCGATCTCGCGCAGCGTCTCCTCTTCGATCACGCCCTCGTAGGACTTCATCCGGTTCCCGTGGAAGGGCGGCAGCAGTAGTTTGCGCTCGCGCAGGTGCGACGTGCCCTCGAGCGAGAAGAGCGAGCCCGGGCCGAGCACTTCGCCGATCGTGTTGCCCTCGGCGACCAGCAACGCTCCGGGCGGGGCCGTGTAGACCTGCTTGACCAAGGCCGGGCTGGAGACGACCACGGTCGGGCCGAGGATCGGCAGGTTCAAGGTGAAGGCGTCGCCATAGCGGCGGTGGAGACGCCGCAGGGCCGGCATGCGGTTCATCAGCACGATGTAGCCGGCCACCACCTTCGGCAGGCGCGGGCCGGGTGGAAGGTTCTTGGTCGTAGTCGGTGACATCTTTCCTCCTCGTCGTCTCTCAGCCGTTCGCAAAGCTCCGGTCGGCGCGACCAGCCGCGGCGACGTCGCCTGAGCGCTCCACCCGGTGCAGGCGGAGGTGATCCCCGACCGGGCCCTCGAGCAGGACGCGACGGTCGTAGAGGTAGTCCATCTTCAGCAGCCACGGCTCGCCCGGGCCTTGCTTGGGGAAGCTGTCGGCGGCGCGCACCACGTAGCCCGAACCGAGGTCGACCAGCGGCTTCACGCCTGCTCCCCCGACCGGCGCTTCCGGCACCGCCCAGTCGTAGTCGCGGTCGTCCATCAGCCCGAGCAGGCGGATGAAGTGCTCGCAGATCAAGTCGACCTTGAGAGTCCAGGACGCGTTCGTGTAGCCGAGGGCGTACACGAAGTTCGGCATACCGGTCAGCATCATGCCCTTGTAGGTGATGGTCTGGCCGAGCTCGACCGCCTCCCCGTCGACCGCGTAGGTGATGCCGGCGAAGGGGACCATCTCGATCCCGGTGGCGGTGACGATCACGTCGGCCTCGATCCGCTCGCCCGACTCGAGCTCGATCCCGCTCGCGGTGAAGGTCTTGATCCGGCCCGTCACCACCGAGGCGCGACCAGCGCGGATCGCGGCGAAGAGGTCGCCGTCCTGCGCCGCGCACATCCGCTGGTCCCAGGGGTCGTAGGGCGGGTTGAAGTGGGTGTCGACCTCGAAGCCCTCCGGCAGTTCCTTGACGTTGTGGGAACGGATCATCTTCCGCACCCGCGCGGGGAAGCGCCGCGAGCCGCCGAAGATCAGCCTGTCCAGGCGCACGTTCTTCCAGCGGGCAATCCGGTGGGCGCGGGTCGGCCCGAGCCGCCGTTTGAGCCAGGCATGGATCGGATCGACGGCAGGGACGGAGACGACGTAGGTCGGCGTGCGTTGCAGCATCGTCACGTGGGCGGCGGTATCGGCCATCGCCGGGACCAGCGTCACCGCGGTCGCGCCGCTGCCGATCACGACCACCTTCTTGCCGCTCCAGTCGAGGTCATCGGGCCAGAACTGCGGGTGGACGACGGTGCCATCGAAGCGCTCGGCACCGGGAAACACGGGGGCGTGACCGCGGTCGTAGCGGTAGTAGCCACCGGCGCAGAAGAGCCAACGCGCGGTCAGCTCGACCGGCTCGCCGTCGTGCACGGCATGGACGGTCCAGCAGGCGTCCTCGCTCGACCACTCCGCCGAGCCGACCTTGTGCCCGAAGCGGATGTTCGCGGCGACATCGTATTCCTCGACCGTCTCGGCGAGGTAACGGAGGATCGCGGGCCCGTCGGCGATCGACTCGTCGGCGAGCCAGGGCTTGAAGGCATAACAGAAGGTGTGCAGGTCAGAGTCGGAGCGGATGCCCGGATAGCGGAAGAGATCCCAGGTCCCACCGAACCCCTCCCGCCCCTCGAGGATCGCGTAGCTCGTCCCGGGGCGCTCGCGGGTGAGGTGGGCGGCGGCGCCGATCCCGGAGATGCCGGCGCCGACGATCAACACGTCGAGGTCCGGCGTCATCGCCGCGCCCCCTTTTCGGCCAGCTCCTCGATCTTGCCGAGCACGCTCCAGTAGTGGGTGGGGGTGATCCGCGTGACCACGTCGTAGAGACGCGCGTCGGCGCCGATCAGGATCCGCGCCCGGCCCGCGTCGACGCCGCGATGGATCACCTCGGCGGCACGCTCCGGAGTCGTCCGCACCATCTCCTCGAATTCGCCCGCCATCTCCTCGTGGCTGCGACCGAGCCCGCGCGGATCGCCGTGCGAGCGCCCGTTGCGGGCGATGTTGGTCCTTATCCCGCCCGGGTGTACGGTCACCGCCCGCACGCCGGTCCCGGCCAGCTCCTGACGCAGGGATTCGGTGAAGCCGCGCACCGCGAACTTCGAGGCGCAATAGGCGCTGTGGTGCGGAACGGCGGCGAGGCCGTAGACGCTCGAGGTGTTGACGACCGCGCCCGAGCCCTGCTCGAGCAGGATCGGCAGGAAGGCGCGAACGCCGTTGACGACACCCTCGAAGTTGATCGAGTGTAGCCATTCGTCGTCCTCGAGCGACCCGTCGGCGACGGTGCCCGACACGGCGACGCCGGCGTTGTTGAAGACGGCCCCGATCGGCGCGGGCGCCCACTCGGCGACCCGGGCGGCGAAGGCGAGCTGCGCGCCGCGGTCGCGGACGTCGACCGGCTCGACCAGCACCGGGGTGCGGAGTCCCGCCGCGGTCTCCTCGAGGCCGGCGGCGTCGACGTCGACGATCGCCACCGGCGAGCCGTGGGCGGAGAGCCGGTGGGCGAGCGCCTGGCCGATCCCCGAGGCAGCGCCGGTCACGACCGCCGTCTGGCCTGCCAGTGGTCGCGGTCGCCTAGCCACCCCGCGCCTCCCGGCGTCTCTCGACCGTCCACCCGAGCTCGGAGATCGCCTCGACCAGATCAGCGCACGCTTCCGCGGGCAGGTCGTGCCCCATGCCGTGCATGGTCATGAGTCGGGACCGCGGGATCGCCCGCGACGTCGCCCAGCCACCAGTCGGGTTGACCATCGGGTCGCGGTCGCCATGGATGATCAGGGTCGGGGCGCTGATCTGGTGGAGCTCGCGGGTGCGGTCGCCCGACTTGAAGATCGCGGCGAGCTGGCGGGCCGGGCCGTCGGGGTTGGGACCGCCGTCGCGGTCCCAAGATTCGAGCGCCGTCGCGCGCACCCGATCCTCGTCGAAGGCGTAGCCGCGGGCGCCGATATGGCGCATCATCGCCACCGTGGCCTCGGCCGCCGCCTCCCGCTCGGTGCGCACGGGCCGGTAGAGACGCGCGTAGGTGCCGAGCGTCGGCCGGCCGATCCGCCTCGCCCCGGTCGTCGACATGATCGAGGTGAGGCCGCGGACCCGCGAGGGGTGTCGGGCCGCGACGGTCTGGACGATCATCCCGCCCATCGACATCCCGACCAGGTGGGCGGAGTCGATCCCGAGGCCGTCGAGCAGCCCGACCGTGTCGAGGGCCATGTCGCCGAGCACGTACTGGGCGGCGGAGAAGCGGCGGGTGAGCATCTCCCGCGCGGTCGGTGCCGGGATCGCGGCGCGGCTGGAGCGGCCGACGTCGCGGTTGTCGAAACGCACCACCTGGAAGCCCTCGCCGAGCAGCCCGTCGACCAACTCCGGCGGCCACTCGTTGAGCTGCTGGCCCAGCCCGGCGACAAGCAGGATCGCCGGCCGACCGGCGTCGCCGTCGACGCGACAGCAGAGGTCGATCCCGGCCGCGACCGGCACGGATCGCTCGTCCGTCCCGGCCGCTCCCGTCCCTTCAACCTCTTTGGTAATCCCAGTTACCATCACTGACAGGGCACGGTAATCGCGATTACCAGAAATTGCAAGCCGAACTCCCCAAAGCCTGTAGAAAGGGGGTATGGCTGTGAGCAAAGAGCAGACGGCGGCGCCGAGCCGGGATCAGTCGGACTTCCGTCGGCGGCTGCTCGACGGGCTGGCGCTCTCGATCCGCGAGGTCGGCCTGCAGAGGACGCAGATCAACGACATCGTGCGCAACGCGCGCACCTCGAATCGCACGTTCTATGAATGCTTCCCGAACAAGAACGCCTGCTTCGAAGAGCTGATCGAGCAGTGGAGCCGCGACATCCACGACGCCGTCCGGGTGGCGCTCGACGAGACGGCGCCCTGGGACGAGCAGGTCGACCAGACCGTCGACGCCTACCTCGAGATCCTCTCTGAGAAACCGGAGCTGACGGTGACCCTGACCCGCCAGATGCCGGCCCTGGGCGTCCGCGGCGCCGAGCTCGAGGCGGAAGACATCGATCGCTATGTCGCGTTGGTGATGGAGGTGTCGCGGAACGAGTCGGCGCGGCGGGCGGGGGTCGAGCCGGTCGACCGGGAGACCGCGGCGATGCTCATCGGCGGTTTCGCCGAGATCCTCGACCGCGCCAATCGCGAGGGCCGGTCGCCGACCTCGATCGGGCCGACTGTCAAGAAGGTGATCAAGCGGGCGATCGGGCCGGCGGGCTGAGGCCGGCCCGGGCCGATCGCCCGTTCAACCGACGATCTGTTCGAACTCGGGGCGGCGCGAGCGGATCTCGTCGGCGACCGCCCGCGCGGTGGGCCAGACCGTCTCGAAGCGGTTCGGCCGGTAGCGGTCGACTTCGATCTCCGGCGCCGCGCCCGCGATCAGCTGGGCCAGTTCGCGGCCGAAGCCGGGGCCGTGGGTGATTCCGGTCTCGCCGTCGCCGGTCAACACGTAGAGGCCCTCGACCCCGTCGATCGGGCCGAGGATCGGGAGCTTGTCCGGCGTGTAGCAGGGGTAGCCCTCGATATAGGTGAATTCCTCGTACTGGCCGAGCGGCGGCACCGCCGGCGCGAGCCGGGCGGCCATCTTCTCGACCTGGCGGATCCCGTCCATCGGCATCTCCTTCAGACGCTCCGGCGGGTCACCGTCGAGCAGCGCGTCGCGGTGGTTGCCGCCGTAGCGGCAGCCGTAGCGCAGCGCGCCCGCCTCCTGGCGGATCCAGACATCCTCCTCCGGGACCATGATCATCGGCATCGTCTCCGGCAGGCCGAGCGGTTCGGTGTTGATCCGGACGACGCCGAGCGGCGCGTAGGCGACCGGGTCGGCGTGGCCGCGCAACAGCGCGTTGGTCCACATCGCGGTGGCCAGCACGACGCGGCGGGCGCGGATCGGCCCGTCCTCGGTCTCCACTCCCCGGACCCGTCCGTCCGCGATATCGAGGCCGGTCACCCCGAGCCGCTCGTCGACCTGGACCCCTTCCTCGCGCAACCGCTCGCCGAGCACCCGCAAGGCATCTCCGGCGATCATCTGGATCGCCTGCGGGTGGTAGACGCCACCGACGATGTGCTCGGGATCGACCACCTCACCCCGCCTCGCCGCCCCCTCGGCGTCGAGCACCTCTGCCCCCGGGATCTTCTCCGCGTAGTCGGCGATCGCCTGGACCCGGCTGTCCCAGCCGGCCTGGTCGGTGGCGATGAAGAGCATCCCGGGATTGAGGAACGAGTAGCCGCCGCTTTCCTGGTGGAGCTTCGTGTAGAAGTCGATCGCGTAGCCCTCGAGCGCCACCTCTTCGGGCCCCCAGGCGGTGGCCAGGCCGGCGGCGAAGTAGGCGATGAAGCCGGCGCCGCAGGTGGTGGTCGCGCCGGCGATCCGGTCGCGCTCGACGACCCGGACCTCGATGCCGAGCTGGTTCAGATGGTGGGCCGTGTTGAGGCCGAACGAGCCGCCGCCGACCACCAGTACGTCTACTTCGTCGGACATTCCCTCTCCTGCTTTCGGCCGAGTGTGCAAATGTACACTCGACCATAGAACAGCCGCGCCGAAGCGTCAAACGTCTGCCATATTCCCCGCCGTGCCCACCGGCTACAAAGACGAGGGACGACGCGAGCGGATCGCCCAGGCGGCGATCACCGTGGTCGCCGAGCGCGGCATCGGGGGCCTGACCCACCGAGCGGTCGCGGCAGAGGCGAAGCTGCCGCTGGGCTCGACCACCTACTACTTCAAGTCCCTCGACGACCTGCTGGCGACGAGCATCGAACGGGCCAAGGAGGCACTCGACCTGCGGGTCGAGGCATGGGCGGCCGCGCTGCCGCCGGAGCCCGACCTGCCCGCCGCGCTCGCGGCCCTGCTCGAGACGGCGACCGGGCCCGAGCGCGCCAGATCGATCGCCGAGCACGAGCTCTACATCGCGGCGCTGAGGCGGCCTGGCCTGCGCAAGCTCGCCGATGAATGGGGTGCGGTCATCGCCGATGCGCTCGCCCGCTTCACCGATCGCCCGACTGCCGAAGCGCTGGCGATGGCGGCGGATGGCGTCGTCCTTCATTCGCTCTTCCGCGACGAGCCACCGACCGCGGCCGAGATGCGATCGCTGTTCCGCCGCATCGTGAGCTGAGCCCTCCCTGCTTGACCCGGGCGGCCACTCTCGGCTAGGTTTCGCATCTTGTTTTAGAGACGCCCTGTCGCGATAATGCGACGAACGATGTGAAAGTGAGGATCTGAAGGTGTCCGCCGAGGACCATTCCGACATTCGCCATATCCAGCCTCCCGATGTGCCCACGCCGGCCGGCCCGTACTCCTCGGTCGTGGTCAGCGACGGGTTCATCTTCGTCTGCGGGCAGATCCCTCGAGACGCCGACGGCAACCTCGCCGGCGAGGATTTCGAGTCCCAGGCCCGCCAGGTCTTCGAGAACATGAGGCGGTGCCTCGCGGCCACCGGCGCCTCGATGTCCGACGTGGTCAAGGTGAACGGATTCCTCAAAGACTGGTCCGACGCGCCCGCCTTCAACGAGGTCTATCGCGAATACTTCACCGAGCCCTACCCGGTCCGCAGCACCATCCCGGTCGCGCTCGGCACGATCCGCGTCGAGGTCGAGTGCATCGCCCGGCTGCCGCGCGGCGCGGGCGACGAATGAGCGGCGGGCAGGGAGTGACGACAGCGCGACGGGCGCTGGTCACGGGTGGCGCGACCGGAATCGGGCGCGCCGTAGCCCTCGCCTTCGCCGCGAGCGGGGCCGAGGTTCACGTCGTCGACGTGAACCGGACCGAGGGGGCGGGCACGGTCGACGCGATCCGCGACGGCGGCGGCGCGGCGTCCTTCTGGCCCGCCGATGTCAGCGATCTGGAGCAGATGCGGGCGGCCTTTGACGGGGCCGCCTCCAACGGCCCGATCGACGCCGTCCACGCCTGCGCCGGAATCGAGTTCGGCGGCCCGAGCCGCGCCGAGACGCTGGCGGGCTGGCAACGCACCATCGACGTCAACCTGACCGGTGCGTACCTGGCGGCGGCCCTCGCGCTGGAGCAGATGAGCGCGAACGACGGCGGCGCGATCATCCTGACCTCCTCGGTGCACGGAGCTCAGACGGCTCCGGGGATGGCGGCCTACTCTGCCACGAAAGGAGGAATCGAGGCGATGACCAGAGCGCTGGCGCTCGAGGGTGCCGCGGTCGGGGTTCGTGTCAACGCGATCGCACCCGGGCCTATCGACACGCCGATGGTCGACCGGGAGGCGGCGACCACCGGCGACGCCGAGGGCACGCGCCGGCGGATGGCCGCCAACAACCCACTTGGGCGGATCGCCGCGCCGCAGGAGGTCGCTTCGGTCGTCGTCTTCCTGGCGTCATCGGCCGCCGGGTTCGTCAACGGCGCGACCATCGCCATCGACGGTGGCATGCTCGCGGCGCTGAACACCGCGCCGCCGCGCTCGGTCGCCAACTTCCCGATCCCGACCCTCGGGGACTGAACCGAAGGGTCACCCGCCGGCCGCGAGGTCGGCGGCTTCGAGCGTGTTGCGAAGCAGGCAGGCGATCGTCATCGGGCCGACGCCTCCCGGCACCGGCGTGATCGCTCCGGCCACGTCGCTCGCGGGGCCGAAGTCGACGTCACCGACGAGTCCGTCGTTGGTCCTGTTGATCCCGACATCGATCACGACGGCGCCCGGCTTCACCCAGTCCGCCTCGACCATCTTCGCTCGACCGACCGCGGCGATCAGGATGTCGGCCTGACGACAGAAGTACGGTAGATCGGCGGTACGGGAGTGGCACAGGGTCACGGTCGCGTCGGCCTGCGTGAGGAGCTGGGCCATCGGCTTGCCGAAAAGGTTGGATCGACCGATCACGACCGCGTGGCGCCCGGATGGATCGACCCCGATCTCCGCCAGCAGGCGCAGCACGCCGGACGGGGTGCAGGGCCGCAGCCCGTCGAGGCCGAGGGCGAGACGACCGGCGCTGGCGATCGTCAGGCCGTCGACGTCCTTTCCCGGCGCGATCAGATTGGTCAGCTCGGCTCCGTCGAGATGGGCCGGGACCGGTAGCTGGCAGAGGATCCCGCTGACCGCCGGGTCGGCGTTGAGGCGCTCGATCAGCCCGACGACCTCCTCGCGCGACGCGCTGCCAGGGAGGTGGTGATGGACGCTGCCGATCCCGACCTCGGCACAAGCTTTGATCTTGGAGCTCACGTAGACGGCGGAGGCCGGATCGTCCCCGATCAGCAAGGTGGCCAAGGCCGGCTCCACGCCATGACGATCGAGAAACTCCCGGACCAGGCCCGCCAGGGCGACGCGTTCCTTCGCGGCGACCGCCTTGCCATCGATCACGGTCGCTTCGGATCTCTTGCCCAGACCCGGGACGCCGTAGACGTTCGACAAGCCCAAGTTCAAAACACCACGGTGGTGCCGGCGTGGGCGATAACCCGGTCTTCGCAATGCCAACGAACCGCCCGGGCGAGGACCGAGCGCTCCGTCTCGGCGCCTTTCTCGATCAGCGTCGCGACGTCGTCGCGGTGGGTGACCCGGGTCACGTCCTGCTCGATGATCGGACCGGCGTCGAGCTCCTCGCTGACGTAATGCGCCGTCGCCCCGACCAGCTTCACGCCGCGTTCACGAGCCCGCTCGTAGGGCCCGGCGCCGGCAAAGGCCGGCAAGAAGCTGTGGTGGATGTTGATGACCGGGACCCCGACGCGCTCGAGGAAGTTCCCGGAAAGGATCTGCATGTATCGCGCCAGCACGAGCAGGTCGCACTCGCCGTCGAGCAGCTCGAGGTGCTTCTGCTCCGCCGCCGCCTTCTCACCTTTGGCGACCGGGACGTGGTGGTACGGCAGACCGAAGGACTCGACCTCCTCGCGCAGGTCCGGATGGTTGGAGATCACCGAGACGAGTTCGCCGCCGAGCTCGTCCCGGCGCCAACGCCAAAGCATGTCCTGGAGGCAGTGATCGTATTTCGAGACCATCACGGCGATTCGCTTCCGCCGGGTCGTCTCCCAGAGTCGCCAGGTCATGTCGAAGCGCTGGGCGACGATCAGGCCGAAGCGCTCGATCAGGGATGCCCGCTCCTCGTCCGCCAGGTTGAACTCCATCCGCAGGAAGAAGCTCCCGCCGCTGGGATCCGAGCTGTATTGGTCGGAACGCACGATGTTGGCGCCGGACTCGAGCAGGAACCCGGAGACTGCGGCGACGATCCCGGGGCGGTCCGGGCACGACACGACGAGGCGCATCACCTTCTGGTGCGCGGGCTCCGTCTCGGGACCGGTCGCGGCGGGGACGGTGGCGGCCATCAGTGGCTTACCGCCGCCGCCGCCAGCTCGGAGACGAGTTCGTCGGCGTAGAAGCGCTCGAGGGCGAAGGGGGCGATCAGATCGGGGGTGCGACCGGTGGCGACGAGCTCGGCCAGGGTCTTACCGACGATCGGCGCGGCCTTGAAGCCATAGGTTCCCCACCCGGCCGAGACGTGGAAGTTCTCCACTTCGGTCTTCCCGAGGATCGGGCTGTAGTCCGGGGAGAGATCACAGAGGCCCGCCCACGCGCGGAGCAGGCGAGCCTGCTCGAGCTGGGGAAACAGCTCGAGCGTATGACGGCTGAGGTCCTGCAGGAAGTTCAAGGTGTTCTGCATCCGGTAGGTCGTCCACGGCTCGATCTCGGAGCCCATGACGAACTCGCCGCGATCGGACTGACTGATGTAAACGTGCATCTGCGACGAGACGACGACCACGTCGAGGAAAGGCTTGACCGGCTCGGTCACACAGGCCTGAAGGATGTGGGTCGTGATCGGCAGCTCGACATCGGCCATCTCGCAGATCAGCGATGACCACCCCGCCGTGCAGTTGAGGACGGTCCCCGCTTCGATGGTGCCTTTATTCGTCTCGACGCCGACCACCCGGTCTCCGTCCCGACGCAGGCCCGTGACCTCCGTGTACGGAAGAAGCTCGGCTCCCCCTTCATAGGCGGAGCGTGCAAGGCCCCAGACGACGGCGTCATGCCGGATGATCCCGCCGGGCGGGTGGTAGAGGGCGCCCACGATCGGATAGGTGGCGTCGGGACCGACGTACATGGTCGGCGCGAGCTCTTTCACCTCGTCGGGCCCGATCAGCCGCGAATCGATCCCTTCCAGCCGGTTGACTTCGGCCCGATTCGCCATCACGAACATCGCCCGATCAGAGTGGGCGAGGGTGACGTGTCCGTGCTGGCTGAAGAGGAGGTTGAAGTCGAGCTCGGCGCCGAGGCCTTCGTAGAGCTTCACCGACGCGTCATAGAACCGCGCCCCCTCCGGCGTCTTGTAGTTCGAGCGGAGGATCGTCGTGTTCCGTCCGGAGGCACCCGAGCCGATATAGCTCTTCTCCAAGATCGCGACGTCGGCGATGCCGTGTTGGCGGAGGTAGTGCGCGGTCGCCAGGCCGTGGGACCCACCGCCGATGATGACCACGTCGTAGCGCCGTTTCGGCTCCGTGCTGAAGCGCCACATCCGTCGTTTGCGGAAGATGTCACGCACCGGCGGCCTCCATCTCGATCGGGGGAAGGGCGGTCGCGCCCACCGGCCGCCCGCCGAGACCCCGGACCGCGAGAGTCACGGTCCCCCAGATGTAGTCCGAGTAGGCCGCGCCGAAGAGCATCAGATAACGACGTGGCGCCTCGCGGAGGACAAATCCCGGAGTCCGGGCGACCGAGCCTGGCCGAAACCCTCCGACCGGGAACGCCGACTCCCGAAAGTCGAGAGCGCAAAAGCGGGCGAAGGTCTCCTGGGCGAGTGGGCCGGCGATCACCAGGGCGGCCAGCGACGCGGTGAGGTCGCAGACGCGGGCCGAGCCGGCCGACAGGTCGGCGTGACGTCGCGCCGCCGCGGCGGGCTCGCAGAGCACCAGCTCACGGTCCGGGCGCACGGGACAGCGCCAGCCGTCGGCGAGGCGGACGGCCGCGTTGCCGCCGGCGCGAGCGCTCCCGCCGGACACTTCGAACTTCCCGAGCGCGGAGGCGTCGGCGAACCCGACGTCGGTGAGGCAAGCCTCGGACTCGGCGACCGAATCACCGAAGGAGGCGGGAACGGCCCAGCCGTCGCGCATCTCCTCGGCAGCACCGGCGACGAGCGCGGCATCGAGCATCGGGCTGCGCAGGGTCGTGCCGGACGACGGTCGTGGGGAGAGGAAATCGAGCGTCATCCGCGCAGCCGCTCCCCGTCCGGATCGTAAAAAGGCTGGCTCTGTACGAGGGCGGCGACGCGTCGGCCCTGGTCGACGATCGTCAGCGTTTCGCCATCCTTCGCCAGGGCGGGTGCGACCTGCGCCAGGCCGATAGTCTTTGCCAGCAGCGGAGAGCGGCGGGAGCTCGTGACCTGACCGACCACGACGCCGCCGGAATCCACGATTGCCGCTCCCTCGGTGGGCGCGGAAGCATCGCTGCAGGTGAACCCGACCAGCGCTTGGGCCGGGTCGCGGTCCGCGTAGTGCTCCAACGCCCACTTGCCGATGAAGTCCTCCTCCTTGTCGAGTTTCACCGCGAATCCGAGGTTCGCGCCGTAGGGCGTCGTCTCGGAGTCGGTGTCCTGGCCCACCAGGATGTGCATCTTCTGGAGGCGGAGGACGCGCTGCGGCTCGAGGCCGAAGGGGCGAGCGCCGGCCGCGGCGATCGCGTCCCAGACGGTGCGTCCGTGCGGCGCGGCGCAATGGAGCTCGTACCCGAGCTCGCCGACGAAGCCAATCCGCAGGACCAGGCACCGCACGCCGGCCACGGTCAGCTCCTGGCCGTCGAGATAGCCGACGCCCGCATCGGCGACGTCGGCGTCGGTCAGATCGGTGAGGATCGCGCGGGCCCTGGGGCCGGCCAGGTTCATCGCCGTGAGTCCTTGGGTCACGTCGGTGACCGTCACGTCGAGCTCCGGCCAGCTCGCCATCCACCAGGTGAACCACTGCTCCACGGCACCGGCCCCACTGGAGGTCGTGGTGACGTAGAAGGTCTCGTCGTCGAGACGACAGACCGTGCCGTCGTCGGTGATCCGCCCCGACTCCGAGGTCAGCACTCCGTACCGGACCCGCCCCGGCTTCAAGGTCGACATCCGGTTCGGATAGAGGCGGTCGAGCAGGTCCGCGGCGCCCGGACCGCGGACGATCAGCTTGCCGAGGGTCGAGACGTCGATCAGGCCGGCGTCCTGGTGGACCGCCATGACCTCGCCGGTGACGTCGCCGTAGTCGTAGGCGCGTCGCCAATCCCCGGCCCAGCGGATCGAGGCGCCGAGCTCACGATGACGGGCGTGGATGGCGGAGCGTTTGGCCGCCTCGATCGACGGTCCGGCGAGGACCCGCAGCGGGACCGAGATCCAGGGGGGTCGCGCCGTGGTCAGGCCGACGTCGCCGAGCGAGAGTCCGGTCGTCTCGGCGAGCGCCCGCACCGATGCGAGCTGGGAGAACCGACCCTGTGACGGTCCCATGGTGACGGTCGTGTAGCGCTTCGAAAGCTCGATCGAGTCGTAACCCTCCGCCGCCGCGAAGCCGATGTCCTTGACGGTGACGTCCTCGTCGAAATCGACGAACGCTTTGCCACCACCGCCGTCGCCGGCCAGCGCAGGGGGCCTGGCGCGACGCGGCTCCGACACGGCCTCCGACAGCCGGGCTTCGTTTTCCGCGAGTTGAGCCGGATACGCACCATCACCCAGCCCGAGAGCGACCGCGGCCTGGCCGCCGGCCACGGCTCCTGAGAGGGAGGAGACCTCGGAGCTATCGTGGCCGACGACCGCCCCGGCGGGGTGGACCCGGGGTGGCGCTTCCTCTGGGAGGAAGGTCTGTTTTTCGTCTGCGAACCGCGCCATGGCGCCGGCCTGAAGGAGGAGTGACGAGGCGGGCATCGGCGGGCCGGAGACTCCGAGAACGTCGCATTGGAGTTTGCGGACCGGGCCCCGCGCGCCCCCGTGCTCATCGACGGCTGCGAGATGCACCCCGCCGAGCACCCGTCGACCGACCGCGCGAACCGGGGTCACGCCGCGGATCAAATCGATCCCGGCCGAGTCCAGATCCGCGACCAAGGAGCCTTCGGCATCGGGACGGAGGTCGGCCACGGCGGCGACGGCGACACCGAGGCGGTGGAGGAGGAGTGCCCCTTCGAGCACACGATCGTCGATCCCGGCGAGCACGACCGAATCGCCTGGTCGCACGCCATAGAGGGCCGCCAACCGGACCGCGCCAGATACCAGCATGACCCCGGGGAGGTCGTTTCCCGGGAAGACGAGGGGCTGCTCGATGCTGCCCGTCGCCGCGACGTGGCGCGCCGCCCGCACCTGGTGCAGGGTGCCGCCCTGCCAGACCGGGACGAGGCCGTCGAAATAGCCGAGCGCGTTGCCGCCGGAGACGATCTCGACCCCGGCCGTGATGCACTCCTCGGTCAGCGCCCTGCCCCGATCATGCGCACCTTCACACAGCAGGGCACCACCGGGCTCGACGTCGTTGTCGCAGAGCACCACGTCGGCCCCCAGGCGTGCCGCCTCGAGGGCTGCCGACAGTCCGGCGGCGCCCCCGCCGACGACCATGATGTCGCAGTGCCGGCGACGGTACTCGGAAGCCCACTCGCGCTCGTCCTGGCGAGCCCTCAACTTTCCGAGGCCCGCGGCGCTGCGCAGAACCTTCTCGTAGACGGGCCAGAGCCGGCGCGGCCGGATGAAGGTCTTGTAATAGAAGCCGGGCGGCGTGAACGGACCGCCCACCAGGTCGGTCGCCCGCATCACGTCGAAATCGAGCGAAGGCCATGCGTTCTGGTGCTCGACCTCCATGCCCTCCCGCAGCGGCTCGCCACAGGCCCGGATACCGGGGGCGCCATCGACGGTGACCAGCGAGTTGGCGCAGTTGCCGCAGCCGCAGATCTCACCACGGCGGCGGTGGTACTTGAAGCTTCGCGAGAAGGTTCGTTGCCCCGACGCGTAGAGCGCGGAGAGGATCGTGTCGCCCTCGAAGCCGCGGACCGACTTGCCGTCGAAGGTGAAGCTCACGTCCCGGGACCGGTCGATCCGCTGACCGTCGCGGGCGGACAGCCTTGGCCCGGCGCCGCTCACGACGGAACTCCGGCGCTGGTCGGCGCGACGTCCCCGGCCGGCGCATTCTCCGGGCGTGCGGTCCAACTGACCTCGTTGGTCCGCGTGTCGCGTTCGGCTATGAACCATTGCCCGCAACCGGATCGATGCACCCACCACTCCCGCTGCGGGCCGGCGACGTTGCGGCGGAAATAGACATAACGGTTGAGCTCGGTGAAGGCCGGCCGCTCCGCCGGGCGAGTGGAGAGCTCGCCGCCGAAACCGAAGTCGGTCACCTCGCGGGGCCCGCAGTTGGGACAGGTCAGGACAAACGACATCAGTACGTCCCGGATCCCGGGATCCAGCCGGTCCCGGCGAGCGGGACCCGGGCCATCGCGGCCGCCTCGACGGTCAGGGCGACCAGGTCCTCCGGCTCGAGGTTCTGGACGCGCGACTTTCCACAGGCCCGGGCGAGGGTCTGGGTCTCCTGGACGAGGGTCCGCAGATAGTTCGCCAGGCGCCTCCCCCCCTGCTCGGGATCGAGCCGGGCGGCGAGCGCCTCGTCCTGGGTGAAGATCCCTGCCGGGTCCCGGCCCTCGTGCCAGTCGTCGTAATACCCCGCGGCGGACCCGATCTTCGCGTACTCCTCATCCAGCTCGGGCGCGTTGTCGCCGATCGCGATCAGGGCCGCGACGCCGATCGAGACCGCGTCGGCGCCGAGGGCCAACGCCTTCGCCACGTCGGCGCCGGTGCGGATGCCCCCGGAGACGATCAACTGGACCTTGCGGTGCATGCCGAGCTCGACCAGGGCCTGGACCGCCGGGGGGATCGCACCGAGGGTCGGGATGCCGACGTGTTCGATGAACACCTCCTGGGAAGCGGCGGTCCCGCCCTGCATGCCGTCGAGGACGACGACATCGGCGCCTGCCTTGACCGCCAGCGCGACGTCGTAGTAGGGCCTGCTGGCTCCGACCTTGACGAAGATCGGCTTCTCCCAGTCGGTGATCTCGCGTAGCTCCTGGATCTTGATCTCGAGGTCATCGGGGCCGGTCCAGTCCGGATGGCGACAGGCGCTCCGCTGGTCGATCCCCGCCGGCAGGTCCCGCATCGCGGCCACCCGCTCGGAGATCTTCTGACCCATCAGCATCCCTCCCCCACCCGGCTTGGCGCCCTGGCCGACGACCACCTCGATGGCGTCCGCGCGGCGCAGGTCGTCGGGGTTCATCCCGTAGCGCGAAGGCAGGACCTGGTAGACGAGCGTCTTCGAGTGGCCGCGCTCCTCCTGGGTCATGCCTCCGTCCCCGGTGGTCGTGCTGGTCCCCATCTCCGTCGCACCGCGACCGAGCGCCTCCTTGGCGGGCGCCGAGAGGGCCCCGAAGCTCATGCCGGCGATCGTCACGGGGATGTCCAGCTCGAGCGGTCGGCGGGCGAACCGGGTCCCGAGCACGACGTTCGTGTCGCACTGCTCGCGGTAGCCCTCGATCGGATAGCGGGAGACGCTCGCCCCCAGCAGCAGGAGGTCGTCGAAGTTGGGGACCCGCCGCTTCGCGCCGCCGCCGCGGATGTCGTAGATCCCCTCGCGCGCGGCACGTTGGATCTCGTGGATCGTCGCGCGATCGAAGGTCGCCGACTCGCGCAGCCCCTCGCGCCAACCAGGCCTGTTTCCGTCCTCGCCCGACATCTCAGTAGTCACCCGCGTCGTCCACGTCGAAGTTGTAGAGACGGCGCGCCGACCCGTAGCGGAGAAATTCCCCCGGATCGACTTCGCCGAGCCCGGCGCGGTCGAGCAACTCCCCGACCTCCAGGCGATGCTGCTCCGCGAAGTCCTTGGCCACGCAGTCCGCCCCGAGCCCGGCGACCTCGCCGCGGACGTAGATCCTCGCCTCGTAGATCGAGTCGCCGAGCGCCTCGCCCGCGTCGCCGCAGACGACGATGCTGCCGCTCTGGGACATGAAGCCCGTGGCATGCCCGACCGAGCCGCGGACGACGATGTCGGCACCCTTCAGCGAGATGCCGCAGCGAGCGGCGGCGTTGCCGCCGATAACCAGCAGCCCACCATGGGCGGAGGCGCCGGCCGCCTGGCTGGCGTCCCCCTCGACCACGACCTTCCCGGACATCATGTTCTCGGCCACGCCGACTCCGCAGGTGCCGTGGACGAAGATCTCCGCCTCCTGGTTCATGCCGGCGCAGTAGTAGCCCACGTGGCCGCGGATATCGATCGCGTGGCCGACGGTCATGCCGACCGCCACGGCGTGCCTGCCGGCCGGATTGAGCACCTCCCAGCGGCCGGCCGGACTTCGGTGCAGCTCCTCGTTCAGGTCGCGTACCGCGATCTCGGCGAGGTCGAGCGAACGGATCGTGGTGGCATCGACGCTCACGCCGTCACCCGTCCCCAGCTGTAGACCACGCCTGGCTCCGGCTCCCAGACCTTTGCTTCATCGGCGCCCGGGAGCGTCGCAAGGGCGCGAAACTCCGACGCCATCGCGACCCAGTCGTCGGTCTCCGCCATCACCGCGGGCTTGCACGCGATCGGGTCACGGAGGACCGCAAAGCCGTCGGCCGTGCCGACGGCGAAGGTGTAGAAGCCGTCGAGGTCTTCGAGGCAGTCCTCGAGCGCCTGGTCGAGCCGCTCGCCCGCCTGCAGGCGGGAGGTCAGGTAGGCGGCGGCGACCTCGGAGTCGTTGGCGGTGCGGAAGGTCGTCCCTTCCCGGCGCAGTTCCTCGCGCAGTCGGTTGTGGTTGGACAGCGAGCCGTTGTGGACGAGACAGAGGTCGAGCCCGGTCGAGAAGGGATGGGAGCCGGCGGCGGTCACCCGACTCTCGGTCGCCATCCGGGTATGGCCGAGCAGGTGCGTGCCCGACATCGAAGCGATCTGGAACTTCTCGACGAAGTCGGCCGGGCTGACGGCATCCTTGTAGATCTCGATCACCTTGCCGGCGCTGTCGATGGCGACATCGGGCAGGTGCTCTTCCAACCACTCCTCAGCGTCCTCGGCCCCGACGGGCGCCTGTAGGAACGCGTGACGGTCCGCGACCGGCTTCCACTCCTCGATCCCGAGCCCAGCATCGATCGCCTCCCTGGCGTCATCGCGGCTTGCCTCGTCGACAAAGCGCAAGCACAGCTTGCTGTGCCCGGTCGGGACCGGGTTGCGATACACAGCGACACCGGCGCTGTCGGGTCCGCGACCGGCGAGCTTGAGCAGCATGGCCGCGCCATGCGCTCCCAGGTTGCGCTCGGTTGCCTCAGACTTGGCGAAGATTCCAACGATGCCGCACACGCATTGCAACCTGCCAAAGGACCGGGGGCGTTCCTATGGGCCGTGCGTGCACATTTGCCCGAACGTGTATGGACCCTCCCTACATAATGTCTGAATCCGACACATCGGCCTATACAGTCGTGGCCAACGTCTCCATTGCGCCCGCGACCGGCTTTACATTGGATCTCCACATGGAGGTAACCATGAAAGACCCGAGTCCAGCGCCCGCAACCGCCGAGGACGTAACCCGCTTGGTCAAGGAGCAGGGGGTCAACTACCTCTTCGCCCAGTTTGTCGACATGCACGGAAAGCCCAGCGCGAAGCTCGTCCCGGCATCGCATCTGGGGGACCTGCTCGAGGATGGGGCCGGCTTCGCAGGTTTCGCCGCCGGCGACATCGGCCAGCGGCCGAATGACCCTGACATCATCGCCATTCCCGATCCGTCCACTTACACCCCGCTCCCCTGGCGTCCGGGCATCGCACGGCTCGCCTGCGACGTGACCGTCAATGGCGAGTCGTGGGGTTACTGCCCCCGAACCATCCTCCGCAACCAGATCGCCCGCGCCACAGAGCTCGGATTCGAATTGAAACTGGGTGCCGAGCTTGAGTACTTCCTGCTTCGCCGGGACGAGGATGGACGCCTGGTCATCGCTGACGCGCTCGACACGCAGGGGCAGCCCTGCTACGACATGCGGGCGCTGACCCGAAGCCTCGACTTCGTGACCGAGGTCGCCGACAATCTCGACGCGCTCGGCTGGGACAACTACGCAACCGACCATGAGGACGCGAACGGTCAGTTCGAGCAGAACTTCGGGTACGCGGATGCGCTGACTACCTGTGACCGGTCCATCTTCTTCCGCTACATGGTCGAGAGCCTGGCCCAGGATCGAGGCATGATCGCCACCTTCATGCCGAAGCCCTTCCCACACCTGACCGGTAACGGATGCCACTTTCACGTGAGCCTCTGGAAAGACGGCGTGAACGTCTTTGCGGACGAGACGGACCAGCGTGGACTCGGGCTGTCGTCGACGGCCTACAACTTCCTCGGTGGCTTGAAGAAGCATGCCTGCGCCTACATCGCCCTGACGGCACCAAGCGTCAACTCATACAAACGGCTCGTGGTCGGCTCCCAGAGTGGATCCGCCTGGGCGCCGATCTTCGTGAGCTACGGATCGAACAACCGCACCCAGATGCTGCGGATCCCGGCGCCGGGGAGGATCGAGGATCGAACGGTCGACGGCTCCTGCAACCCCTACCTCGCCGCCACCGCCGTGCTGGCCGCCGGGCTCGACGGCATCGAGAACAACCTAGATCCCGGCGAGCACACCTCGGACCTCAATCTGCACGAGCTCTCCAGTGAGCGCCACCGTGAGCTCGGGATCGAGGTCCTCCCCGAGAACCTGCTCGACGCCACCCGTTGCCTCGCCGCCGATGAAGTTCTCCGGCGGGCGCTGGGCAAGTGCAATGAGGAGGACTACATCGACTACTACGTCCGGGTCAAGCAGGACGAATGGAACCAGGCCCACTCGCAGATCACGGACTGGGAGCTGGAGCGGTACCTTCAGCTGTTCTGAGCTTCTCGACGGATCCAACTCAGCCTGGCGCCGCTCTCCCGACCACCGGTGAGCTGGACCGTCTGCGGCTGGAAAACGAGACGCTCTCCGCGGTGGTCGGGGTGGTCGCCTCAGGTCCCGATCTTGCCCACATCCTGGATCGCGTGGTCGACCTGCTCACCCGCGCCACCGACTGCCATGCCTGCTTTGTCTATCTGCACGAAGGAGACCGCCTCGAGTTAGGCGCCGCCTCGCCGGTCTACACCCATCTTGTAGGCAAGATCTCCTTCGGCATCGACCAAGGGCTGGCGGGTTGGTCCGTACGCAACGGCGAGGCGGCGTTCATCCGCGACGAGGCAATCACCGACCCCCGAACCCACTACGTGCCCGAGCTGGAAGAGGAGCGCTTCCAGTCGATGGTGGCGGTTCCGATTCCGGCCCGAGACGGCGCCGCGATGGGCGCGATCGTGCTTCATACCGAGGCCCCCCGCGAGTTCGACGAACGGATCATCAACGTCATCTCCCGGGCCGCCGCGCTCGTCTCCGGCGCGATCGAGAACGCCCGACTCTTCGAAGACGCCCAGGCACGCGTCGAGGCGCTCACGCGCCTGGCGGCGTTCGGCCGCGACGTCGCCGCGGTCGCCGATCGGAGGACGCTCCTCGAGGTGACCGCAAGTGGTATCCGCGAGGTCATCGACGCCGAGTTGGCGATCACCTATGGGGCGGACGGCCCCGGCGGAATCCTGCGCCGTGCCGCCATGGCGCCGGCGCTCGACACAATCGGCGACGGCGAGGGCACCGTGCTCGAAGAAGCGCTCGCGAGCGGCGAGTTCGATCCGGCGATGGAAGACCGGATCGTGGCGGCACTGGGGTTGGGTGACCCTCGTGTCATCCTCGACGCGGTCGACCTCTCGACCGCCCAAGACCGGATCGGCGCGATCGTGGTCGGGTCGCGCAGAGAGTGGCCACAGACCAGCCGCGAGCTACTTCGCGCGGCTGCGCAGCAGGTTGCCCTCGCGGCCGAGAAGATCGCGCTGATCGAACATCTCACGCAGGAGAACCTGGCGCGAGACCTCTTCGATGCCCTCGCCGACGGCGACCTGAACGTCGCGGCCGAGAGACTTCGGGCCTCCGGGCTACCCGGCGGGGCTCCCTGCTTCGTCATCGAAGCTCGTCCTCTCGGGCAGTCCGGGTCATCGGGGTCGCAGCCGGTGCCGGCCGAGTTGGAGAGGGGCGTCAGGAGCGCCGTCCCAAAGGCCTTCTGCGATCTGTCATCAGGCACCCTGCGGGCCCTTGTCCCCGTCGCCTGCAACGGTGTCGACGCGGTGATGCCATCGATCCAGGCTCTTGACCGATCCGGCGTGCTGGACGGGATGGCCATCGGCGTCAGCGAGGCGCGAACTGGCGTCAAGGAGATGGCGACCGCCCTGCGGGAAGCGCGCGACGCAGTCACGGTCGCCGATCGACTCGGTCAGGCCGGGAAGGTACTCCTCTATCCCGACGCAGGCGCCTACCGCTACCTGATCGATGTGCTCGACGAAGGTGGCCCCGACGACCACCTGCGGGCCGCGATGGACAAGCTGATCGCCTACGACCGCGAGCGTGGGTCCCAGCTCATGCACACTCTGGACGAGTACCTATCCAGCGGGCGGATCGTCGCAAGTACCTCGCGACAGCTCTTCGTGCACGTCAACACCTTGCGCCAGCGCCTCGAGCGGATCCACGAACTGACCGGCGTGCAGGTGAACGATGAGGACCTCCTGACCCTTCAGCTCGCGGTCAAATTGGGGCGCGTACGCGCAGTCCGGCGGTAGGTAACCCGCCGGAGATCCGCCGGATCAAACTCGTTCCAGACGCGCCGCGCCCCAAGTGACTCCGTACTGATCAGCCGGTCGTGAGTTCGATTTCCGGACGCCGGGAGCGGAGCTCTTCGGCCACCCCACGGGCGCTGGGCCAGACCTGGTCGAATCGATTCGGTCGGTAGCGCGTGATATCGATCTCGGCGGGCTCGCCGGCCAGCATCCGGGCCAGTTCGCGGCCGCCGCCAGGCCCGTGGGTAATCCCACACTCGGCGTCGCCGGTGAACACATAAAGCCCCTCGACACCGTCGATCGGGCCGAGGATCGGCAGCTGGTCCGGCGTGTAGCAGGGGTACCCCTCTATGTAGTCGAATTCCTTGTACTGTCGGAGCGGAGGAATCGCGGGCGCCAGCTGCTCGGCGATCTTCTCCACCTGACGGATGCCGTCCATCGGCATCTCCTTGATCTGCGCAGGCGGGTCGATGTCGAGCATCGCGTCGCGGTGATTGCCGCCATACCGAGCGCCGAAACGAAGCGCGCCGGCCTCCTGGCGGATCCAGACGTCCTCCTCCGGAACCATGATCATGGGCATCGTTTCCGGAAGGCCAAGCGGTTCGGTGTTGATACGGACGACGCCCAGGGGAGCGTTGGCGACCGGATCGGCATGGCCGCGCAGCAGCGTGTTCGTCCACATCGCGGTGGCGAGCACGACGCGGCGGGCGCGGATCGGGCCGTCCTCGGTTTCGACCCCGCGGATCCGGCCGTCGCTCACGTCGAGCCCGCTCACTTCGAGCCGCTCGTCGACCTGCACGCCTTCCTCACGAAGCCGTTCGCCAAGCGCCAGCAACGCTTCGCCGGTGACCATCTGGATCGCCTGCGGGTGGTAGACGCCGCCGACGACGTGGTCCGCATCGACGATCTCGCCGCGCTTCGCCACGCCAGCCGGGTCGAGAACTTCGGCACCCGGGATCTTCTCCGCGTAGTCGATGATCGGCTTCATGCGACCGCTCCAGGCCTCCTGATTCGTGGCGAGAAAGAGCATCCCCGGATTGCGAAAGGAGTAGCCACCGATTTTTTCGTAAAGGTGCGTGTAGTAGTCGATCGCGTAACTCTCCAACGCGACCTCTTCGGGACCCCAGTTGGCGGCCAACCCAGCGGAGAAGAAGCCGACGAAACCTGCTCCACAGGTAGTGGTTGCGCCGGCGAGGCGGTCCCGCTCGACGACGCGCGTCTCAATCCCCAGCTGGTTCAGGTGGTTGGCCGTATTGAGGCCGAACGAACCACCTCCGACAATGAGTACATCTACTTCCTCGGACATAATTCTCCTGTCTAAGACCTGTGTGTGTATGTGCTCGGCCGCTGGGTCGACATC
>JBOGYZ010000120.1:0-18849 GCA_050697015.1 Solirubrobacterales bacterium
CCCGAGCGGCGCTCACCAAGTGCGCCTCGGCCCCTTCGGCCAGCTCGCCGGACGCGACGACGGCCCCTTGGACCCGACCGTCGACCACGATCGGGACGACCTCGCTAACTCCCGCCGGCCAGGGAGGCAGACCGCCGCCGACGAGCTCGGCGACGAAGCGTTCGGTCGCGGTGCCGCCGACACCTTCCGATCCCGGCCGCGGGACCAGCACCTCGACCCGCGCCCCGACGAGGTCGCCGGCGATCGCCGCCACCTGGGCGAAGCCTTCGCGCGCGAGCAGGGCCTGGACCATCAGCTCGAGCGTGGAGTCCGGGCGTGAGGTCTCGGGAGGTTCGACGAACGACTGGCTCATCGGCGAATCCTAGGGGTGCGGAGGATCGGCGGAAGGGCGATGGACCGACGGTCGAGGTCGGGAGCGTCCCCCTGGACCGTGGGTCGAGGCCGCCGCCGATCTTGGGACCGGTGTCCAAATCGGGCGGTCGCGGAACTGTCCACCGGTACAGCACGCCGGGTCCCTGGAGTGGCGATGCTGCGCCGGCCGTGGCACGAGCCACGCGTCCGATTCGATCCCTCGCACTTGGAGAAACCGTTGACCAGAACCACCGGCCGTGCCCCTTCCCGCCTGCGTCTCGTCCTCACCGCCACCCTTCTCGCCCTGCTGCTGGTCCTCGCGGCCGCGCTCCTGCAGGGTGGCTCGTCGGCCGCGGCGGCGTCCTCGCTCGACCTCGAAAACCTCACCGGTGCCGAAGCCGAGGCGATGCTGAAGAGCGGTGAGATGACCTCGGTCGAGCTGACCGGGCTCTACCTCGAACGGATCGACGCGCTGAACAAAGCCGGCCCCGGTCTCAACGCGGTCACCCAGATCAACAAGTACGCGATCGCGGAAGCCGAAAAGTCCGACAAGGAGCGCGCCGAAGGCATCGACCTCGGCCCGGCGATGGGCCTGCCGATCCTGCTCAAGGACATCATCGACGCGAAGGGCATGTACACGTCGGCAGGTGACTGGGCGCTGCGCGATTCCTACCCCGAAAAAGACTCGGGTGTGGCGAAGAATCTGCGCGCACACGGTGTGATCCTGCTGGGCAAGCTCGGCCTCTCCGAGTGGGCCAACAGCTTCGGCAAACAGCCGTCCGGATTCAGCAACCTCACCGGACAGGTCCTGAACGCGCTCGACGCCGCGCAGGGGCCGAGCG
Organism: Solirubrobacterales bacterium; assembly: GCA_050697015.1. Taxonomy (GTDB): domain Bacteria; phylum Actinomycetota; class Thermoleophilia; order Solirubrobacterales; family 70-9; genus VAYN01. Next base: position 1,194 of record JBOGYZ010000120.1, read on the forward strand.
GCTCCTCCTCCGGGTCCGGCGCCGCCGCGTCCGCCTCCTTGGCGGCGCTGACGATCGGCACCGAAACCTCGGGCTCGATCATCAGCCCCTCGACCGCGCAGGGTGACGTCGGCCTGCGCCCGACCCTCGGCCTCGTCCCCGGCTACGGCATCGCGCCGATCGACGCCTCCCAGGACACCGCCGGGCCGATCGTGCGCACGGTCGAAGACGCGGCGATGACGTTGCAGTCGATCGCCGCGGTGACCGGCACGGACCCTGAAGCCAATGCCGAGTACGAAGGCATGATGGGCCCGCACTTCCTCGAAAACGAAGACATCCAGCCCGCGCCGTTCACCGAGCTGCCCGACTACATGTCGGCGCTGACGATGAGCTACGTGAGCGGCAAGCGGATCGGCTACAACGGCACCTGCACCGGCACCTGCACCACGCCGACGCCACAACAGGAAGCCAACGAAGAGGCCGTCGAAGCGCTCGAAGAAGCGGGCGCGATCATGGTGCCCGACGAAAAAACCACGGTCGAAGCAATCCCCTCGCTGCCGGGCGGCTACGAGGCCCACGCGACGATCGACGAGTACTACAAGCACCTCGGTCCCGCCGTGGCGGTTAAGAGCCTCGCCGAAGAGGTCGCCGTCGACAACACCAATCCGCAGGAGGGCGCGAAGGACGGTAACTCCGCCCACGCGAGCGAGTCGGAAGTCGAAATCACCCCCGGCGGGGCGAACGCGAAGGCCTACGAAGAACTCCTGCCGATCCGCAAGACCGCATACCACAAAGCGATCGAAGACATGATGAACACCCCGAGCGGGGGCGGCGGTCCGGTGATCGCCGTGATCGGCTCGGTCCCGAGCGGTCCGCAGGCGGGCGACCCGGAGATCGCGGTGCCGATGGGCTACACCCCGACCCAGCGGCGGAACCTCGCCGTCGACGTCAACGGTGGGGCCTACGACGACCTCGACCTGCTCGGCGTCTCCTACGTGATCGAACAGGGCACGATGCTGCGGGAAGCACCGGGTGAAATCAACCCGTCCGCCTACCGCTGCGCCCACACCGCAACCGCCGAGCCGTTCGCCGAACGGGAAGGCTGCAATCCCGACTACCAGTCGCTGCTGGCGATGCTGGGGGGCACCCCGGCGGTGCTCCCGTTCGCACTGGAAACGACCTCGGCGGTCGAACTCGAGGAAAAGATGGAAGCGGGCACGCTGACCGCGACCGCACTGGTGAAGGCGGAGCTCTACCGGGCCGCCCGCACCAACTCGAACGGGCCCTCGGTCCGCTCGATCGCGGCGATCGCCCCGGACGCGATCGTCGCCGCTGAAGAAGCCGATGCCCTGCGCGCCAAACTCAAGGGTGAAGGCAAAGCGGTGCCGCCGCTGACCGGCATCCCGGTCCTGGTCGACAACTCCATCGAAGTCGAAGGCCTTGCCACCACCGCCGGCTCGATCGCCCTCGAGGACAACATCGCCGGCGCCAGTGCGCCGCTGGTCGAAGAACTCGAAAAACAGGGCGCGATCATCCTCGGCGACACCAACACCACCGAGCTCGGCGGAGCGATGGAAGGCAGCAACATGCCACGCGGCTACTCCTCGCTCGGCGGTGAGGTGTTGCTGCCGTCGAACACCAACGTGCAGACGGGAGGCTCCTCCGGCGGTTCGGCGGGCGCCGTCTCGATGGGCCTGGCGCCGCTGGCGGTGGGCATGGAGTCCTCGACCGAAGCGGCCCAGCTGATCGCCCCGGCGGGCAACGCCGGCGTGGTCGGGCTGAAGCCGACGGTCGGGCTGATCGGCACCGAAGGGGTCGTTCCGGTCGCCGAATCGCAGGATTCACCGGGACCGATCGCCCAGACGGTCCCCGACGTCGCGATCGAGCTCGAAGCGCTTACCGGACAGGTTGGGACCTACAAACCGACCAACCCCAAAGCGCTGCTGAACAAGAACATCGCGGTCATCCCGACCGCGGCGGCCGGGAGCCGCTCGGCGGCCGAACAGGTCTACCTGGGGGTCGAGGGAGCCGCCAACTCGCTCGAAGCGAATCTCATCCGCAGCACGCCGAAAGCAGCACCGGCGGTTCCCAGCGTGATCCCGTACGAACTCCACAGCGGGCTCGACTCCTACCTGGCGGCAGCAGGGAACCCGGGCGCCGAATCGCTGGCGGAAGTCATCCAATACAACGAAGAAAACGAAACCGAGGCGCTGAAGTACGGCCAGGCCGGCCTCGAAGCGGCCGAGGGAGTCGAAGTCGGCGACCCGGCGGCCGAAACGGCCTATCTGGCGAACCTGGCCAAAGGCCGGACCGAAAGCGCGGAAGTCATCAGCGCGTTGCTCACCAAGGGCACGCCGGAAGTCGGCGACGACTCCGCGGCGGTCCTGGTGCCATCGGGCAGCGGGTTGGTCGGGATCGCCGATCGGGCCGGTGACCCGGTCCTGACCCTGCCTGCTGGGTTCGGCCTGCGGGACAGCAGCACCGGCGGCGATCCGATCGGGGTCGACCTGATCGGTGAAAAAGGCAGCGAGGCGACGCTCCTCGCCTACGCCTACGCGCTCGAACAAGGCATGAAGGCCCGCCAGCTCGGGCCGGAATTCATGCGGGCGGTGAACCCGACTGTCTCCGGCGCGCCGAGCGAGACCAACCAGAGCATGTTCCGCTGCATCGTCGGCAGCGCCTTCTACAAGCCCTACGACGGCAACCCCGGCGAACCGGGTACGTCCTCGCTGGCGATCGCCTCCGAAGGCAAGCTTGAAACTCCGGGCGGGGGCTCGGGCGGCGACGGCTCGAAGGGCGGTTCGGGCGCCGGCACGCCGCCCCCGACCGCTCCGGTCAAGCCGAAGGTCAAGGGCCTGAAGCACCTCACCGCGAAGGGCAAGGTGCTGCTGAAGGTCAAGGTCCCCGGGCCGGGCAAGCTCACCCTCACCGGCAAGGGCGTCAAGTCCCACACGGTGAAGGTGAAGAAGGCCGGGACGGTGACGCTCGTGGTCGCCGCCAAGGGTGCGCAGCTACGCACCCTCCTGGCCAAGGGCCACGTCAAGGTGACGGTGAAGATCAGCTTCGTCGGCAGCGACGGCACCAAGACCACCGTCACCCGCAAGGTGACGCTGATCGAGAAGACGAAGAAGAAGGGTTAAGCGAGCGCGGCGGCGCGGATTGTGGGATCCGCGCCGCTCCGCCGCTCCCGCCGCTCCGGTCGGCCGAGCGAGAGGGCGACGATCGGATCCGGGTGGCGGCTGTTCACGCGGATATCGTGTCCGGGATGGCGGGGGAGGAGCTTGAAAAGCTACGACGCCTGCTGCGCGAGGCGGGGGACTCGGCGCGCGTCCTGGGCGATGAGCCGGAGGAAGAGCCCGATGGAGTCGGCTATTTCTCCGGCGACGGCACCGCGGGCTTGATCGAGGCCATCGGCGCGGTTGCCTCCCACTCGGGGCAGATTACGATGTTTGTTGGAGCCGGAGTGTCGGCCGAGGCGGAACTGCCTTCCTGGGAGGGACTCGTCCGAACGCTCCTCGTCAAGACCGAGATCGCTGAGGATCTGTCCGCAGAAGATCGTCGACTATGGATCGCCGGGACGATTTCTCAGGGGCCGTTCGCCGCCGCGGCAATCGCGCGAGCTCAGCACGCCGACGACCTTTCGTTCCGGCGAGCACTCCGCTCCGCCCTGTACGGGGACCAATCGCCCTCAAGCTACCTGCCTGGAGCCTTGGCTGGTCAGATTGCAGAGTTGAAGCGATGTCTTGGTTCGCGCATGCGCATCGTCACGGCCAACTATGACGGGCTTCTCGAGCGCGCTCTCGCCGAAGCCGAGTTGCAGCCCGTCTCCTATGTCCGCAACCAAAGAGAGTCGGAGGGGAAGGCGGCCGTCTGGCATCTGCATGGTCGGCTGATGCGAAATCCCGCCGACACCAACTGGGTGACCGTCGGACGACTCGTCCTGACCGAGGGCGATTACGCGGAGTCGACCAACGCTCAGCATGACCGACCCGAACTTCATCCGCTGGCTCTATCGCTACTCGGATGCCGGACGTCAACATCTCGCTGTCTTCGTACGCCAGGCGTCCGCGGCACCCAATGAAGCGGTCCGCTCAAGCCTCGAGCGTGCAGCCGCCGCGCGCTGGGAACGGGCCGGCGTCACTCCGATCTGGAGCAACTACTTCGGTGAGGTCGCCCAGTTCGTCCACGAGGTAGGGCTGCTCGTCGAAGGTGGAACGGAAGCACCATTTCCGGACCGCGCGGCCGTCCGTCTGTCGACCGCCCGCGCCGGATTGATGCCCGACAACGATGAGGGCTTTCTCGAGGCCCAGGAAGAACTTTCAAGCTGGCTTGAGCGCGGTGTGGGCGACCTGCGCTCGATCGCCGCCCACTTCAATGTCGACCTCGACGAGGAGGATCTGGGGCTCGGTCTTTGGGTGGCTGACCACGCGAGCGGTGTCGCGGAGCTCTGGGGGACCAGCGAGCAGGTGTGGCGTGACCGACGGGCGATCGAGGCACGTCCGATGCATGCCGGCAGCCGCTGGGTCGGTGTTCTCGCGATCCTCCAAGGGGTGTCAGTGGAGCAGGATCCCGCCGTCTACACGACTCGTTGGCGATTCATCCGTGGGATCCCGATCGTTGTCCGCGATCCCGAGCGTTGCCTGGTCGGCTCTCTCACCCTGACGTCTGCGACGCCGCTGGGCGAATCGGCGCTGAGCTCGGTCAAGGCCCCTCCGGAATTCCTCGAAGCGATTGACCGTGCGCTCGGCTATGCCGCCGCGCGGTTCTTCGCATAGGGAGGAGATCCGCGTGCCCATCGGGTGGGTGCGGTACCTTGGGGACGTGAGTTCCACCCGTAAGATCTCAGCCGCGCGGGTCGCCCGCGGCGGCGGTTCACTCTCTCCGAGCACGGCCAAACTGGTGCGCTCGGTCTCGAAACGCGCCGGCAAAAACGCGGCGACGATTCGGCAAAAACACGCCACCAGCTGACTAGGCGGCGCCGATCGGCGGATCGCCGTCGCCGAGCCGCTCCGGCAGGCCGAAGGAGGCGAACAGGTTCGGCATGAAGGGGGCGAGGAAGTTGTGGACGCCGGTGACGCTCGGCGCGCCCGCGCCGTCGCCCGCCTCGGCTTCCAGCAGCGTCACCGACCAGGGGAGCCAGGCGCCGGACTCGGGGTCGGGCTTGTAGGAGGCGAAGGCGGGGAGGCCGTTGGCGGAGAGGGCGATCAGCTTCGAGTCGCGGCAGGCGGCGCCCTGGCCGAGCATGAAGGTGCCCACTTCGGCGGGGCTGCGGAACCAGAGGGGGAGCGGGGGCATGTCGAAGACGACGTCGTAGCGCAACAGGGCGACGATGCGGTCGATGTCGTACTCGGCGAACGCCTCTAGGTATTGATCGAGGAGGCGCTGCTCGTCCTCGGTCGAGGGGCGGGTCGGGGCCTCGTCGTCCTCGAGGTCGAGCTCATCGAGGGTCGCGCGGGCGCGCTGCAGGGCGGAGTTGACCGAGGCCACCGAGGTCTCCAGCACGTCGGCGACCTCCTTGGCGCTCCAGCGCAGCACCTCGCGCAGGACGAGGACGACCCGCTGGCGCGCGGGCAGGTGCTGGAGGGCGGCGACGAAGGCGAGGCGGAGGGTCTCACGCTCGGCGGTCTGGGCCTCGGGGTCGGCGTCCGGGTCGGCGACCTGGCCGCTGGCGATCGGGAGGACCCAGGAGGTCTCCGGCAGCGGCGCGCCGACGGGGGTCTCGGCGGTGCCGGGATCGGCGAGGTCGACCGGGCGGGCGCGGCGCTTGCGCGCGTCGATCTGGTCGAGGCAGACGTTGGTGGCGATGGTGAAGAGCCAGGACTTGAGCGCCGCCTGCTCGACCAGCGTGTCGGAGCGGCGCCAGGCGCGGAGCAGCGTCTCCTGGGTCGCGTCCTCGGCCTCGAAGCCGCTGCCGAGCATGCGGTAGCAGTAGCCGGTGAGGCTCGGCCGCAGCCGCTCCATCTCACCCTCGAGAACGAGATTTCCACCCGACCGATTAGTTCCGGACACAGACACCGTCTCTCCTTATAACGGACCTACCCAGCCAAGGAGATACCCGATCATGTCCCGCCTTCTTTTCCTCAACCTCCCGGTCGCCGATCTGGGCGCCAGCCGCGCCTTCTTCGCCGAGCTCGGCTTCGACTTCAACGAGAAGTTCTGCGACGAGGGCGCCGCTTGCATGGTCGTCTCCGACCAGGCCTACGTGATGCTGCTGCAGCGCGACCGCTTCGCCGATTTCGTCACCAAGCCGGTCGCCGACGCCACCGAGGCAACCGCGCTGACCGCCTGCATCAGCGCCGAGAGCCGCGAGGAAGTCGACTCGCTGGCCGCCGCCGCGACGGCCGCCGGGGCAGGGGTCGTAAAAGATCCGCAGGACTACGGCTTCATGTACCAGCGCAGCTTCCGCGACCTCGACGGCCACCATTGGGAGATCGCCTGGATGGACCCGGTCGCGGTCGAGAAGGGCCCCGCCGAGTTCGTCGCCGACGCCGCCTGAACGCCACCCCGAGGTAGGTCCGGGGCGCGGAGGCTCGTCTAGTCTCCGCGCCCTCCTTGCGTTCCTTTGCCCCCATCCTGCCCGGCGCGACCGCTCGCGACCGCGCCTTCGCCTGTCTCGGCGCGGTCGTCGGCATCGGCCTCGCGGGCTTCGTCGCGGCGCTGATCCACGGCGACGGCGAGGCGCTGCCCTGGATCGTCGCGCCGATCGGCGCCTCCGCCGTCCTCCTTTTCGCCGTCCCCGCCAGCCCGATGGCCCAGCCGTGGCCGATCGTCGGCGGCAACTCGCTCTCCGCCCTCACCGGCTTCGCCGTGGGACAGGCGTTGGGACACGGGGCGCTCGCCTGCGGGATCGGCGTGGGACTGGCGATCGGCGTGATGTCCCTGACCGGCTCGCTGCATCCGCCGGGCGGCGCGGCGGCGCTCACCGGGGTGATCGGCGGCGGCCTCGTCGATCCCGCCGGATGGTGGTTCCCGCTCGCGCCGGTGGCCCTCGACGCGGTCCTCCTCGTCGCCGTCGGCTGGGCCTTCCACCGCCTCTCCGGCCATCCCTATCCGCACCGGGGGGCGCCGGAGACGCCGACCCGCGATCCGCTGCCGACCGCCCGCGTCGGGGTGCGTGACGAGGACCTCGACGCCGTCCTCGCCGGCATCGGCGAGACCTTCGACATCGACCGCGACGACCTCCGTCTCCTGCTCACCGAGCTCGAGCTCCAGAGACTCGCCCGTCGCCACCCGGAGCTGACCTGCGGCGAGATCATGTCCCGAGACCTGATCGCCGTCCCCCGCCACGCCGACCCCTCCGTCGCCCGCCGGCTCCTCCTCGACAGCGGCGTCCGCCTGCTGCCCGTCCTCGACGACGCCGAGCGCCCGATCGGAGGCGTCGGCCTGCGCGAGCTCGCCCGCCGCGGCGGCACGGTCGAGGACCTGATGACCGACGCGCTCACCGTCACCCCCCGCGAGCCCGCGATCAAGCTGACCGGCCCGCTCACCGACGGCCACCGTCACGCGGCGATGGTCGTCGGCCCCGACAGCGGCGCCCTCCGCGGCCTCGTCACCCAGGCCGACCTGCTGGCCGCGCTGGCCGCCTCGCCGAGCCTCTCAAGCTAGCCAGCGGTTCTGGTACGCGGGCGTATAGGCTGGTCCGCAACGCCGGCGTCACCGAGCACATCGAACTGGCCGACCGCGACCACTCGCTGGGGATCGACGACCGCTGGCAGGAGGTCTGCGGGAAGAGCCTGGAGTTCGTCAGCCGCTTCGCCCATGGCGCCGCCTAGCCGCAACGCTCGCGATCCCGGTGTCGAGATTTCCAGACATGCCTTCAGTCTAACGAACCGTCGGGAAATACCGACAAGCCCGTATTCTATGCTACTGTCGGAATATGCCGACAGATTCGACCGACAGCATCTGGCGTGTCCGCACCCCCGCCGACCTCGGTCGCGCGATCGCCGGCGCCCGCCGCGAGCGCGGCCTGAGCCAGGAAGCGCTCGCCGAGGAGCTCGGGTTCAAGCGCTCCTACCTATCTGAACTCGAGACCGGGGGCGAGGCGACGATCGCGCTTGAGCGAAGCCTCCGCGCACTGCGACGACTCGGCGCCGAGCTGACCGTGACCCTGCCGAGCGGCCATGGCGACGGCGAGTAGCCTCGGCGTCTGGCTCGGCGAGACGCGGGTCGCCGATCTCGAACAGCCACGTTGGCCCCGCATCCGCCTTCGCTACACCGAGGAGGCGCTGAGCAGCTGGCCGCAGAACAGCCCGCTGGTCTCCTGCTCGCTGCCGCTCGGCCGAGCCGCCGGCGACGCCTTCCCGTTCTGCCTCGGCCTCCTGCCGGAGGGCCAGGCGCTGGCGACGATGGCGGCCCAGGCCGGGCTCGCGGCCAGCGACGTCTTCGGCCTCCTCGGTCGGTACGGGCGCGATCGATGGCCGCGACCTCGGTGAGTGGCAGGACAAGCTGCGCCGCAGCCCGCACTTCCCGGTCGGCGTCTTACTGAAGATCACCCGACGAGCGTGACGGCTCCGACTCGTTCATGGCAGGATGGCGGGCGGGTTATGCAGGCGTGCCGAAAATGGGCCGTGGGCGTGAGTACGACCGTGGCTGGAGCGCTGGTCACATGGACCGGATCCTCGACCGGGCGAAAGGCGCCCTGTAGCCAGGTGCCATGGACCCGGTGATCTTCGCCTACGACGGCAGTGACACCGCGGCCTTCGCCATCGAACAGGCCTCGGCCCAGATCGGCGCCGACCGGGACGCCATCATCGCCTGCGTCTGGCGCCCGGTCGACGTCTGCTTCAAGCCCGTCCCCGGCCGCCGCCTCCGCTCCTCCGTCGCCAAGGAAGTCGAGCGGGCCGCCCACGAGACCGCGGCTGCCGGCGTCGCCCTCGCCCGCCACCACGGCTTCCGCGCCTGCGCCCGCACGATCGAAGCCGCCCCCACCTTCAAGGGCCTCATCACCCTCGCGGACGAATGGGAGTGCCCCCTGATCGTCCTCGGCTCCCGCCACCGCACCGGCCTCTTCGGCCACCGCACCGGCTCCGTCGCCGGCGCCACCGTGAGCCACTTCCCCCGCTCGGTCCTCGTCATCCGCAAGCCGGACGACGTCGCCAGCGTCCCCGCCTCCACCGTGGCCCGCTGGGGCCAAGGCGCCCGCTAAGCCGGGTCCCTCAGCGTCCCGCAAGTGAGTTCAGTGGACGGTTTTCGCCGTCCTGGCACCAAAAACGTCCAGCGAGGGGGCTTGCCGCCGCAGCCGAAGGCAAATCCGGCACCGCTGACGTGGAACCGCCCTAGTCCGCGGGCCCCTTCACCTCGAGCAGATCGAACGACCAGATCTCGCTCTCGGTCCCGACCGGCCCCCGCTCCCGATGCTGCGAGTGCCCGGCAGCGAAGTCGGCGCTTTTCACCCAGGCCAGGAAGTCCTCCTCGGACCGCCAGCGGGTGATCACCAGGCAGCGATCTCGCTCATCGTTGGGCCGCAGCAGCTCAAACGCCTCAAACCCCTCCGCCTCCTCAACCTTCCCCGCCCGCGAAGCAAACCGCTCCGCAAACTCGTCAAACCGCTCGCGGGGCACAGTGATGGCATTGATCTTGACGACGCTCATGCAGGGAATCTTACGGCGACGCTGTGCCTGGGCTCAGCCCTTGGGCGTGCAGGCGCGGATGATTTCGGTTTCGGCTTGGGTGCCGTCTTCGAAGCGGCCGAGGCCATGGACTTTCAGCTTGCCGTCGGGGCAGGTGGCGCTGATGGGGTTGAAGGTCTTGTTGCCGACCTTTACCGATTTGAAGATTTCGAGGGTGAAGGAGATGCCGGAGCCGGCGCCGCCCACGAGCTGGGGGATCTTGATGATGGCTTTGGTGCCGAAGCGGCCGTGGTGGATCTTGGTGATGGTGGCGGTGGTGACGATGGCTCCGGAAATGGGGTTGGCGAAGTAGGCGTGGGCGTACCAGGTGCGCTTGCCGCCGCTTTCCGGGCCGTTGAAGAGGAGGAGCTTGGAGGAGACGTTGATCGGCCTTTGTTCGGCGAAGGCGACCTGGGCGACCGCGGTGCCTTCGCCGATGAGCGCCCCTTTGCAGGCTTTGAGGGCCGCGGTCGTGGAGGTCGCCTGGAGCTGGCTCGATTTGCAGACGGGGATGCCCTTGGTGTGTTGTTCGCCTGCCTTGTCGGCTTCGATGATGATTTCGCGGATCGCGGGCGGGTGGCTGCCGTCGCGCATCTGGACTTCGCCCGAGGCGTGGATCTCGATCGGGGTCTGCTTGGTCCGGGAGAGGGCTTTGGGACTGAAGCCGCCGTCGGCGGTGAGTTCCATTTCGCCGACCCTGACGTGGACCGGGCCTTCGCCACCGGCTGCTCCGGCGATCCCGACTGCCGTGACAGCGACCAGCGCACCGACCGCGCACATCGCCAACAGGTACTTACGCATTCGAATCCCCCCGCCTCGTCGTTCCCGCGACTGACAGTCCAAATCATACCATATGCTCTGTACTAAGGCGGAAGCGGGTCAGAGGAGGGAGGACCAGAACTTCACCGACATGCGCTCGTAGGCGAGGCCGGCCTCGAGGGTGTGGCCCGGCCCCTCCGGCACCTCGTATCCCGACAGCGCCATCTTGAGGTTCTCCCACTCCTGGAGCCTCGCTTTGTGAGCCGCCGCCTGGGCGGCGGCAATCGCCTTCGGGTCCGCGCCGAGGTAGAGCTTCAGCAGTCCCGGATCGCGGACCTCCGGCAGGTCGCTCACGGCGTCCTCCTCCAGCCAGCCCGCCAGCGCCGCCTTGCCGGCCTTGGTGATCGAGTACGTCTTGCGCCGCCGGCCCCCCGCCTCGCGCTCCTCGTCGAGCAGGCCTTCGCCGGCCAGCCGCGCCGTCTCGGTGTAGAGCTGGGCGTGCTGGACGCTCCAGAAGTTGCCCACCCCCGCCGCGACCCGCGCCTTCAGGTCATACGGGGTGCCGGGCTCGTCGGCCAGCAGCCCGAGGACGATGTAGGAGGTCGGCGTCAGCTCGCGGTCACCGGGCATGGACCCGGTGATGTTACGACGGGAGCCGAAGGGCTTCGACGACGCCCGCCGGCGGATCAGCCGAGTCTTCGCGGACGCACCCGGTCAGGGAGCCGCTCGCCGGAGCGCAGCCGGCCGACGTCGGTCTCATAAGGGTCGAGCGCCCGCGAGAACCCCCTGACCCCGGGATATGAGATCGCCGAGGTCGGGCCCGAGGTCACCGACTTCGCGGTCGGCGACCGGGTCGGCATGGGCTGCATCTGCAACTCCTGCGGCGAGTGGACTGCGGCCGAAGTCGTCGTGGCCGTAGTGAAGGTCGGTGTGGCAGATACCGGCGCAGTCGAACGCGATGCGGACGTCGGCCGGACGCAACTCGCGCCGCTCGATGGTGACGGTTTCGAAGGCGGTGCCGGCGGAGGGAACTACAGAGCGGGAGTTTTGGTCATGCGCTCAACATAGGCAGTCGGGACCTCCGGCAAACATCAGAACCGCCCCAGGCGCTGAGCCTGGGGCGGTCAGAGCAGGCGCGCCGCGCGCTCCTGCAGCTGCCCGACCCGGGTCCGCTGGTCCTGGGCCCGTCGGGCGAGAGCGACGAGGTCGCGCGAGGTCTCTCCGTCGAGGAGATCCCCCAGCAGCGTCCACAGCCTGAGCTTGCCAGTGATCCCGAGCAGGAGCACTTCGAGGTCGATCACCCGGCCGAGGGGCGAGTAGCCGCGCAGCCGGCCATTGGGCTTCAGCCGCCCTGCCTTCTCACCGAGGCCGCCGAGCGTCGTCTTGACCCGCGAGCGGCCGATCCCGAGGTCGTCCATGAGCGACTCGAGGCTCGACCGGTCCTCTTCGATCTCGCGACACAAGGCCGCGAGGGGCTCGAAGAACTCGGTGCCCTCGTTTGCGTCCCGCGCCGCCCTGGCCCTGCCGACCCCGCCGGTCGCGCCGGCGAGGTGGTCGTTCAGGTAGATGCCCAGGTGACGATGGCGGTCGGCGTCCATGCGGAGGATGTACCCGCGGTCGCGGGGGCCTACCACCAACGGATGCCGGGGAGCTACGGAGGTCGTGGCCTCACTCGGCCGCCCGGACCGCTTCGACGACGCGGCGGACCTGTTCGACGATCAGTTCGGGCTGGGAGAACATGACGTAGTGCGAGCTGTGGTGGGCGATGACGTGGACGGCGTCGGGCGTCAGTTCGGCCAGCCGGTCCTGCGCTTCCCGCCAGGCGCGGTCGACCACACAATGGAGGGACGGCGGCGGGCGCGCGCAACTCAGGCCGGCGCGGATCGGCGTGCGGGGTCGATCGCCCCGATCAGGGCTTCGGCCTTCAGCAGGATCTCGCCGAACTCCTCCTCGGGATCGGATTCGGTGACGATCGCGCCGCCGACCCCGATCGTCGCGTTGTCTCCTTCGACGACGATGGTCCGGATCACCACGCTGAGGTCGCAGGCGCCGCCGAGCCCGAAGTACCCGATCGCCCCCGAGTAGACGCCGCGGGCCTCGCCCTCGAGCCGGTCGATGATCTCCATCGTCCGCTCCTTCGGCGCTCCGGTCATCGAGCCGGGCGGGAAGCAGGCGCGGACGCAGTCGGGTGCCGCGAGGCCCTGCTTCAGCTTCCCCTGCACGACGGAGACCAGCTGGTGCACCGTCTCGTAGGTCTCGAGTCCGATCAGCTGGGGGACGTGGACGCTGCCGATCTCCGCGCAGATGCCGACGTCGTTGCGCAGCAGGTCGCAGACGATCAGGTTCTCCGCCCGGCTCTTCGGATCGCTCCGCAGCCGCTCGGCGAGCCGGCGGTCCTCGGCCTCGTCGGCGCCGCGACGGATCGTGCCCTTGATCGGCCGCGCCTCGATCGTGCGGTCGCGGTCGACGGAGAGGAAGCGCTCCGGCGAGGAGGACAGGACCGCGGCGTCGCCGATCCGCAGGTAGGCGGAGAAGGGCGCCGGATTCGCCGCGCGCAGGGCGCGGTAGAGGGTGAACGGATCGCCGACCGGCTCGGCGGTGACCCGATTGGTCAGGCAGATCTCGTAGCTCTCCCCGTCATCCAGTTCGCGCTTGCAGGCCGCGAGGTCGGCGAGGTAGCGCTCGCGGTCGCGGGCGAGCGCGAAGCGGACCGGCTCCCGTGCCTGCGCCTCGCCCGGGGCGGGGCCCGCGATCGGCGGCGGACCCTGCAGGCGCTCGCTCGTCTCCTCGATCCAACGATCGGCCTCGGCGGTCCCGCCGGCCTCGGCGAGCGCGAGCACGTAGGCCTCCCCCTCGCGGTGATCCAGCGCCACCATCCGGTCGGCGAGGATGAAGAACGCGTCCGGCAGCGTCGAGCGATGGACGTCGGCACCCCCGCACTCCGCCTTCAGCTCGTAGCCGAGGTAGCCGGCGAAGCCGCAGTGGAAATCGAACGGCAGCTCCTCGCCCGCTTGGCGCAGCCGGCCGAGCTCACGGGTCAGGTAGTCGAAGATCGACTCCTCGGTGATGTGGGACCCGGACCGGTCCTCGACGCGCAGTCGACCGGCGGCGACGTCGTAGGTGACGGTCGCCCCGAGCGGACCGGACGCGTCGCCCATGAAGGAGAAGCGGGAGCGCTCGTCGATCCGGCTGCTGTCGAGCCAGAAGGCGTCGCGGCTCGCGCCGAAGCAGGCGGCGAAGGCGCGCTCGCCGTCCGGCAGGAAGCCCAGTCGCCGCCACCGGATCATGAGCTCCTCCGGCTCGGCGTCAGATTGCGGAATCGGGTCAGCAGCGCCCACCCGTGCTCGGTGGCGATCGACTCGGGATGGAACTGGACCCCCCACTGGGGCCGGGTCCGGTGGGCGACCGCCATCAGGGTGCCGTCGAGCGTCCACGCCTGCGCCTCGAGCTCCTCCGGCAGCGGCGTCTCGACGCGGAAGGAGTGGTAGCGGGTGACCTCGAACCGGCGCGGCAGCCCGGCGAAGAGGCCGCGGCCCCCGTGCTCGATCGTGCTCGTCCGGCCGTGCATCGGCGCGGCGTGGATCAGGCGGGCGCCGTAGGCGGTGCAGAGGCCCTGGTGGCCGAGGCAGACGCCGAGGACCGGCACGGTGGCGTGGCGGATGACCTCCGCGCAGACGCCGAAATCCCGCTCGCGATCCGGTCGTCCCGCTCCCGGTGAGAGGACGATGTTGTCGACCCGCCGATCGGCGAGCAGGTCGGCCCAGCCCCGCTCGTCGTTGCGGACGACGATCGGCTCCTCGCCGTTGACCTCCGCGAGCAGCTGGAAGAGGTTGAAGGTGAACGAGTCGTGGTTGTCGATCAGCAGCGTCTTCACGCCACTCACTCAGGGCGCCTCAGCCGGCGTAGTTGTCGAGCAGGGCGCGGTCGGCGGGGGAGGTCCGGTCGCCGAGTTGCGCCTCGTCGCGGGCGCCGACGATCAGCGAGGTGATGCCGGGCCGTCCCAGCAGCCAGGCGAGGGCGACCTGGGCCGACGCGCCGTCGGAGTACGCGTCGGCGGTGTCGACGAGGTTGATCCCCGCATCCAGACAAAGGTCGAGCTGGCGTTGGGCATCCGCCACGCCAATGTCGCCGACGTCGGCGAAGCGGCCGCTGCCGCCGAAGCCCATGGTCCCGAGGGTCAGCTCGGAGACGCGAAGTCCCGAGCGACCGAGTTGGCGGTAGTGCATGGCCGCAACTCTAGGGATGCGGCCGATCGGCGACGGCGGCGATGAGCTCGCGCAGCCGGGCGATCGCCGCTTCAGTCTGCGCCTCGTCGTCGAAGACGAACTGCTGCAGGGTGAGCCCGTCGAGCGCGGCGAAGATGACCCGGGCAAGGGCGGGGTCGTCCTCGATGCCGAACTCCTGCAGCGCCTCTTCGACCGCGAAGTTTCATGCCCGGGGACGCGGCGCGCATCACCGGCCCTTGGCGAGGCGCATCAGGTCGGAGTCGAGGTCGATCTCCAGTTCGGTGCCGCCGGCACTGCCGTACTCGTGCTGGTAGGCGTCCCAGGACTCCTCCTTGACCTGCTTGGCGAAGGCGCTCTCGATCAGGATCGCCAGCTCGGTCGCGGCGCGCTCGAGGCGCTTCTCGAGGCCATCGCCGGACCAGTCCTCGGTCGCGGCGAAGACGGCGGTAGGGATCGTCAGGGTCCGCATGTAGGCGAAGAGGGAGCGCATCGCCTCGTCGACGACCAGCGCGTGGCGGGTGGTGCCGGCGGTGGCCGCGAGGGCGACGGGCTTGCCGATCAGGAGGTCGTTGTCGAGGACGTCGAAGAAGCCCTTGAAGAGGCCGCTGACGCCCGCCTTATATATGGGGGTCGCGGCGATCACACCGTCGGCCGCGCCGAGCGCCGCGACCGCCGCGGTCAGCTTCGGCCCCAGGTTCTGGGACACCAGCGCGGCGCCGATCTCGTTCGCCATCGCGCGCAGCTCGATCGTCGTGACCGCGATCTCCGCGCCGTGCGATGCCGCGACCGCGACCGTCCGGGCCGCCAGCCGGTCGGCCAGCATCGCGGTGGAGGAGGGGTCGCTTGCCCCGGCGCTGACCACGACCAGGCGCAGCTCCCGGCCGGCGGCGTTCCCGTCCGCGGCGCTCCCGGCCGTGGCGTTCCCGGCCGCGGCGCTCATACCGTGACCTCCGCCGCGGCCTGGCGGCTCGCGGCCAGCTTGCGGCAGAGCCTCATCAGCTCGCGCATCTCGTCGGCATCGAAGGTGTCGTTCATCGTCCTCGAGACGTTCAGCGCGTGCCGCCGGCCGGTCGATTTCTGCTGTGCCCGCCCGGTCTCGGTGAGGCTGAGGCGGACGCCGCGGCCGTCGCGCTCGTCGGCCTCGCGCCGCACGAAGCCGCGCTCGACCATCCGGTCGACCATCCGCGAGAGGGCGGGCTGGCTCAGCAGCACGCGCCGGTTCAGCTCGCCGAGCCGGATCGGCGCGCGGCACTTCGACAGCGTGTAGAGCACGTCGTACTCGGTCCGCGACACCTCGTTCCACACGTCTTCGTGGTCGAACTGGCGCATCATCTCGGCGTGGGCCGTCATCAGCGACTCCCAGGAGTCGTTGGCGAGCCGGGCGCGGCCCGCCATCAGGCCGCCACCTCCACATCGTCCTGGTAGGGCGCCGGCCCCGACGTGTTGTCGCCGCGGTTGGCGTTCGGGGTCGGCGTGCGGGCCGCGCCGTCGCCGTACTTCTCGGCGACGAGGCTCGCGTGGGTCGGCGCTTCGGCGCGGGCGCCCGGCGCCCGCCGCGCCTCGAACTCCTTCCGCAGGGTCGGCACCACCTCGCCGCCGAGCAGCTCCAGCTGCTCGAGCACCGTCTTCAGCGGCAGTCCGGCGTGGTCCATCAGGAAGAGCTGGCGCTGGTAGTCGCCGAAGAGCTCGCGGAAGGAGAGCGTCCTCTCGATCACCTCCTGCGGGCTGCCGACGACCAGCGGCGTCGTCTCGGTGAAGTCCTCCATCGAGGGACCGCCGCCGTAGACCGGCGAGTTGTCGAAGTAGGGCCGGAAGGCGCGCTTCGCGTCCTGCGAGTTGTGGGCGATGAAGGCCTGGCCGCCGAGCCCGACGATCGCCTCCTCCTCGGTCCCGTGACCGTGGAAGGCGTAGCGCCGGCGGTAGAACCCGATCAGCCGCTGGTAGTGCTCGGCCGGCCAGAAGATGTTGTTGGCGAAGTAGCCGTTGCCGTAGTAGGCGGCCTGCTCGGCGATCTCCGGCGTGCGGATCGAGCCGTGCCAGACGAACGGGGGCACGTCCTCGAGCGGTCGCGGGACCGAGGTGAAGCCGGAGAGCGGGGTGCGGAAGTTGCCCTCCCAGTCGACCACGTCCTCGCGCCAGAGGCGATGGAGCAGGTTGTAGTTCTCGAGCGCCAGCGGCAGCCCCTGGTTGATGTCCTGGCCGAACCACGGATATACGGGGGCGGTGTTGCCGCGCCCCAGCATCAGGTCCATCCGCCCCTTCGAGAGGTGCTGCAGCAGCGCGTACTCCTCGGCGATCCGCACCGGGTCGCTGGTCGTGATCAGCGTCGTCGAGGTGGTCAGGATCAGCCGCTCCGTCTGCGCCGCGATGTGGGACAGGAAGGTCGTCGGCGAGGAGGAGAAGAACGGCGGGTTGTGGTGCTCGCCGATCGCGAACACGTCGAGCCCGACCTCCTCGGCCTTCTTCGCGATCTGCACCGTCGCGTCGATCCGCTCCGCCTCCGAAGGCGTCCGCCCCGTGGTCGGGTCCCGGGTGATGTCGCTCACCGTGAAGATTCCAAACTGCATGTCAGACCACTCCTTCGCGTCGTAGAGATGTGCGGTCAAGGTATATGCAACTGCATCTAGTTTAGCGCACAGAGGACCCCCGGCTCGTCGATCCGGTGCTTCAGCTCCTTGCGCCAGACCGCCTCGCGGACGATCCGTCCCAGCTCGGCGTCGTCCGCGCCCGCCCGCAGCGGGCCGCGCAGGTCGGTCTCGTGCAGGGAGAAGAGGCAGGTGCGCAGTTTGCCGTCGGCGGTCAGGCGCAGTCGGTTGCAGTCGGCGCAGAAGGGTTCGGAGACGGGATTGACGAAGCCGATCTCCCCGCGCCCGTCGGCGAAGCCGTAGACCCGGGCGGTGGAGTGGGGCTCGCGCGGGCGCTCCACCAAGGGGTGGACCTCCTCGACCATCGCCCGCACCTCGGCCCCGGTGAGCACCTCCTCCGCGCGCCAGGCGCGGTCGCCGTCGAGCGGCATGAACTCGATGAAGCGGACCTGGAAGCCGCGGTCCCTCGCCAGGTCGCAGAACCTCAGCACGTCCTCGC
>JBOGYZ010000121.1:0-6544 GCA_050697015.1 Solirubrobacterales bacterium
CCATCACGCCCGCGTAGAAATCGACGTTGCGCTGGGCATTCTCGGTGATCGCGGTGATGTGGTGGATCCCCTCTAGCTTCATGTGCCACGTATACCATCCGTCAGGTGAAGCCCTGGCGACGGAGGACCGTCAAAGCCCTCCTGGCGCTCGGTGCGCTGCTCGCCTTCCTCAGCGTCTTCGCGATCTGGGTCGAGCGCCAGGCCCTCGACACCGGCGAGTGGGTCAACACCTCCGGCAGACTGATCCGCGACGCGACGATCCGCTCGGCCCTGAGCGAATACCTGGTCGAACAGATCTACGAAAACGTCGACGTCGAAAGGAAAGTCGAAGAAGCCCTGCCGGGCGACACCAAGGAACTCGCCGGGCCGGCGTCGAGCGCCGTGCGCCAGGTGGCCGGGCCAGGGGTGGAAAAAATCCTGGAAACGGGCACCGCGCAGGGCCTCTGGGAAACCGCGAACCGGACCGCGCACGAACAGCTGATGGCGGTGCTGGAAAACAAGAAAGAATCGGTGAACACGGCCAACGGGGAAGTGAAGCTGAATCTCGGCAACCTGCTCACCAATCTTGCCGGGCAGGTCGGGCTGGGCAAAAGCCTCGCCGAAGAAATCCCACCCGACTCGGGGAACATCACGATCCTCAAGTCCGAACAGCTGAAGACCGCCCAGGACATCGTGATCGCGATCAAGGGCCTGGCGCTGCTGCTCTCGATCCTCACCTTCCTCGTCTTCGGGCTGGCCATCTACCTGACCCAGGGTGGCCGCTGGGTCACCGTGCTCTTCAGCGGGGTCGCGCTGATCGTCGCCGGCCTGCTGGTGCTGGTGCTGAGACAGGTCGCGGGCGGGATCGTCGTCGACCAACTCGTGAGACAGGAAAACGTCAAGCCGGCGGTGGAAGCGGCCTGGTCGATCGGGACCTCGCTGATGGTCTCGATCGCGACCACGATCATCGTCGTCGGCGCCTTCTTCGCGGCGGCCGGCTGGCTGTCCTCGCCGACCGGCGCGGCACGCGGGACGCGGCGGGTGCTGGCCCCGGCGCTCGATCGCTACCTGCCCTACTGCTACGGCGGCCTGGTGCTGATCCTCGGCATCTACCTGCTGAGCGCGTCCGGGGTCGGGCTACGGACCTTCCTCACCGTGGTGGTGCTCGGGATCATGGCCGCCCTCGGCCTGCGCGAGCTGAGCAAACAGACCGCGGAGGAGTTCCCGGGCGTCACCTTCGGCGAGGTGCTGGCGCCGACCCGCCAGGCCATCGACAAGGCCGTCACCGACGCGAAACTCAGCGAGCGCGCGTCGAAAATCAAACTTCCTGACGTCAAACGGCCGGAGGGGAAACGGCCGGGCGGGATCGGGATCCCTGACGTGCGCCGGCCGGGCGGGCGCGGCGGCCGTCGGGGCGAGCCCGCGGTGCCCCCGCCTCCCACCCGGGTCGAGGTGATGCAGGAGGAAGACGCGCGCCTCTCGAGCCTCGAACGACTGGCGACCCTGCACGAGAAAGGTGTCCTCACCGACGAGGAGTTCACCACCGAGAAAGCGCGCCTCCTCAAGCGGTGATGCGCAAGCGCCTCCTTCCCGCCCTGCTCGCGGCGCTCGCGCTCGCCGTCGTCCTCGCCTCCTGTGGTGGCGGCGGAAGCTCGTCGGTCACCGAGCGCACGGTGATGAAGAAGTCCCAGCCCAGTTCCGGGACGACCTACCTGCCCGACGTCACCGGCCGCAATTTCGTCAAGCCCACGAGTTACGGCTTCGGCGGCGACGGCGACCTGACCGCGACGAAGCTCGAGTGGCACGGCTGGGGCGAAGCGAAGGTGACCGCCTTCGGCACGATCGCCGAGCACCCGGCCAACGGCCTCGTCGACACCTTCCCCGGCAGCGTCACCGCCTCGGCGCCGAAGACCTGCAAAGGCGCCCGCTACTACACCGAAGTCATCGCCCACCTGCCGAAGCAGGCCGACTTCGTGCCGACCGGACCGACGAAGCTGCCGACCCCCTGCGACTAGCCGGTCCCGCGGTCACGTCCGGTTCATCGCGCCGCCCCGCGAAAAGTCGCCGGCCGTCCTCGTCAATAGTCGAAGTCGCTGGTATCTGCGGACTTTTGTTCGGTACTGACACGGTTTCGTGACATCTACGCTGTCCCGGTCATCCGACCAACAAGGGAGAGCGTCACGTGTTCAAGTCCACCCGGAAAGTCCTCTTCGCGGCCGCAGGGGCCGCGCTGATCGCGCTCGTCGTCCTGCTGCCGACGGCGGCATCGGCACAGCGACGCGACATGGACTGCGCCAATTTCAGCAGCCAGAAGTCCGCCCAGATCTTCTTCCTCAAGCACGGCGGCCCCCGCTACGACCCCGACCGCCTCGACGCGGACCACGACGGGATCGCTTGTGAGGACAACCCGGCGCCGTACTTCTACGGCAAGCGCCTGTAACGGGTACCGGACCCGCTGCCCGCGCTCAGCCGACCGGGCCGGTCGGCTGGTCCAGGTGGCGGGTCTCGTTGAAGCTGCGCAGGAGCCAGCGGCCGTCTTCGTGGACGACCAGACGGGAGATCGAGCCGTTGTCGGCGTGGATGAAGGCGAAGGGGCGGCTGCCCGTGGCCATCGCGCAGAGCTGGCCGATCACGGCGCCGTGGGCGAAGGCCACGGCGACAGTCCCGGCCGGGACCGAACCCGCGATCGTCTCGATCGCCCTGCGTAGGCGACCCTCGAATTCCTCCGGTGACTCGGCGCCCGGGATCACGTCCCAGCGTTCCCGTTCCGCGACCTCGACGACCAGGGGATCGCCTTCGGCGACCTTGATCCGGTACCCGCCACCCTCGAGCTCACCGAGGAAGATCTCGCGCAGGTCCGGCAGCACCGTGGGCTCCAGCCCGAGCTTCTCCGCGAGCGGCGCCGCGGTTTCCTGCGTCCGTCTCAGATTCGAGACGAAGGCGCCGGACAAGGGCTCGTCGGCCAGCTCGCGCGCCACCGACAGCGCCTGGCCTCTCCCGACCTCCGACAACGCCGGGTCCCCCTGCCCGTCGATCAGCGGAAAGCGCTTGCCCGGCAATGCCGCTTCGGACGCCCCGTGGCGGACGACGATGACCTCCACCGAGTCGGCCGGTGGCACGTACCGGTGCTGCTCGAACCCGCTCGCCTCGCGCGTCGATCGATCGGTCATGAGGTGGCAGACGGCCCGCGGGGCTAACTCGCCGGCTGATTGGGCCAACTGGCGGCCCGGATCGCCTCGGCGATATCGCCTAGGACATGGTCGTGACCGTCGAGAGCTGCGACGAACTCCTCGTTCGAGGAGAAGCGAGGCTCAAGGACCTGCCCACTGACCAGGAGTGCGTCTTCGATCTCCTGCGGTGACGATTTCTGGCGCCGGTCACCAAATGGAGAGACAGAAGTGCGGCGAGCAGCTTCCTGCAGCCGCTCCATGGCGACCTTGCCCAAGGGGCGGAAGGTCACTGCACCCAGGGCGTGGACCTCGATCGTCTGGGGCTCTCTTGCCATCTCTTCATTATGGACGGCCGGTGTTTCCGGCCTTCAAAGCCCGCCGCCGGGATCGAACCGGCAACCTCCTGATTACAAATCAGGTGCTCTCCCAGGTTGAGCTAGGCGGGCGTGGGGCCGATGATGGCTATATGGATGTCACGTTTCGCTTTCTCGGCCCGGAAGAGGGTGGCGTCCTGACCGAGGCGATAGAAGAAGCTTACGGGACGACGTACGACGTCCGGTGGGTCTATGACCCGGCGGAGGTTTGTGCCCGGCTCGCCGACGGGCGCTACGTGTCCTGCGTGGCGGAGACGCCGGCGGGCGAGCTGCTCTGCCACGAGGGGATGAGCCTTGCGGCGGCGGGCGACGCGGTGGCCCACTCGGGCCAGGCGGTGACGCTGGAGGCGGCGCGCGGCCAGCACCTCTTCACCCGCACCAAGCAGGTGCTGATGGACTGGGGAGCGGAGCGCGGGCTCGCCGGCATGTACAGCGAGGCGACCGCCGCTCATCCCTACAGCCAGAAGGCGAACATCGAGCTCGGCGCGCATGAGACCGGCTTCCTGCTGGGCTGGATCCCGGCGACGGTGGAGAACGACGCGGCGGCGGACGGCCCGGCCCGGCGCAACTCGGCGGCGCTCTTCTACACGAAGCTGAACGACGGCCACGACCGGCGCGTCTACGCGCCCGAGCGCCACCACGAGATCGTCGGCCAGACTCTCGCCCTCTGCGAGCTGCGCGGCACCCTCGCCCAGCCGCCGGACGAATTCGACCTGCCGGAGCGCACGGAGATGCACACCGCGGTCGACGGCGACCACAACCTGGCGCTGCTGACGGTGACCGCGCCCGGTACCGACCTCGAGGGGATCCTCGGCGCCGAGCGAAGCCGCCTCTTCGACGAGCTCGACCTCGACGCGATCTACATCGACCTCCCGCTGGACACGCCGGCGACCGCCCTCGTCGCCGACCATCTGGAGCGCTTGGGCGTCTCCTACTCGGGGATCTTCCCCAACTCCAGGGCCGACGGCGACGTGCTGCGGATGCAGTCGCTGCACCGGGTCCGAGTCAAGGCCGACGACGTTGCCGTCGCCTCGGACCACGGGCGCGAGCTGCTCGACTACGTGCTGGCAGACCTGGAGCGAACCGACTAGACCGCGACCTCCCGCGAGGCGAGGTGGACGCCGACCTTGCGCTTCACCCGCTGCAGAGCGTTGTCGACCGTCTTCGTGTCGCATTCGAGGCGCTCGGCGATCTGCTCGTAGGAGTGGCCGTCGAGGTAGAGCGACAGCACCCGGCTCTCCAGATCCGAGAGCACCCCGGAGACGCCCGACAGGCAGGAGACGAGGCTCTCCAGCTCTTCGGTGGCGATCACCTGGTTGACCGGGTCGTGGACGCTCGGCCCCGGCAGGATCTCGTCGAGGGTCGTTTCCGACTCGCCGCTGGCGGCAGGGGTCTGGCTGAACGAGACGTACTGGTTCAGCGGGGTGTGCTTGTTGCGGGTCGCGGTCTTCACCGCGGTGATGATCTGGCGGGTGATGCAGAGCTCGGCGAAGTTGCGGAAGCTCGACTCACGGTCGGTCCGGTAGTCGCGGATCGCCTTGTAGAGGCCGAGCAGGCCCTCCTGGATCAGATCGTCCGACTCCCCACCGAGGAGGAAGTACGACGAGGCCTTCAAGCGGACGAAACCGCGATACCGCTTGACGATCATGTCGTAGGCGTCGGTCCTGCCGTCCTTGGCGAGGGCGACCAGATAGTGATCATCAAGCTCAGCTTGAGGGTTAGCTCGCGCTGCCATGGCGTTGCCGCGGCCTGCCACGGTCGGCCGAAATTCCTGCTTAGGCGTCATTAGTGCCACAGATCCTTCTCCTTGCTGAAGGGTCGTGGCGCCGCTTACCTCCCCCGAGGCGCCTTACTTATCCAGTGGGCTCCTCAGACTCAAGCTGAGGTTCACCCTTTATTGAGGCGCAAGTCTTACGCCCAAGCAGAGTTCTGTCAACCCCAAATTGCGACTTTTTGCAACCGCCGTTGCATTTGCAGGGCTCAACCCTGAGTCAGGAGCGTTGGCGCACGGACTCGAAGAGGAGTGCGGTGGCGGCCGCCGAGACGTTCAGGGATTCGACCTGGCCGAGGCTCGGCAGCGCGATCAATCCGTCGCAGCTCGAGGCCACTCGGGGACGGAGGCCCTTGCCCTCCCCGCCGAGGACGAGGACGGTCGGACCGGTGAGGTCGACGCCCCACGGCGGCGCCGGACCGTCGGCGTCGGCGCCCCAGATCCAGAAGCCCGCCTCCTTCGCGGTCACCAACCAGTCGGCGAGGTTCCGCACGTGAGCGATCTCGAGGTGCTCGACCGCGCCCGCCGAGGTCTTGCAGACGACCGGCGTCACCATCGCCGCCCGCCGCTCCGGGATCACCAGCCCGGCCGCGCCGGCCGACTCGGCCGAGCGACAGACCGCACCGAGGTTGCGCGGGTCCTGCACCTGATCGAGCGCGACGATCAACGCCTCGGGCTTGCGCAGCATCCCTTCCGCGTCGCCGTAGGGATAGGGATCCACCTCGGCGACGACGCCCTGGTGGTCGGGGGACCCGCAGAGCCGCTCCAACTCCGCCGGCGAGGTCTCCGGCGCGCGCCAGACCTTGTGGACGCGCCGCCTCCCCCGCTCGGCCTCGTGGACCGGCTGGATGCCGTAGATGATCTGCGAGGCCATCAGCGCCGGACGAGCCGGGGACCGTCAGCCGAGTCCCTGACCTCCCAGCCGAGGGCGGCCAGCTGGTCGCGGATCTCGTCCGCACGGGCGAAGTCCTTGGCGGCGCGGGCATCCTGGCGTTCCTGGAGCAGCTTTTCGGCCGCGGGATCGGTGGAGTCCTGGTTCGCCGCGATCGACTCGAGTCCGACGAGGGCGAGCATCTCCGCAACGGCCTCGGCGGCACCCGGGACCTCGTCCCGGTTCGCTTCCCCGACCAGCTCGAACACCTCAGCCATCGCCCTCGGCGTATTGAAGTCGTCGGCGAGGGCATCCTTGAACGCCTCGAGGCGGGAGGCCGGGGGGGTCTCTCCGGAACCTCCCCGCTGTTGTTCCGGAG
>JBOGYZ010000122.1:0-7459 GCA_050697015.1 Solirubrobacterales bacterium
TCTCGTGGCGACCCTGGCAGGCTGTGGCCGCCACGAGACGCCCGGGACGTGAGGGGTCCATGGGAGAGCCCGCACAGGGACGGCACGAGGTCGGACTCCCGTGACCGTCCCACGCGAGAGAAGCCACACCTCGGCCCGATCGGTGACGAAGATGCCGGGGACGTCACACCTCCGGGCGCCCTGGGTCTGTTTTCGGGCCTGAGGTCAGGGCCCGGAAACGCCCTGCGGGGATTGACCCCACCATGGTGTGGTCAAAGCACCCAGCGCGTCCGTGACAGTGGGGCAACACGCAAGGAAGCGTGGACTTCCCGGCGTCTCCGTGACGGCGTGAGACATCCGTGACGGATCCGTGGGACTTCCGTGGCCCTCGCGTGACCCGCCCGCGACGATCCCTCATCACTCCCCACATACCCGGCCGTCTCGGCCACGGCCACAGCCTGCCAGGGCCGTGGACGGGACGGGTCCGAAGGGCGACACCGGTGCCACCGGTGCCATTGGCCCGGCCGGGTCCCGCGGATCCCAGGGCCCGAAGGGTGCCCCGGGTCGCGACGCGACCGTCCGCTGCGAAATCGGCGGTGGTCACAACGCGAAGGGCGTCAAGGTGACCTGCAAGGTCACCTACGGCGCCGACGGCTCCCGCGCCGACGCGCGGAGGCTCTCCCACCGCGGGGCGACGCTGTTGCGCGGCGGGCGGGTTTACGCCACGGGCACCGTTGCCCACCTGCTCTCGTCACGCTCACTCGAGCCCGGCGTCTACACGATGCGGGTCCGCACCGGCTCCCACCAGGTGACCCGTCTCAAGATCCGGCTCGGCTAGCCGGAGGCTCCCCGTCAGCTGTTCCTTTTGGACTCCACAGATCCATAAGGAACAGCTGGGCGGGAGGCCCAGAGGGCGAGGCACGGTGGGATCAGGAGTGACGCCAGGGCGGCGATCTCGAAGGCCCCGTCGACCGCGCCGAAGTTGTCCAGGTGCGTCACGTGGAAGAGCAGGTGGGGGACGGACACGGTGAGGAAGCCGGCGCAGGCGGCGACGACGAGCAGGCGCTCCGGCCGCCAGGCGCCGATCCCGGTGACCACGGCGAAGCCGACGTAGAGCCCGCCGACGTCGCTGACCAGGTGCTCGTTGTAGGGCGGCAGCCGCTCAACCCAGTGGGCGAGGAACGGGAAGTCGTCGTAGAAGGTGTGGGGGACGACCAGTGCAGTGAAGCCGATGAAGAGGCAGTAGCCGCAGAGCGCCAGCAGCGCCGCGCGGGCGAGCCCCGGCGAGCGCCCCGCCGTCCCCCCACCGGCGCGTTCGCACTTTTGTCCGCTATCCGGACCTTTCTGCGAACTCATTCCTGGGGCTCCTCGGTCAGGCCGCGGAGCTTTTCGGGGTTGCGGACGATGTCGACGGCGGTGATGCGGCCATCGTCGATGGTCAGGGAGACGACGCTGGTCGAGTAGCGGTCGTGGACCACCAGGCCGGCGGCGCCGTTGACGCGGGCGATGCGGCCGCGCGGCTCTTCGCCGCGTTTGTCGGCGGCGCGGGCGAAGGCGACGAGGGCGCGACCGATGCGGTCGGCGCCGAGCAGCGGCTTGCCCGCCGATGGCACCCGCCCGCCGCCGTCGGCGCGCATGATCGCGTCGGGGTCGAGCAGTCCGAGCAGCGCCTCGTGGTCGCCCTCCTGCCAGGCCGTCGCGAAGGCGGCGACGATCCGCGCCTCTTCCTCTGAGTCGGCGGGGAAGCGCGGCTTGCCTGCCTCGACGTGGGATCGCGCTCGGGAGGCCAGCTGGCGGACCGCGGCGGGGGAGCGGCCGACCACGCCGGCCACCTTCTCGAAGGGCAGGTCGAAGACGTCATGGAGGAGGAAGGCGGTGCGCTCGGCGGGGGAGAGGCGTTCGAGCACGACGAGCAGCGCCGTCGAGACGGACTCGTCGAGCGTCGGGCTGTCCTCGTCGCCGTACTCCTCGACCAAGGGCTCCGGCAGCCACTCGCCGACGTAGCTCTCGCGCCGGCGGCGGGCGCTGCCGAGTGCGTCGAGGGCGAGCCGACCGACCACCGTGGTCAGCCAGCCGCGCAGGTCCTCGATCTCCGCCGCGTCGGTGCGGCCGAGTCGCAGCCACGCCTCCTGGACGACGTCTTCGGCTTCGGCGACGCTGCCGAGGATCCCGTAAGCGACGCGGGTCAGCTGCGGGCGGAGCGCCTCGAATTCGGTGGCGAGGTCCTTACTCATGGCGAAGCCATTCCGCGAAGTCCTCGCCGGGCGCCGCGGCCCGCTCGTCGCAGAGGCCGCCGGCGGCGAGGGCCTTGCCCATCTTCCCCAGCGCGGGGACGTGGAGCGGGAGTCGGTGCTTGCCGCGTGCCGCCGCCCAGGCGACGCTCAGTTCGCTCAGCGTCTGCACGCGCGGGCCGCCGAGGTCGGGGAGGCGACCGGCGGGGGCGGCGAGCGCCGCCTCGGCCAGCCGCGCCGCGACGACCGTCGGGTCGATCGGCTGCACCTTCGCGCTGCCGGTCGGCCGCACGCCGAAGCGCGCCGCGGTGGCGAAGGCCTGGTCGACCAGCTGGTGGAACTGGGTGGCGCGCAGGAGCGTCCACGGCACCTCGCCCGCCGCGAGCGCCTTCTCCTGAGCGAGCTTCGTCTCGTAGTAGGACATCGGCACACGATCGATGCCGACGATCGAGATCGTCACGTGGTTCGCGACCCCGGCCCGGGCGCCGGCCTCGGCCAGTCGCCGGGTGCCCTCGACCAGCGTCTCCTTCGCGCCTTTCTGCGAGTTGGCCGCGTCGACCACCGCGCCCACTCCGTCGAGAGCGAGGTCGAGGCCCTCGCCGCTGGTCAGGTCGACGCGGCGGTGCTCGGCGCCGGCCGGGACGCTGGCGTCGCGTCGACTGAGCACCGCGACTCGCTCGCCGCGACCGAGCAGGTCGGCGACGACGAGCGAGCCCAGGGTCCCGGTGCCCCCGACGACGGCGACCGTCATCGAGCGCCTCCCACGGCGGCGTCGACCGCGGAATCGTCCTCGGCCGTCGACCCACTCGACGCTTCGCGATCGGCCGGTGCGTAGTTCCCCGGCAGCGCTCGGGTCGCGATCTGCAGTCGGTTCCAGGTGTTGGTCGCGGCGATCGCGCAGAGGAGCTGGGCCAGCGCGCCCTCGTTGAAGTGGGCCTGGGCCGCCGCCCACACATCGTCGGGGACGCCGGCGCGGTCGATCTGCGTCACTGCCTCGCAGAGGGCGAGGGCGGCACGCTCGCGCTCGTCATATAGGGGCGACTCGCGCCAGGCGTCGAGGCCGTAGAGGCGCACGTCGGCCTCGCCGCCGGCCTTCGCGTCGAGCCAGTGCATGTCGATGCAGAAGGCGCAGCCGTTCAGCTGCGAGGCACGCAGCGCGACGAGCTCGTGGACCTGGGGGTCGAGGTCGGGGTGATGGCCGAAGCGGATCAGCGCCGCGGCCTGCTTCGGTGCGGCGGCCGCGATCGAGAAACGCTCCGCCGGGTATCCCTCTGACATGTTCGTCTCCTTTCGTCGGGTCTTCTGAAAGGAGGACGGAACGCGCCCCTATTTGTGTGACATCCCCTCGCGGGGCGCGATCAGGAGCTGCTCGTCCAACGGCACCGGTCGTCGCAGCGAAACCGACGCGCGTCGATCGAGGTGCGCGGTCGACGCGCCCGCGGAGTAACCGCCTCGACCGCTCGCGGGCGGTCCGTTGAAACGCGCGGGGACGAGGACGCTCGGCACGGTGCGATCTTAGGCGCCGTTGCACCGTAGGTCATTTTTTGGCTCTAGGACTGGGATTCGGGGCCAGCTCCTCGATATCGGCGGTGGGCGTGTAAGAGAAGTCGTTACTCCGATTAAGCGGAGTATGTACTCCGGTGGGTTTCGCGGCGCCGGGCAGATCACTCCAACTTGGCTCGGGGAGCCACATTCCGCCGACCGAACGGTTACGGTGCGACCGCCCCCGGAGACTCAAGGAGCGAGGTATGCCAAAACAGACGAAAGCGACCCGGAAACCTGCCGCGAAAAAAGCGGCGGCGACCCGGTCGACCAAAAGCAAAAAAGCGCCCGCCAAAGCTGCGAAAAAAACGGCAAAAGGCGGCGCCAAAAAAGCTACGAAAGCCGTGAAAAAAACGGCGACGAAAGCGAAAGCCAAAGCGACCAAAAAAGTCGCCAAAGCTAAAAAAGTCGTGGCGAAAAAAACCGCGAAAGCCAAACCGAAAAAAGCGGCGGCTAAATCGAAAGCCAAAGCAAAAGCTAAACCGAAAGCGAAAGCTAAATCGGCGAAAGCGAAACCCGCCGCTAAATCGAAAGCCAAATCGGCCAAACGGAAAGCGGCGAAAAAAAGCGCGAAAAAATAGGGCTGTCCTAGGCAGCCAGGCCGGCAGGGACATCGGCGCCGCGGAGGAGAGCTACGGGCTCTCGTCCCATCTCGCTCCTCGCGAGCGACCGACACACCTGGCGCGGGCCGAACGCCCGCGCAGCTTCCGTCCCTGCCGGCCTTTTCGCGCTACCGGACCCTCGGCGGCGTTCGCACCTGGCCCCGCTATTTGTGGCTGACCGCGAACGCCGCATCGGGGTCGGCGCTTGGCGCGTCGGCCCGCATCCGTTCGGCGTTCTCTTTCGCCCGTCGTCGTCCCCAGGCACCGGTGGTCAGACCGCCGACGCTCAGCGCGACCAGCCCGCAGAGGGCGATGATCGCCCAGCTCACTCGCTGGGCCGAGGTGAAGGCTGGGCCGGCCGCGACCGTGGTGACGTGATCGGCGATCACCGAGCCGATGATCGCGACGCCGAGCGCCGAACCGAGCTGGCGGGTGGTCGACGCGACCGCGGCGGCGACGCCGGCCTGCTCGCGCGGCATCCCGGAGACGGCGGTGTTGGTGATCGCCGCGTTCACCCAGCCGAGGCCGGTGCCGAGCAGCGCGTAGCCGAGGTAGAGCCGCAGGTCGCTCGGTTCGCCGGCCGGGATCGCCGAGACGAGCCCCGCGGCGAGCACCGCGAGGCCGCCGATGATCAGCGACGGCCGCGGCCCGCGATGGCCGACCAGCCGTCCGGAGATCGGCGAGATGATCATCATCAGCGCCGCCATGGGCAGCAGCGCGACGCCGGCGTGCAGCGGTGAGAAGCCGCGGACCTCCTGCAGGTAGAGCGTGTTGAGGAAGAGGAAGCCGCCGAGCGAGAGGAAGGCGCAGACGGAGACGACCGCGGCGCCGCTGAACGGGGGCGAGCGGAAGAAGCGCAGGTCGATCAGCGGCTCGGGGTGGCGGTTCTCCCAGAAGATCAGGCCGAGCAGGCTTGCCGCCGCGCCGGCGAAGCAGGCGAGGATCAGGGCCGAGCCCCAGCCATGGTTCGGCGCCTCGATGATTCCGAAGACGAGCAGGCCGAGCATCAGGATCATCAGCACCTGGCCGACCGGGTCGAGGCGGCGAGCGTGGGGCGCTTTGGATTCGGGGACGAACTTGTGGGTGAGGGCGATCGCCGCGAGCCCGACCGGCACGTTGATCCAGAAGACCGCGCGCCAGTCGATCGACTGCACGAGGAGGCCGCCGACCAGCGGGCCGCCGGCGATGCTGATCCCGGCGACGCCGCCCCACCAGCCGATCGCCCGGGCGCGCTCCGCGGGCTCGGTGTAGACGTTGGTGACGATCGACATCGCGACCGGATTCAGCATGCTCCCGCCGACCGCCTGGACCGCGCGGAAGGCGATCAGCCAGCCGAGGCCGGGGGCGATGCTGCAGAGCAGCGAGCCGACCGTGAAGGTGGCGAGGCCGACCTGGAAGGTGCGCCGCCGTCCGAGCCGGTCGCCGGTCGACCCCGACAGCAGCAGCAGGCAGGCGATCACCAGCGTGTAGGCGTCGATGGTCCACTGGGCGCCGGAGACCGAAGCCCCGAAGTCCTTCTGGATCGAGGGCAGCGCGACGTTCAGGATCGTCACGTCGAGGCCGACGATGAGGATGCTCATGCAGCAGATGGCGAGCACCAGCTCGCGGCGCACGTGTCCAGAATCCGACATCGCGTCCCATCCTCTCAAGGTGGGTCCGCCGGCCCGGCACCTCTAGGCTGGGCCGATGGCCACCGCCGACCTCACCGTGATCGGACTGGGACGACCGGACCCGAGCGCAGGCGCCTACATCGCCGCGATCCAGCGCAAGCTGGCCGAGCAGGACAAGGTCGGGTACCGGATGCACGCGATGGGCACTTCGCTCGAAGGATCGACCGAGGACATCCTCGCCGTGGTCGGCGAGATGCACGCCGTGCTGTTCGAGCTCGGGCTGCCGCGCGTCTACACGGTGCTGAAGCTGGACGAGCGCCGCGACCGTCCCGAGCAGACGCTCGACGACAAGGTCAGCTCGGTCGAGCGCCGGCTGGCCGAGGGCGCCGACCCGGGGTGAAGACCGCCAATCTCACCCCCAAGTTCCTGCTCGAGCTCGCCGCCGGTAGTGGCGCTGGCGATCTCCGCCCACGTCGCCTGGGCGGTCGGCCTCGGCGTCGTGATGGCGATCAACGCGGCCGCGACGATCGCGTTCGATCAGTGGGACGCCTGAGCCAGGCTCTGCAGCAGATCGAGATTGGCGCGGCTGGGCTCCAGCTCGCCGCGCTCGATCCGGTGGGCGACCTCGACGATCGCGCCGTTCGCCGGTGCCTCGGCGCCGAGCGCCGCGACCACTTCGCCGTTGATGTCGTCGACCTCGCCGCGCCGGCCCTTGGTCCAGTCATGAAGAACGGTCGAGGTGGTCTCCGGGAGGACGAAGCGCTCGACCAGCGTGTCGAGGAGGAACTCGGGGAGGTCGTCGGCGGCCTCCATCGCGGCCGCGTCGAGGCCGAAGATCGGCACCCGGGAGAGGCCGCGGGCGGTACCGGCGGAAAGCGCCTCGCGCCCGGCTGCCAGCATCAGCTCGCGCATCGGCTCGAGCTTCGCGCACGCCGCGATCGGCATGGCGAGGATCGCCGAGCCCACCAACGTGGTCGAGTTGCTGACGAGCTTCATCCACTTCGCCGCCTCGATCTTGCCGACGCCGAGCGCCTCGACGGTGTCGGCCGAACGGGCGAGGACGGCGGCGACCTCGGCCTCTCGCCCGGCCGCGGCGGGATCGACCGCCCCGACCGCGAAGTAGGAGGCCGACGGTCCCGAGTGGCGGTGGACGATGCCGGGGTCGGTCATTTCCGATGAGATCTCGATCACGCAGCCGATCGCCCGCTCGGGCCCGACCACGTCGGCGATCGTCCTCTGCGTCATCCCGTTCTGGACACCCGCGACGAGGCCGTCGGCGGCGACCCAAGGCTCGATCAGCTCGCAGGCCCAGCGGGTGTCGTAGGCCTTGACCAGGACGAGCACCAGGTCGAAAGGCTCGCGCAGTTCCGTTACCTCGCACAGGTGACGGGCCTGCACCGCGACCTCGAGCGTGCGCTCCGGCATCTCGATCCGCAGGCCGCGGGACCGCATCGCCTCGACGTGGGCAGGCCACTGGTCGATCAGCGTAACGTCG
>JBOGYZ010000123.1:0-6846 GCA_050697015.1 Solirubrobacterales bacterium
GCCTAAAAGCTCGGACGCAACCCGTAGGGTTGTCGGATGGGTGAGGAGTGGGAACCGGTGACGCCACGGCCGGCAGCGTCGGTCGTCCTGATGCGGCGCGGGGGCAAGCACGGGCAGCGGGCACTCGAGGTGCTGCTGCTGCAGCGCGACCCTGAGGCCAACTTCTTCCCCGGCGCCTGGGTCTTCCCCGGCGGGGCCTGCGAGGTCGAGGACGGCGAGGGGCCTGACGGTTACCGCGCCTGCGCGATCCGCGAGCTCCGCGAGGAGGCCGGGATCGAGCTGCCGGCCGACGAGGAGATGGTCCCCTTCAGCCGCTGGATCACCCCCGAGGTGGTCCCGCGCCGCTTCGACGCGTGGTTCTTCATGGCCCTCGCGCCCGCCCACACGCCGCCCAAGGTCGACGGCTCGGAGATCGTCGACGCGCGCTGGTTCCGCCCCGCCGCGGCGCTGGCGAGCGCCGACGACGGTGAGCTCGGCCTCGCCTTCCCGACCCGCATCCAGCTCGGCTGGCTCGCCGAACACGCCACTTCGAACGACGCGCTGACGGCATACCGCGGCCGCTCGGTCGAGCCGCTGATCCCGGAAGTCGTCGGCGAGGGCGACGACATCCGGGTCGTCCTCCCCGGGGTCGCCGACTCGCAGAACCTCAAGAACCTGGTTGCTGAGTTCCGGCGCCCGGACTGACCGCGTCGGGGAACGGCGCCAGCCCCGCGTGCCAGGGGCCGGGCGGGTAGGTGTGGATGCCGCTCTCGTCCATCTCGGACTGGATCCGGCGGAACAGCTGCCCCGCGTTTTTGAGGGCGAGTTTCAGTTCTTCCTCCGAGCGCTCGCGCAGCCGCCAGAGGAACCAGAGCTGGCGGTCGTTGACGCCGAAGGAGATCTCCCCGGTCATCGTCGTCGCCCAGGCGAGGAAGCCCGGGCCGAAGAGCTCGCGCAGGTTGATCGGGTCGTAGTCCTTCGGCACCGTCGTCCAGAAGCGCTTGTTGAAGTCCAGCGACTCGAATTCGACCTTGCGCGAGAAGCGCTGCTGGACGTGCTCGGTCCCCTCGATCGACTCGACGTTGAAAGCGGGCACCACCTGCGCCAGATCGGGCATGTGGGCCTTGGCGAGGATCGCGGTCGGCAGCACTGCCTTGTCGAAGAAGCCGCCCATCTCGCGTTCGTCGGCGTCGCAGGAGGCACCCCAGAAGCCTTCGACCAGCTGCCCGGTCAGGCGGTTGACGCCCCCGACGCAGAGCGCCACCGGGCCGTCTTTGGGGTTGATCCCACCGACCGGCTCGTAGGTGACTTCGTGGCGCTCGCCGTAGCGGCGCACCAGCTCGGTCCAGTCCTGCGCTTCCTGCTTGGCGCCCATTCCGCTGATCCTAGAGGCGCGCCGCTCGCGGCAGGCGCCTCGCAAACCTGTCCGCGTCGCCGCCCAACGGCGCTAAGGTTCGCCCCAAGCTGTTCGAATCCTCGAGGGAGACTCAATGGTCATCGTCATCATCGTCGTCGTAGTTCTGATTCTGCTCGCGGTCTTTTATTACATCGCGAAGCGCAACGGCATCATCTCGTCCCGCAACCGCGTCGACGAGTCCTGGAGCGGCATCGACGTCCAGCTCAAACGTCGCCACGACCTCGTGCCGAACCTGGTCGAGACCGTCAAGGGATACGCCACGCACGAGCAAGCGGTCTTCACCAAAGTCACCGAGGCGCGCGCCGAGTCGATGTCGG
The DNA here is from genome assembly GCA_050697015.1 of Solirubrobacterales bacterium. Classification (GTDB taxonomy): domain Bacteria; phylum Actinomycetota; class Thermoleophilia; order Solirubrobacterales; family 70-9; genus VAYN01. Next base: position 1,714 of record JBOGYZ010000123.1, read on the forward strand.
CGAAGAGCGTCCAGGACACCGCCAGCGCGGAGACCAAGCTGACCGGGGCGCTCACCGACCTGCGCGCGGTCGCCGAGCAGTACCCGAACCTCAAAGCGACCGAAAACTTCCAGCAGCTGAGCCGGAACCTGTCGGAGCTGGAGGACGAAATCCAGGCGTCGCGACGGATCTACAACTCCAACGTGCAGTCCTACAACACCGACATCCAGCAGTTCCCGGGGTCGATCATCGCCAACCAGGGCAACTTCACGGCGCGCCAGTACTTCGAAATCGAAGACAAATCCGAGCGCGAGCCGGTGGCTGTCAGCTTCGACACCAAATAAGGGAATTTTCAAAGAGGAAAGCAAAAAGTGGAGGCATCGACCAAAGACGCGACGATGTGGATCTGCGAGAGCTGCGGATTCATCTACGACCCCGCGATCGGCGATCCCGACGGGGGCATCCCGCCGGGAACCGCCTTCGAGGACATCCCCGACAGCTGGTTCTGCCCCGTCTGCGGCGCCCGGACGAGCGACTTCCGTCCCCTGGAGCCCGGCGAGGCCTGAGCCGAATTCGCACCTGGCACCGGCCGAACCTCTAGGGTTTGGCCGGTGAGCCAGTTTGACGTGGACTGGGTGGTCGTCGGGAGCGGATTCGGAGGGTCGGTCTCCGCGCTGCGCCTTGCCGAAAAGGGCTACTCGGTGCAGGTGCTCGAGTGCGGCAGGCGGTTTCGGGACGAGGACTTTCCGAAGTCGACCTGGGATCTGAAGCGCTATTTCTGGGCGCCGCGGATCGGGCTCAAGGGGATCTTCCGGCTGACCCAGTTCCGTGATGTTGCCGTGGTGAGCGGCTGCGGCGTCGGCGGTGGCAGCCTCGGCTACGCCAACACGCTCTACGTCCCGCCCACCGAGTTCTTCAACGACCCGCAGTGGTCCGACCTCGAGGACTGGGAGCGGACCCTGGCGCCGCATTACGCCGAAGCACAGCGGATGCTCGGCGTGACCCAGGTCCAGCAGGACGACCCGGCCGACCAGCTGCTGCGCGAGCTCGGCGAGCACCTCGGGGTCGGCGACACCTACCAGAAGACCCCGGTGGGGGTCTACCAAGAGAACCCGGGGAAGACCGTCTCCGACCCCTACTTCGACGGCGAGGGCCCGGATCGCACCGGCTGCCTGCAGTGCGGCCGCTGCATGGTCGGCTGCCCGCACGGGGCCAAGAACACGCTGGTGAAGAACTACCTGTGGCTGGCGGAGCGGCGCGGCGCGAAGATCGACGCCGAACGCACCGTGACCGACGTGCGCCCGCTCGGCGCCGCCGACGGCTCAGACGGCTACGCGATCACCAGCGAGCGCTCCGGCGTCATCCCCGGCCGTGGCCGGCGCACGATCAGGGCACGCGGCGTCGTCTTCGCCGCCGGCCCGCTCGGCACCAACAAGCTGATGCAGCGCTGCCGACTCGGCGGCGCCCTGCCGAAGATCTCGGCCCGGCTCGGCGAGCTGGTCCGCACCAACAGCGAGATGATCCTCGCGGTCACCGTCCCCGACGACTACCCGGACGACCTCACCCGCCGCGTCGCGATCACCTCCTCGATCTACCCCGACGCCCACACCCACATCGAGACCGTCACCTACGGCCACGCGGGCGACTCGATGAACACGCTCTACACGTTGCTGGTCGGCGACGGGACCAAACTGACGCGGCCGCTGAAGCTGCTCGGGCAGATCGTCCGCCACCCCGGCAAGTTCGCCAAGGTGATGTGGCCGAAGGGCTGGTCGAGCCGCACGATCATCGTGCTCGTGATGCAGACGCTGGACAACGCGATCGCCCTGCGGCCGAAGGTGAAGCGCAACGGCGACGTGCGGCTGTCGACCGAACAGGACCCGGCCAAACCCAACCCGACCTTCATCCCGGTCGCCAACGAGGCGGCCGAATGGCTCGCCGAGCGGACCGGTGGGATCGCCCAGTCGAGCATGTCGGAGGCGCTCTTCAACGTGCCGAACACCGCCCACATCCTCGGCGGCGCGGTGATCGGCCACTCAGCCGAGGACGGCGTCGTCGACTCCCGCCAGCGGGTCTTCGGCTACGAGAACCTGCTGGTCTGCGACGGATCCGCGGTGCCGGCGAACGTCGGCGTCAACCCGTCGCTGACGATCACCGCCCTGGCCGAGCACGCGATGAGTCACGTGCCGGCCCAGGGCGAGAGCGACGCTCAGGCGGCCGCGTACAGCTCGTTGACGTAGTCCCAGTTCACGACGTTCCAGAAGGCGTCGAGGTATTCGGGACGTTTGTTCTGGTACTTCAGGTAGTAAGCGTGCTCCCAGACGTCGACGCCCAGCAGCGGCGCGGAGCCGTCGGAGAGCGGCGTGTCCTGGTTTGGGGTCGAGACGACCGCGAGGCCCGAGGAGTCCTTGACCAGCCAGGCCCAGCCGGAGCCGAAGCGGGCGATGCCGGCGTTTTTGAACTCGTCCTTGAACGAGTCGAAGGAGCCGAAGGTGCTGGTGATGGCCTCGCCGACCTGACCGGTCGGCTCGCCACCGCCGTCGGGGCTCATCATCTTCCAGAAGAGCGAGTGGTTGTAGTGGCCGCCGGCGTTGTTGCGAACCGGGCCCTGCTTGTCGCCGGGCAGGCTCGACAGGTTGGTGAGGACGTCCTCGACCGAGCGGTCGGCCCAATCGGTGCCCTCCAGCGCCGCGTTCGCTTTGTCGACGTAGGCCTGGTGGTGTTTGTCGTGGTGCACACGCATCGTCGCCTCGTCGATGTGGGGCTCGAGCGCGTCGTACGCGTACGGCAGATCAGGTACCTCGAAAGCCATCTTGTTTCCCTTCCTTCCGAATATCTGGAGTCCCTCAGAGCCTATCCAGCGGGCGCCTTCGCGAAACGCCCGGTGCCGCCCGACTACCTCATTCGGGATCGACGGCCGACGGGACCGCTTCGGGGTTGCCGCCCGTCCATTCGACGAAGCGGTACCAGGAGGGCTTCGCTTCGTAATGGGTGGTGAGCAGGCCGGCGGAGCTGCAGAAGCTGCAGGTGCCGCCTTCGTCGGTCCAGGTGAACCACCAGACCCCTTCGACTTTCCAGCGGATCCGGTTGTCGGAGAGCATTTCCAGCGCCGTGTAGAGCTGATTCGCCTGTCCCTGCAGACCGCGCTGCCAGCGGGTCGGGCCGCTCTGGGACCCCCAGCCGAGCTCGGTGATGTAGATCGGCGTCTTCGAGTCGCCGAAGTTCCGCATGATGCGGCGGAAGTTGTTCAGCTCCGCGCCCATCGCCGTGGCCTGGGCCACGTAAGGGTGGAGGGCGACGCCGTCGAAGTAGGGCTTCACGTTGCCGGCCGCGTAGACCCGCTTTAAGTAGTCGCCCGAGGCGATGTTGGGCGGGATCTGCAGCGGCCGGCCGAAGAGGCCGCCGATCAGCACCTTCGATTCGGGGTCGACGGCGTGCAGGGTGCGGCCGGAGATGCGGATCAGCCTCGCGTATTCGGCCGGGTCGAGGGGCGCGACGGCCTGGGTGACGATGTTCTCCTCGTTCCAGATCTCCCAGTGGGTGATCGGCAGGTAGTCGAGCTTCGTGTGGTCGTCCCAGAATTCGCCTTCGGGCCCGTAGCGGAGCGCCGCTTCGCGGAGGAACCTCTGCCACGCCCAGCGCTGCCAGGAGGTCTTCACTGGCAGCTCCAGGGCTTCTGAGGCGACCCATTCGGGCGACCCCCAGACGAACGGCATGATCCGGATGCCGTCTTCGGCCGCCAGTTCGACCTCCTTGTCGTAGAGCGACCAGTCGGGCTTCACGACCAGGGGGCTCTTCGACTCGATCCCGATCCAGAAGAACGGCAGCCTCACGCTGTCGACCCCGGCTTCCCGGATCAGTTCGAAGTCCTTGTGCCCGAGCGCGTTCTGCGGCGAGAGGCCGACGAACCCCGGCGGCAGATAGGCGCTCGCGGCCGCGGGCAGCGCGAGCAGCACCGCCACCGCGACCACCATCAAGAGCCGTATCCGCCGCATCCTCATCGCCTTCAAACCCGCCTGCCGCCAAAGTAGCGCCGGCGTCGGGCACCCTCGCCGCGCCCCGCCCCCGCCCTCTGCCACAATCCGCTCCTCTCGGGGCGTGGCGCAGCCTGGTAGCGCGCACCGTTCGGGTCGGTGAGGTCCCCGGTTCAAATCCGGGCGCCCCGATGAGGTTCAAAAAGCACCGAACAGGCACGAAGCTAAGAAGCTTCGCGGAGATCTCGTTCGTGCCTATTCGGGGAGGTTCGGTGGACCTCGGGATGCAAGCGGGATGCAGCGGTGCGGGTCAGGGATGCAGCCGGGACGCATGGAGCGATAGGAGCGGGGCTCTCTACTGCCGGCGCATCCGGTGAGAGGGCACCCGATGCCCGGCCCCTGTCGGGGCCGATCCTAACCGAGCTCCCTGAGGTCGACGTGGATCCCTCGCCCGGGCGGGAACGCTCGTGGCGGCGGCATCGGCTTGGACCCACCCTCCGTTGCGACGATGGTCGGCCACGACGACGGTAGTTACCTGATCGCCACCGTTACGCCAAGCTCGGTGAGCCACGCGCCCTCTCCCGCGCCCAACGCGCGATTGATGCGTACCAGCAACGTCACTCTCGACGAGCGACACCTCCGCCTCGTTGCAGATGGGCTGTAGCCCTCGCCGAAGCCGCCATCCCGGATGCAAGAATCGCAATATGGACGACGGCATCGACATCGGGCCTGTCGATCTGGAGGCGAGCATCGTAAAACGGGCGCGGGCTGTCGCTGCGCCGCTCGTCATCCTGCCCCTCCGGGAAGTTGGAGACGTCGGGATATACCCAACGAGCACGCTCACTCTCGCCAAGCGACTGCATTCAGCTGGCGTCAGCGCCTTCTACCTCCACGATTCAGAGCACCGTCGCTTCGTGGTTAAGAAGAGCGCCCTAGGAGAAGTGGCAGCAGCACTTCTCGTAGGCATTGGCAGCAATGCGGCGTGGGATGCGATCAAGGCTCTCTTCAGGGCCCGACCAACCACCGACGTAGACGTCACCTATCTAAACCTTGATACACCGGACGAAAACCTGACCGCGTGGAGGGTTGTTGGCGATAGCGACGCCGTTTTGCGGACCATCGACTCGCTACGAAGCCAGGGTGCCAGCGTCCCAGCCGGTGGTGAAACGCGGTCCAGTCC
>JBOGYZ010000124.1:0-6229 GCA_050697015.1 Solirubrobacterales bacterium
AACCACGATATGGCGCACTTATCGGCCCATCAACATCGTGTGGACGGGGCGGCGCATGGTTAGCGGGCAGGCGCTCGTCACCGGGGGGCACGGGTTCGTCGGCTCCCACCTCGCGGCCGGGCTGCTCGCGGCCGGCGCCGCGGTGCGCATCCTTGACCGCCCCGTCCCACGCCGGACCGACCTCGGCGGACCGCGCGCCTCGGGGCTCGACCTGCTCGGCGTCCGGGGGGAGGTCGAGCTGGTCGAGGCGGACCTGCTCGATGCCGAGAGCGTCGCCGCGGCGGTGTCCGGCTGCGACTCCGTCTTCCACCTCGCCGCCCAGACGATCGTAGGCGTCGCCCGCCGCTCCCCGCACGAGACCGTCGACATCAATGTGCGGGGGTCCTGGAACGTCTTCATGGCCGCTCGCGACGCGGCCGTCGGCAAGGTCGTCTTCGCCTCCTCCGACAAGGCCTACGGCACCGCGCCGGATCTGCCCTACCGCGAGGACTTCCCGCTGCGCGCCGACCATCCCTACGACTCCTCCAAGGCGGCCGCCGACGTGATGGCGCGGGGGCTGGCGCGGGAGTGGGGGTTGCCGCTCGCGGTCAGCCGCTTCGCCAACGTCTACGGCGGCGGCGACCTCAACTTCACCCGGCTGGTGCCGGAGACGGCGATCGCGGTCGCCGACGGCCGGGCGCCGCAGATCCGCTCCGACGGCGCGCCACGGCGCGACTTCCTCCACGTCGACGACGCGGTCTCCGCCTACCTGGCGATCGCCGGCGCGCTCGACGGCGAGGGCGCGGCGGGCGAGGCCTTCAACGCCGGCGGCGACCAGCCGCACTCGGTCCGCGAGGTCGTCGATCTGACCGCCGAGGTCGGCGGGGGAGAGGTCGAGCCCGAGTACGGCCCCGGGCTGCCCGCGGGCGAGATCCTCGACCAGTTCCTCGACTCGACCAAGCTGCGCGAGCTGACCGGCTGGACGCCCGCGGTCGATCTGCGGACCGGCCTAGGTCGTACGGTTGAGTGGTACCGCGAGCATGAGGAGGTGCGTCCCTGATGTGTGGACGCTTCACCGTCACCACCAAGGACACCAAGACGATCGCCGACCGCTTCCAGGTCGAACTGGAGAAAGCCCTTGCCCAAGGGAAGGGCGGGGGCGGCGACGCCGCCCCCGCGACGGCGGAGTCGGCCAAGGATGGAGAAGCGGATGGCGGGTCGGCGAAGGAGAAAGCCCCACCCGGCATGGGCCGCTTCAACGTTGCACCGACGCAGGAGATCCTCGTCGTGCGCTCTTCGCCCGATGAGGCGGAGGCCGAGAAAGGCGAGCGCGAGGCGCGCCTGATGCGCTGGGGGCTGATCCCGGTCTGGTCCAAGGATCTGAAAGTCGGCTACCGGATGATCAACGCGAAAAAAGAGAACCTGACGAAAAGCCGCGCCTACGGGCCGCTGGTCGGCAAGTTCCGCCACCGCTGCCTGATCGTCGCCGACGGCTTCTATGAGTGGATGAAAGCGGAGGACCCGAAGCAGCCGCGCCAGCCGTGGCGCTTTACGGTCGACGGCGGCGAGCCGTTCGCCTTCGCCGGGCTCTGCACGCGCAAGGAGTGGGACGACCCCGAGGAGCGCGGCGTCGACCCCGACGGCTTCCTCTACAGCGCGACGCTGATCACGACGACGCCGAACGCGGTCGTGAAACCGGTCCACGACCGGATGCCGTCGATCCTGCCGAGCGCCGAGGCTGAGGCTGCCTGGCTTGATCCGCGGCTCTCGACCGAGGAGGCGATCGCCCTGTGCGGGCCGCTCGATCCGGCGCGGATGGAAGGCGCCCCCGCCAATCCGGCGCTCAACAAAGTGGGGAAAGGGATGGCCGAAGGGCCGGAGCTGCTGGTCGCGCCGACGTCCTGAGCGCGGCGCCGAGGGCTATTCGCCTTCCGCTTCTTCCGCCGCCTCGTCTTCTTCCGCGCGTTCTTCCTGTTTGACTTCTTCGGCTTCTTCGTCGATCTGCGGCGAGGTGTGCGGCAAGGAGCCTTCGGTCGCTACGGTCGCTTTCCCCAGTTTGGTCTGGAGCGTGCAGGAGATTTCCGCCGCTGGCGCCTTCTGCGATTTCCAGATCGTGTAGAACGGCAGTTCGACGGTTGCCTTGGCTTTGCCGTGCGGCAGGTGATAAAGGATGTGCTCGGTGCCTTCTTCGTATTCGGGCCAGCCCACCTTGACGCCTTCGATCGTGGTGAAGCTTTCGGGCATGTCTTCCCTGATTTCTTCCAGGACTGCCAACAGATCGCCGTGGGATGCAAATCGGGCGAGGACCGTTTCCGGGACTTCCTGCCCGGAGACGCCTTCTTCGGAGGATCGCGGGTAGAGCATCCGCAGCCCGTTGGAGCTCTGGGCGATCAGCGTGCCCGCGCGCGGCGCGTTTACCGTGCAGAGGAGTTCGCCGCCGATCCGCGCGCCGGCGTCGATCTTCACGGTCGAGAGGACGCGGAAGAGCGAGTAGTTCGCGACGTTCGTCCCGGTCGCCTTGATGGTGCCGCCGACCAGCTGCATCTTCAGCTTCTTGCTGCCCGGGACGGGGACCGCCTTGGAATCGGCGATTTTCCCCTTCTGGACGAATTCGAGGTGCGCCGCTTCGCCGCTGCCGGCACCGGTGTCGGTAAGTACCGCGGCCGCGATCGTCGCCAGCAGGCCGATCGCGACGACGATGATCGCCCCGCGCGGGATGCGTTCGTCGGCGGGGGCCGAGGATCGCTTGATCGAAGGGAGCTTCACTGCGGGGCGACAGTATTGAAATCGTCCGACGTGGTGTTCCCTCCGCCGCGTCGTGGGGTACACCTTTGACCGTGCCACCAAACGATGCAAGCTTCTCGACCGTTCAGACGATCTCCGTCCACGGCCGCTCCGTCAGCTATCTGGAGGCGGGTGAGGGCCCGCTGCTGCTGCTCGTCCACGGCATGGCGGGGACGGCGCGCAACTGGGACCCGGTGATCGAGCCGCTGGCGCTTCGCAACCACGTCGTCGCGCCGGATTTTCCCGGCCACGGCGAGTCGGAGCCGGGCGGCGGCGACTACAGCCTCGGCAGCCTCGCGAGCGGGCTGCGCGATCTGATGGTCTCGCTCGGCCACGACCGCGCGACGCTGGTCGGCCACAGCCTCGGCGGCGGAGTCGCCTTGCAGTTCGCCTACCAGTTCCCGGAGATGGTCGAACGGCTGGTGCTCGTCTCCAGCGGCGGACTCGGACCAGAGGTCGGGGCGGTCCTCCGCGCCGCGGCTCTACCCGGCGCCGACCTCTTCATCCGCGCCACGGCGGGGCCGGGCTCGGTCGCGGGCGGCTGGGTCACAGGAGCCCTCGGCAAGCTCGGGCTGCGGCCGAACATCGACCTGGCCGAGGTCGGACGCGCCTACTCCTCGCTCGCCGATACCGACCGGCGCAAGGCCTTCCTCTCGACCCTCCACGCGGTGGTCGACACTGACGGACAGCGGGTCGCGGCGCTCGACCGCCTCTACCTCGCCGAGTCCCTGCCGATGCTGATCATCTGGGGCGAGCGCGATCCGATCATCCCCGTCGCCCACGGCCGCGCCGCCCACGCCCAGCTGCCCGGCAGCCGGCTCGAGGTCTTCCCCGACGCCGGCCACATCCCTCAGCTGGAGAGCCCCGGCCGCTTCGCCGCCAGCCTGCAGCGCTTCCTCGACGAGACCGAGCCTGCCGAATTCGACGGTGCCGAATGGCGCGCCCGACTCAGCGCCCGCTAGTCCGCAGGTACATCTGCCAGATCTCGCCGTAGACCTCGTGCGCCTCGGTGAACGGCGCCAGATCCTGCGCCGGGTCCCAGCCGTAGGCCTCGAGCGCCCGGCGGACGAAGGCTTCGTCGGCACCGCGGCCTTCGAGCGCCATCACGTAGCCCGCCACGTCCCAGTGGACCGGTCCACGGAGGACGTCCTCGAAGTCGTTCCAGAGGAGGCCGAGCGGCGTGCGCAGCAGGTTGCTCAGCGACGCGTCGCCGTGTAGCGGCCGCGTCGGCAGCGAGGTGTCGAAGGCCGAGTCGGTGAGGGCGAACAGCCGCTCGCCGAGGGACTCGGACGCAGGGCTCGACGGGAGCTGCTGGCGCAGACGCTCGATGTCCTCGAGGAGGTCGAGCATCCCGCCCAGCTCCCCGGGGTAGTCCGCCAGCGCCTCGTGCAGGTTCCGCAGGGCCAGGCCCAGGGTCTCGGCGTCCCGCGGTTCCGTCGGGCCTTTGACCTCGACCCAGGAGGAGAAGGTCATCCACAGGCCCTCGAACTGATGGGGACCCGGCGAGATCATCGAACTCGGGGCGACCGCCAGGCCCGCTGGCGCGAGGAAGCACGCCACAGCGACCTCCCGGGTCAGCCATAGCCGCGGGTCGTCGTGCAACGCCACCGTCCCGACCATCACCCGGGCGGCGACCGGCGAGGGCCGCAGGTGTATCAACACGTTGCTGCCGGCGTAGGCGATCTGCGCGTCTCCGCACGGCAGACCGTGGTCGACGGCGACCTCGCAGGCCGCCTCCAGCGCCTCCTCCTCGATCCCAGCCTGCAATGCGCCCGACTGGATTCGAACCAGTGGCCTCGTCCTCCGGAGGGACGCGCTCTATCCAGCTGAGCTACGGGCGCCTGCGAGGCAGCTTAGCCGTCCCGCTGTTTGCGGGCGGATACGAACATACGTTCTGTCCGGCCATGACCATACCGTCGTGAAATGGGTTCCGCGAGCAGAGGTAACGCCGCCGAGGCCGCCGTCCTCCACGCATTGGTCAAGCGGGGACTGGACGTGTTCGTCCCGTTCGGCTCCGGTTATCCATTCGATCTCGCGGTCTATGTCCCGGAGGCCGGCTTTCTCCGTGTCCAGTGCAAGCGAGGCTGGGCCCTGAGGGGATGCGTCGTCTTCAACGCCTACAGCACCGATCACGGCAGCGGCCCGCGTGGATATGCCGGCCTGGCGGACCTCTTCGGCGTTTATTTCCCGGATTCGGAGAAAGTCTTTCTCGCGCCGATCGGCGCGGTCGCGGCAAGCGAGGGCCGACTGCGCTTCGAGGCGCCGCGCAACAAACAGCGCAAGCGCATCCGAATGGCCGCCGACTACGAGATCGACACTTGGACCGACCGGCGCCTCGCCGATCTCGTCGCGGCGACCCACGCGCCGGCCGCGTAGGCTCGCCGGTCATGGATCTCGAGGTGACGTTCTTGGGGACCGGGTCGTCGGCGCCTTCGGCGCGGCGCTCGACCGCGGCGGTGTTGATCGCGCGGGGCGGGGACCGGTTGCTGTTCGACTGCGGCGAAGGCACGCAGCGGCAGATGCAGAAGTCACTGGGGCTGACGCAGGTCGACGAGATCTACCTCACGCACTTCCACGCCGATCACATGCTGGGGCTGCCCGGGCTGCTGAAAACGTACGACCTGACCGACCGGGAGGCGCCGCTGCGGGTGTTCGGGCCGCCGGGGCTGAAGGAGCTGTTCACGATCCTGCGGCCGCTGATCGGGCGGCTGCGTTATCCGCTTGAGCTCGAGGAACTGAAACCGGGCGAGAGGGTAGATCACGACGAATACGCCGTCGAGTCCTTCGAAGCCGCCCACAACGTGCGCGCCTCGGGCTGGGCGCTGGTCGAGGACAGCCGGCCAGGTCGTTTCGATCCGGCGACGGCGAAGGCGCTCGGCGTGCGCGAAGGCCCGGACTTCGCGCGGCTGCAGCGCGGCGAGGAGGTCGAGGGGGCGAAGGGGACGGTGAGGCCCGACCAGGTCATGGGGGAGTCCCGGGACGGTCGGATCATCGTCGTGACCGGGGACACGGCGCCCTCGCCGCAGACCGTCGCCGCCGCGGCCGACGCCGACCTCCTCATCCACGACGCCAGCTTCATGGAGGAGGACGTCCAGCGGGCCGCCGAAACCGGACATTCGACGGTCGGCCAGGCCGCCGCCGTCGCGGTCGAGGCGCACGTGAAACTGCTCGCCCTCGTCCACATCTCGGCCCGCTACCACGTCGGCAAGGTCCTCGAGGAGGCCCGCGCGGTCTGCGCGAACTGCGTCGCCCCCCGCGATTTCGACCAGATCGTCGTCCCGCTCCCCGAGCGAGGTGCGCCACAGCTCGTCCCGAACGGAGCCCGCGAGCGAGACGGAGCAGACGAGACCCAGAATGCCGCCCCCTGAGGAAGCGGATCAAGCGAGATCCCTGGAGGGCCGCCCCCGAGCGACGGCGGGTCAGGTGATCTCCTGGACGAACCTCCCGCAGTTCGTGAGGGAAGGAG
>JBOGYZ010000125.1:0-4601 GCA_050697015.1 Solirubrobacterales bacterium
CCAGCTGTTCCTTATGGCCGGCATACCGGCATAAGGAACAGCGGAACGGAGGGGGCGGCGGACCGTCGGGGGCCGGCGGGGCGGCTCGCGGCGCTCACCTTCCTCTTCCTCGCCGTCGTCCAGTGCCAGGACATCGTCTTCGCCAACGCGACCCTGAGCGGGGTCGAGGCGGCGCGCTTCGCCGCGATCTCGACCCTCGGCGGGGCGGCGGTGTTCGCCACCGCGACGATCCCCTTCGTCCTCATGCCCCGCGCCAAAGCCGACGAGCCGGGGGCGCTCGGCGCGGCGCTCGGCACCGCGGCGCTGCTCGGCGGCGGCGCCGCGCTGGTCACCGCGATCGCCGCCGAACCGCTCCTCACCCTCGCCTTCGGTGCCGGCCGCTTCGACGCGGTCGCCTCCTTCCTGCCCCTCTACATGCTGGCGATGGCGTTGCTCGGCGTGGCCCGGGTCCTGGCCGCCGACGCGGTGGCCCGCGGAGCGAAACGGGTGCCGTGGGTGGCGCTTGGCGCCGGCGCCCTGCAGTTGATCCTGCTCTTCGCCATCGGCGATTCCGCCGAAGGAGTGGGACTCTCGACCCTGATCGCCTCGGCGGCACTGACCGCCGGGCTGGTCCTCGAGCGGGTCCCGGTCCTCGAGCAACCGATCAACCGCGCGCTCGAACCGCGCCTCCCTCCTGCCGCGCGCGAGCGCCGCGGCCCGACCCTGCTGATCCTCGGGGCGATGATGCTCGTCGCGATCGGCCTGCGCCTCCTCGCCTCCCGCAGCCTCTGGCTCGACGAGGCGACCAGCTGGTTCGAGACCCAGCTCCCCTACCACCGGATGTGGGAAGTGCTGCGCGACACCGACGTGCACCCGCCGGGGTACTTCACCGTCCTCTGGGCGACGGTGCGCGCGTTCGGCGACTCCGAGCTCGCGCTACGCCTCCCGTCCCTCACGGCCGCCACCGCCTTGGTCCCGATGCTCTACGTCGCCGGCAAGGCGATGTACGACCGGGCGACCGGCCTCGTCGCCGCCGGCTTCGCCGTGATCGCGCCGATCGTCGTCTGGTACTCGCAAGAAGCGCGGATGTACGCGCAGCTGATGCTGCTCGCGGTGATCGCCGTCTGGGCGCTCTACCAGGCGCTCGAGACCGGGCGCGCCCGCTATTGGCTCGCCTACGCACTCGCCGGCGCCGCCCTCGCCTGGACGCAGTACTTCGCCTTCCTGCCGATGGCGACCTTCGAGGCGGCCATCGCCGTCGTCGCCTGGCAGCGCAAACGAGAGGGCCGCCCGATCTCACGCCTCCTGATCGGCGGCATCCTCGCCTCGCTGCTGATCGCCGTCCTGGTCGCGCCCCTCGTCCCTTTCGCCCACCACCAGTTCTCGGTCAACCAGGCGGCGGGCAAGGGGTTCGACGCGCCGAGCCAGGTCGGCGGCGTCACCGAAAACCAGGTCAGCCTCTACGCCGCGATCACGAATGGGACCTGGGCCGTCTTCGGCTACCACTCGAACGCCACCATGGCCAACCTCTCGGCGCTCTGGCCGCTGCTGATCCTGTTGGCGCTGATGCTGCTCGGGCGCGGCCGCTCGCGGGCGACGATGCTGCTGCTCGCCGGTGTCCTCGTGCCGACCGCGATGCTGACCGCGCTGGCGCTGAACCAGCCCTTCCTCTTCGAGGTCCGCTACAACCTCACCGCGGTGCCGTTCCTGCTGCTGCTCGGAGCCCGCGCCGTCACCACCTGGCCGCATACCGGTCGCGGGCGGGTCGCCCTCGCCACCGCCGCGATCGCCGCCTTCGGCGTCGGGCTCGCCGACCAGGAGTGGAACGGGACGAACCCGCGGAACTACGACTTCGAAGGCGCGCTGCACGAAGTCGATGCCCGCTCCGGCCCGCAGGACGTCCTCATGTACATGCCGCACGACCTGAACAACCTCGTCGCCTACTACCCGCCGGGGCTGAAGACGCGGCGGCTCGGCCCGAAGATGCCGGCGGCGAAGGTGCCGCGGGTCTTCCTGCTGGAGAGCTTCTTCGAAAACCGTGAGAACGACGACGCGACCCGCAAGGCCCTGACGAAGCTGCGCGGCGAACGCGAGCTCGTCGGGCGGATGAAGTTCTCGCAGGTGGAGGTGTGGGAGTTCAAATGAGTCGCGATCGTCCCACCGATCCGCGCCTGCTGCCGCCGGACTGGAGCCCGGAGGCGGCGCCGCCGCGCAGGCTCCGCCTGCTGGCGCTCTGCATGATCCCGCTTTCGCTCTGGTACTTCGGCTGGCTCCTGCAGCCGGGTCGGGTCGGCGTGCCCGCCCTCTTCGGGATTCTCGTCGCGGCGGAACTCTTCAACCTCTTCCAAGCCGTCGGCTTCTGGTGGACGGTGACGCGCCGGGACCGGCGACGGCCGCCGCCCCGAGACGCGATACGCGGCACGCCGCCGCTGGTCGATGTCCTGATCCCGACCTACGACGAGCCGCTCGCGGTGCTCGAGCCGACGGTGCGGGCGGCGCTCGAGATGCGCGGGGCGCGGCTCGTCGTCAGCGTTCTCGACGACGGCTGCCGGCCGGAGGTCGAGACGATGGCGGCGCGGCTCGGCGCCCGGTACGTGGCGCGCGAGGAGAACGAGGGCGCGAAGGCCGGAAACATCAATTCGGCGCTGCTCTCGACCGGTTCGCCGTTCGTCGCCGTCCTCGACTGCGACCACGTGCCGCGCCCCGAGTTCCTCGAGCGCACGCTGGCGCCGATGGTCGACGAGCGCGTCGCCTTCGTCCAGACCCCGCAGTACTACGCGAACTCGCGCCGCGGCGGGATCGCGGCAGCGGCCTGGGCCCAGCAGGCGCTCTTCTTCGGCGCGATCTCCCGCGGCAAGGACGCCGACGAGGCGATGTTCTGCTGCGGCACCAACGTCCTCTTCCGCCGCACCGCACTGGAGAGCGTCGGCGGCTTCCCGACCGACTCGATCACCGAGGACTTCGTCCTCTCGGTGAAGATGCACGAACGCGGGTGGGAGACCCGCTACCTGCCTGAGGTGCTCGCGGTCGGCCTCGGCCCCGAGGACATGGCCGCCTACGTCGGCCAGCAGCGTCGCTGGGCGCGCGGCTGCCTCGGCGCCATCGGGCGGGTGCTGCGGGCGCGGCTGCCGCTGCGCAAGCGGGTCCACTACCTGCTCTCCTCGTCCTACTTCCTCTCCGGCTGGGCGCTCCTCGCCTACATGTCGTTCCCACTGATCCGCATCTTCACCGGCGCCCAGCCGATCGCCGCCGCGTCGGCGGACCAGTTCGTCCTCCACTTCGCGCCCTACTTCTGCTCGGCGCTGACGATGGTGGTGGTCGCCGGGCGCGGGACCTACACCTTCGCCGGATTCGCGCTCGCGGCGGCGACCTTCTGGGTGCAGATCCTCGCCTCGATCGCGGCGCTGACCCGGCGCGCCGGCCGCTTCGTCGTCACCCCGAAGCAGGGCGCGGGCGCCCGCCGGCCCCTCGCCGCGGCGCCGACCCTGCTGGCGATCGCCGCGCTCCTCGTCGGCTCGCTCTGGGGACTGATCCACCAGCGCTCGCCGAGCACGCTGAACAACGTCGCCTTCGCCCTCCTCCACGTCACCGTCCTGGCGAGCGGCGCCCGCTGGGCCCTGATGCGAGACGGCGGCCAGGAAACCGAGCCCGAGCCTTCCAACACCCATCCTTCCGACTTTTTCCGCCATATATGGCGGAAAAGCTCGGAAGGACAGGGGGTGGGACGGTGAGGGCGCGCCAAATCACGCCCGCGATCGTCGGGCTGGTGGGAGCCGCCGCGATCGTCGCGCTCGTCGTGCTCCTCCGGGCCGGCGGGACCGTCCGGACGCAGGAGCCGGACGCCGTCGGGGCGGCGAACTCGTTCCTCGATGGGTACGTCGAATCCGACGGCCGGGTCAGCCGCACCGATCAGGGCGGGGATACGGTCAGTGAGGGCCAGGCCTACGCGATGCTCCTCGCCGTCGTCGCCCGCGACCGCGACACCTTCGCCAGCGTCTGGGGGTGGACGCGGGAGAACCTGCGCCAACCGAATGGGCTGCTCGCCTGGCACTGGGAAGATGGGGCGGTCGCCTCGACCGGGTCGGCCGCCGACGCCGACCTCGATGCCGCCTGGGCGCTGCTGCTCGCCTCCGAACGTTTTGGCTCGGCCGGCTACCGCCGCGAAGCGCTCGAACTCGCCAACGCGATCCTCGAACATGAGACTGTCTCGCTTGAGGGCCGGTCGCTGCTGGTCGCGGGCGACTGGGCGAACAGCTTCCCGGCGGTCGTCGACCCGAGCTACTTCACCCCCGCCGCCTTCGGTGCCCTCGGCCGCGCATCCGGCGATGCGCGCTGGAAGCAGCTCGGCGAAACGAGCCGCGAAGCCCTCGGGCAGCTGACCGAGCGCACCACCGGCCTCGCCCCCGACTGGGCGGTGGTCGAATCCGACGGGACCGCCAAGCCGACCGGGCCGCCCGGGAAGGGTGGCGAAGCGGTCTTCGGCTACGACGCGGTGCGGGTGCCGTTGTGGCAGGCGGCGAGCTGCGACGGTCGAGACACCCCGCTCGCCGCCCGCGCCGCCGGGTTCTTCGACCGCAAGGTGGCCGGCGCGCCCGCCGCGACCTACTCGCTGGAGGGCGAAC
>JBOGYZ010000126.1:0-4442 GCA_050697015.1 Solirubrobacterales bacterium
GCCCGAGTTTGAGCGAGGAGAGGGTCAGGACACCGCCCTTGTCACACCCGCTTAACCAGGCCTTCGTAAACGCACAACCCGACCCGGGACTAGTCTCCTCTCAAGGAGGGAGGGAGATGGCTCAGCGTCATATGGACCGGCTGTCGAGTTTCGACACGTCGTTCCTCGCCAACGAGAAGGACAACGCCCACATGGCGATCGGCGCCGTGCTGGTCTTCGAGGGGGAACCGCCGACGCAGGCGGAGTTCCTCGGGCAGATCCGCTCGCGGCTGCACCAGCTGCCGCGGTTGCGGCAGCGGCTGCTGACGCCGCCGCTCGGGCTGGGGACGCCGTTCTGGGTCGACGACGAGACCTTCGACGTGCGCCATCACGTCGACCGGGTGACGCTGCCGTCGCCCGGCACCGACGCCGAGATGCGGGCGCTCGCGGGGGAGCTGCTGGCGCCGGCATTGGATCGGCGCAAGCCGCTGTGGGAGCTGACCCTCGTCGACGGCTTCGCCGAGGATCGCTTCGCGATCCTCTACAAGACCCACCACGCGATGGCCGACGGGATCTCCGCGGTCGACATCGGGATGCTGCTCTTCGACGTCGCCCCCGACGCCGATCCGCCCGGCCCGGAGGAGCCTTGGCGCCCGCATCGGACGCCGTCCCACAGCCGCCTCGGCCTCCGTGCCGCGACCGGGGTCCTCGCCACGCTCCGCCGCCTCGCCCGCTGGCTCACCCGCGCCGCCCAGGACCCGAGCGACGCCTCGCGTCGCGCCGGCGACGGGATCGTCGGCCTCTGGGAGGTCACCTTCAACCTGCTGCGCGCCGCCCCCCGCGTGCCGATCAACCCACGCGGCGTCGGCCCGCGCCGCGACTTCGCCTGGGCGACCTTCGACCTGCCCGAGTTCAAACGGATCAAGAACGCGCTCGGCGGCACCGTCAACGACGTCTCGCTCGCCGTCGCCACCGGCGCGCTGCGCGCCTGGTTCGCCGAACGCGAGGTCACTACCGATGGGGTCGAGCTGAAGGCGCTGGTGCCGGTCTCGATCCGCACCGTCGACGAGCACGGCGAGCTGGGTAACAAACTGACCGCGATGCGCGGGCCGCTGCCGGTCGGGATCGCCGACCCCGCCGAGCGCCTCGCCGTGATCAGCGCCGCGATGGACAGCCTCAAGGCCTCCAAGCAGCCGCTCGGCGCCGAAGCGATCTGGGGTCTCAACGACTGGTTCCGCGATTTCGCCCCGCCGGTCCTGCTCGGCCCGACCGCGGCGATCAACTTCTCGACCCGCCTCTTCAACCTGCTGGTCACCAACTTCCCCGGGCCGCAGATCCCCTTCTACGCGCTCGGCCGCGAACTCACCGCGATCCACCCGGTCGGCTTCCTCGCCCGCCGGCATGGCCTCGCGATCGCGATCCTCTCCTACAACGGCCGGGTCAGCTTCGGCCTCCTCGCCGACCCGGATTCGGCTCCGGGAGCCGAGCGGCTCGCCGTCCACCTCGAGTCCGCGGTCGCCGAGCTGAGCGAGGCAGCCGATCGGGTGGCGCCGCCGCTAGCCTCCCCGGTCGATGGCGACCACCTGGCAGGAGATGATCGACCTCGGTTCGCGCGAGCCCGCGAAGGTCGCGCTGCCCGAGGAGGCTGAGCCCGAACAGCGCCGCGGGGTCTTCCGACGGCTGCGCGAGTCGCTCTCGAAATCGCGCCAGGCCCTGCAGGAGGAGATCAGCGCCTCCGTCTTCGAGAAGATCGACGACGAAACCTGGGAACTCCTGGAGGAGGCGCTGATCCTCGCCGACGTCGGCGCACCGACGACCGCCGCGGTGGTGGAAAAACTCGAGCACGAGGTCGACTCCGGCGCCGTCCCCGCCGAGGGCGAGCCGATCCGCGCACGGCTGATCGAGATGCTCGCCGAGGTCGCCTCGACCGCCCGCGCCAAGATCGACCTCTCGGCCCAGCCCGCGGTGCTGATGATGGTCGGTGTCAACGGCACCGGCAAGACGACGACGATCGGCAAGATCGCCTGGCACCTCTCGAAAGAATTCGGCCTCTCGGTGGTGATGGGAGCCGGGGACACCTACCGCGCCGCCGCCGCCGAGCAGCTCGCCGAGTGGGCGAACCGCGCCGGCGCCGAGCTGGTCCGCGGCCAGGCCGGCGCCGACCCTGGGTCGGTCGCCTACGACGCGATCTCTGCCGGGGTCGCTCGCAACGCCGATGTGGTCATCATCGACACCGCCGGCCGCCTCCACACCCAGGACAACCTGATGGAAGAGCTCGCCAAGGTCCGCCGCGTGATCGCCAAACTGATCCCCGAGGCGCCGCACGAGACGCTGATCTCGATCGACGCGACCACCGGCCAGAACGGGCTGCGCCAGGCGAAAGTGTTCTCCGAGGCGGTCCAGGTCGACGGCGTCGTCATCACCAAGCTCGACGGGACCGCGAAGGGCGGGATCGCGCTGGCGATCTCCTCCGAACTCGGCATCCCGGTGAAGCTGATCGGGGTGGGGGAGAAACTCGAGGACCTGCGCCCGTTCGACCCCGCCGAGTACGCCGCCGCGCTGCTCGCCGAGTAGCGGGGAGTAGCCTGACCTGATGTTCGACCAGCTCTCCGACCGCCTCCAGTCGACCCTCTCGGACGTCCGCTCGCGCGGCAAGCTGAGCGAGGGGGACATCGACTCGGCGATGCGCGACATCAGGCTCGCGCTGCTCGAGGCGGACGTCAACTTCAAAGTCGTCAAAGCGTTCACGAAAACGCTGAAAGAGCGGTGCCTGGGCGCCGAGGTGATGGACAGCCTCGACCCTGGCCAGCAAGTGGTCAAAATCGTCAACGAGGAGCTGGCCGACCTGATGGGCGGGACCGGCGCCGAGCTGACGATGGCGAGCTCCGGGCCGACCGTGATCCTGATGGCGGGCCTGCAGGGTTCCGGCAAGACGACCGCCTGCGCGAAGCTCGCCCAGTACTTCAAGAAGCAGCGCAAAGACGTGGCGCTCGCTGCCTGCGACGTCTATCGCCCGGCGGCGGTCGAGCAGCTGGTGACGATGGGGCAGCGCGCCGGCGCCCACGTCTACGAGAAAGGCACCGACGCCGACCCGGTCGACATCGCGACCTGGGCGCTCGACCGCGCCCGCGAGGAGCGCCGCGACGTCCTCGTCATCGACACCGCCGGCCGCCTTCACATCGATCAGGACCTGATGAAGGAGCTGTCGCGGATCCGCGACAAGACCAAGCCCGACGACGTGCTGCTGGTGGTCGACGCGATGACCGGCCAGGACGCGGTCGAGGTCGCCGAATCCTTCGCCGAGGCGGCCGAGTTCGACGGCGTGGTGATGACCAAGCTCGACGGCGACGCCCGCGGCGGCGCCGCGCTCTCGGTCAAAGCGGTCACCGGCAAGCCGATCATGTTCGCTTCGACCGGCGAGAAAATCGAGGACTTCGACCGGTTCCACCCGGACCGGATGGCGCAGCGGATCCTCGGCATGGGCGACGTCCTCAGCCTGATCGAGAAAGCCGAAAGCCAGGTCGACGAGAAGTCGGCCGAAGAGCTCGAGGAAAAACTCAAAAAGGACCAGTTCACGCTGGAGGACTTCCTCACGCAGATGAAGCAGGTCCGGAAAATGGGTCCGCTCAGCGGGATCATCGGGATGCTGCCGGGGATGGGCGCGATGAAAGAGCTGAAAAACGCGAACATCGACGAGCGCCAGCTCGACCGCACCGAGGCGATCATCCTCTCGATGACCCCGGCCGAGCGGCATGATCCGACGCTGATCAAGGGCCGGCGGCGTAAACGGATCGCCGACGGCTCGGGCACGAAAGTGCAAGAGGTCCGCGCCCTGGTCAAACAGTTCGACCAAATGCGGGTGATGATGCGCTCGATGGCGAACGGCAAGATGCCGGACCCCCAGAAACTCATGCGGATGAGTGGCCAGGTGCCGAAACCGAAGGTGCGCAGGCGGTAGGTGGGACGGGCGGGGGTCCCGGCCGGTGCGGCCGGCCTTCGGGCGTTGTTCCGGCGGGTGCGGCCGTCCGAGGCGCGTCTCGGGCATTTCGTAGCGGCCCTGGGCTGTGGCCGCTACGAAATGCCCGAGAGCTGAGGGGTTCGTGAGGATCCCGGCACAGGGACGCACGAAGTCGGACTTACGTGAGGCGGATGTGCGAGAGAAGGCACATCCGCCCCGATCCGTGACGAAGATGCCGGGAACTCCACACTTCCCGCCACCTTCGGACACCTTCAGGCGCTTTTCGGGCCGGGATCGAAGAGCCGAGAACGCGCTGCAAGCTTTGTGGGTGCCATAGCGCCCACAAGTACTGCAACGCGGCCGTGACTGTTGGACAACACACGCGGAAGCGTGGACTTCCCGCGCTCTTCGTGACGGCGTGAGACATCGGTGACGGATCCGTGTCCCCCCGTCGCTCTCGCGTGACCCGCCCGCGACGATCCCTCCACACTCACCACGGACCCGG
>JBOGYZ010000127.1:0-11623 GCA_050697015.1 Solirubrobacterales bacterium
TCCGGGGGCTTCGATCAGTAGGCGACCGTGAAGGTCTCTCCATGATGCGCGGGGTGCTCGATCTCATCCCCCGCCCGCCCCGGCCCGAGCGGCGCGCTTGGCTACTGATGGTAGATACTGCCTAGCCAGATCGAGACGAGCGTGTCCACCGCGTCCCTCTCCAGGTTGGGGCCGTACATACCGAAGCCGGCGAGATAAAGCTGTTGCTCGCTTCCCCAGGTCAGAGCCAACGCGATCCGATGGCTGCTCGCGCCTTTCGGCGCGAGGCCAAGCTGCCGCTCGTGCTCGATCCGCTCGCTCACACCGGCGACGAAGCGATCCATCATCTGCACCCAGCGTTCGCCTATCTCCGGATCGGAGTGCCAATTCTCGCTGCACGCCCGCAGCACCGGCCGGTGGCGTTCCCAGACCGCCGCTACCGCGGTGATCGAAGCATTCAGCGCCTCGAGCGGGGGTTGCACGTCGCGCGTGTACCAGGGCTGCATCATGTCGACCATCTCGAGCTGCAAGGACGCAAGAAGAGCCGAGACCACCTGGTGCTTCGAGCTGAAGTAGCGATAGAAGGTGGTCCGCGACACGTCGGCCTTCTCCAAAATTTCCGCGACGGTCAGGGCATCGAGTGACGTTTCCGTCAGAAGCTGCTCGGTAGCGTCGAAGATCTCCTGCTCGACCGCAGAGGGCACCTCGGCAGCGGCAGCCTTTCCGGCAAATGGCAGCAGCTGAGCCGACGCGCTCGTGGGCGCCGGAGTATCCGATCGCCGTCGGTTTCGTGGGCGCGTCATCGGGACCGGCAACGATAAGTCTCGTGTCCGACGTCCGCCGCCGTAACGCCGATCGAGACCGCCAGACTATGCCTGGGCAGTCGAGCGGATCACGATCTCTCCGATGTCGATGTCGGCGGGCTGCTCGATTGCGAAGGCGACCGCGCGAGCGACGGCTTCGGGTGGCATCGCGAAAGCGTCGCGAGCGGCTTCCAATTCGGCCCTGGCCTCCGGGCTCGACCCCTTCCCCACGCCCTCGGTATGCGTGAACCCCGGCGAGATGATCGTCACCCGGAGGTCTTTCCCAGCCTCGACTCGCAGACCCTCGGAGATCGCACGAACCGCAACCTTCGTCCCCGAGTAGACGGCCTGGCCGGCCACGGTTCGGAATGCGGCCGTCGAGGCGACGTTGACGAAGTGCCCTGAGCTTTGCGCCCGGAAGACGGGCAAAGCGGCACCGATGCCATGAAGGACTCCTTTGACATTAACGTCGACCATCGTCTCCCAGTCATCGACGCACAGGTCGTCGAGGCGGGAGATCGGCATCGCTCCAGCGTTGCTGATCAGGACGTCGAGTTGCCCATAGGTCTTGGTCGCAAGATCCACGAGGCTCTGGGCGCCGTCACGCCGGGAGATGTCGACGGCCTCGTATGCCGCCTCGCCACCGTCGTCGGCGATCTGTCGTGCGACCTCGGCGAGACGGTCCTCCCGGCGGGCGCCGAGGACGACCTTTGCACCGCGGACGGCGAGATAGCGAGCAAGGGCCTCGCCGATGCCGCTGCTTGCTCCGGTGATACCTACGACCTTGCCTTCGATCATCGCCGCCTCATCTCCTTATGTTGACCAAGCATCAGCCTTGCTCTCGTCCCTCAGTCGCTGCGACGCAAGGGTCGAGAGCGTTTCGCGCTCAATGTCGCGATCGTCGGACAGGCAGTACAGCATCGGGGTTTCGACGCCCGCGGCGGCCAGGCTGCAAAGTCGTGCGCGGCAGTGCTCCGCCGAGCCGATCACGGCCACAGCATCGATGAGCTCGTCGCTGATCGCCGCCCGTGCTCCGTCCCAATCGTGCTTCACGGCCGCCTCGCGGATGGCCTTGGCCTCGACTCCGTGCCCAACCCAAGACAGGAACCGGTTGTAGACAGGCGTCGCGTAGTACGGCGCAAAGGTCCGCCGGAAGAGCTTGCGTCCCCCCTCGACGTCATCGGTGACGAGCACCTGCATCCGGGCGGCGACCTCGAACTGATCGGGATCGCGATCCGCACGCCCCAGCGCCGTCGCGATGACATCCAAGATCTGCGGCAGCGCGCCGATCGGGAAGAGGTTGAGGACAACACCGTCGGCGACCGTGGCTGCCAACTCCAGCATGCCGGGACGCAGCGCCGCGAGAACTATCGGCACCTCCACCTCCAGCGCAGGCTGGCGGTAACCCGCGGTGCGGATCGTGTCGCCGACGAAATCGACCTTCTCCCCGGCCAGCATCTGACGTAGCACGGTGACCGTCTCGCGCACCCGCGCCAACGGCTTGCGGAACCCGATACCGTGCCAACCTTCGACCATCGCGTGCGACCCGCTGCCCAGCCCGAGGACAAACCGGCCCGGGGCGATGTCGCCGAGCGTGGCGACAGTGGCCGCGAGCACGGCCGGGGTCCGCGTGTAGACCGGCGTAACTGCGACGCCAATGCGCACACTCTTGGTGCGGTCGAGCAAGATCGCCGCCAGCGTCAGAGCGTCGATCGCGCCCGCATCTCCCAACCAGACATCCTGGTAGCCGATCGACTCGGCCCAACAGCTCATCTCGATCGCCTTCTCGACTGCGCCTGGTCCCACGAAATTGGGTGACATCGCGGCGCGCATGGCCGCGTCGGCCATCAGGCGGCAAGGCTGAGGTTCCGCTGTCCCAGCCACTTGGGCAGCAGTTGCTCGTCGACGCGGTCGCCGATGGCGGGTGCCGCCGCAATCAGGTGCTCGGCGAGCGGGCGCGTGAGGTTGATCGCCCCGTAGCAGCCGTCGAAAACGATTCCTTTGTCGGTCCCGGTCCGCTCGATTGCGATGTCGATCGCCTGCGGCAGATTCTCCGCCACGTGGATCTCATTGTCGGGATGGATGCGCAGCAGGTCCTTGCCGACGTCCGGATCAGCGGCGACGGTGACATCCGCGGTCGTGAACAGTTTCCAGGCGTAGTTCATGACGATTGCGCGCACGGGCCCCCGTACCACCGCGACCTTGCTCTTGTCCGGCTTATGGGCAGGTGGGTGCGAGGGCAGGTCGAGATCGAGATGGTCCTCGCCGTTCTCGAACAGCGCGCACTGAGTCAACCCGCCCGCGTGCTGGTAAGGCAGCCAGCGGGTGTCGTCAGCGATCGAGAAGCAGGTGTCGATAGTGCGGAACAGCTCGAGCATCTTCCCGTAGCGACGCAGCAGCGACGCGGAGATGCGGCGGTCCATGGCGATCAGATCGTTGTCCGCATCGACGCCCATCGTGCCCGTCGGCGAGGTCGACAGCACTGCCGAGAAGGCCCACCGTTCGCGGATGAAGGGCGATTCGTAAATGGCCCGGGGAACGATGTTGGCGCTGCGGGTCGGGAAATTGTTGTGGAAGATGGAGCGCGTCTCCATCCGCGCATAGCTCATCGTGAACGCCTTCAACAGCCGGCCATTCGCGTGGTGGAAGTGCAGCTCCCGTGGATCGTCGTAGTGAACGTGTACCAACCACTGCGCGGCGTAGGCCCGGCGGACGCCATACAGGCGACCGATCTCGGTGTCGATCGGGACGCCGGGATCGTAGGGGCCAAAGGTGAAGACCTGGTTCTCGAAGTGCTCATCGAGACCGAAACGTGGGACGATCTCCATCTGCTCGAACTTGCTGTTCGCGGCGCTCATCGCGAGCCGAACTTTGGTGGTCCCGGTCCGGCGCACCACCTCGTCGCGTACGGTCCGCAGAAGCTCGGCATAGGCGTCCCCGCCCATCATCGCGAATCCGTGCTCAGAGCAGAGGAGGTTGACGGTATCGCCAGCTTTGATCATCGACATATCGACCCCCTCGAGCGCGCGCGCCGCCGCCTCCCGGACCGGCGTCGTGTCCTCCCCCGCCTGGTGGAGCGGGTCGGGGATGTCGTCGAAAAGGTCCTGCACCCGCACCGAGCAGATGCCGGGCACTTCCGCCGCACGCATCGCCGGGGGCTTGCGCCCGTAGGCAAAGCGCGACTTGCCCAACGGTGGCGGGGTTGCGGGGGGGTGGATCATCGGTTTGCCCTCGGTTGGATGTCAGGAAACATCGGCGTCGGGCTGTTGCGGACCGTGCCGTCTTCGACCGCCTCGCGCATCTCGCGCAGGCGGTACTCGGGATATTTGTCGGCGACCTCCTCAGGGACGCTCCAAATGCCGACCTGCACGCCGTCGCCGTCGCCGTACACGCGGTAGTCCTTCGGCGGGCGGTCGATCTCGATTCCGGCGGCAGCGAGCAACCGCGTTGCCCCGGCCAGGCACCACATCCCGCACTTTCCGCGCACGCCGGTGGCCAGCGAGAGTTGCTCGAGCTCATCGACTCCGTCGACGATCGCCGCAGCTACCTCGGCGGCGCTGGTGCTGGTGCACATGCAGATCGCCTGCTCAGGATCGAAGCGGGCCTTGGCGCAGAGGTCGCGCACCTCCGGCCGATCCCAGCGCTCTGGAGGGATCCCGAGATGACGGGGATCAGGGTCGCGACGCGGGGCGATCGCGTTGTAGGGGATACACGCCTCAAGGCACTTGAAGCAGCCGACGCATTTGGCCTCGTCGACGACGGCCAGGCGCTCATCCATCCTGAGGGCCTCGGAGGGGCAGACGTTCACACACCGGGTGCATCCGACGCATGCCTCTTCGCTGATCTCGATCACCGCGTTAGTAGTCAGCATCAGGGCAAGATAATAGTGGGATTACTATTTTTGTCAACCAAAGCTGCCGCCGAGGTTTCCCCAGCGTGGGTATCGAGCAGCCTTTGCCGGAGCCGCCCCACGATCGCGATCGCGATCTGCTCTTTGTCCGCGCCCGCTTTACGGCTGGCGAGCAGTGCCTCGACGCCGATCCTCGCCTCGGCGTGAGGTCCCGGCAGGCAGACGACGAAACCTCCGGCGTAGAGGCCGACGCCAATTCGCACGCAACCCTTGACATGACGGCCGTGTCCTGCCTCGACCGTGAAGATGTCCGGCGTCGACGCCGCCGAGTCCAGCTGCAGAAGCGCCTCCACCGTACTGTCCTTGCCCTCGGCTCCGACCCCGCCGGTGGTGACCACGAGGCCATAGCCGAGTTCCTCGATTGCCTCGCGCATGGCGGCGGCGATCAGCTCGAGGTCGTCGGGAAGGCTGGGGCCGGCAGTCGCTTGCAGCCCGGCTTCTGTCAGTCGATCGACGATCCACGGCTTGTTGGTGTCGATGATTTGCCCGCTGATGACCTCCGGGCCGGTGGAGAACACGATCGCGCGCGACGCGATCGTGTTCTCGATCTCGACCGTCATCGCGCGGGCTCGGTCCAACGCCTGCCGCGCCTCGCCCTCGTCGTCGCCGATCCACCCCAGCATCCCCTCCGCGCACAGATCGGTCCGCTCGGTAACCCGCACGCCGGTGACCGCGCCAACCGCCGCCAACAGTTCCTCCCGCCTGCCCAGCAACGCGTAAGGGTCGACCGTCCGGCGCAGGACGTCCAAGGCGAGCAGATCGTCGCGGGCATCGATCACGATCACCTCGGAGCGGTCGAGCCCCAGCACATCCGCGACTGCCGCCGCGACGGCCGCGAGGTCCGCGGCATCCAGCTCGATGCGCTCGATCCGAAGCTCGGTCTTTTGCAGCAGTTGCGCCTCGGTGCCGGTCATCGGCGGGACCCCTTGCGACCTTGCTCAAACATCTTCGCCGGCACCCGTGATCCGGGCGATCAGGCGGCTGAGCCGAGCCGAGCTCTCGTCGTCGTCGCTCAACTCGAGACGCTCGAGGATCGCGCGAACGGCGAAGTCCACGTCGCCGACGAAGTTTTCGTCCACCTGCCCACCCATCGCATCGCGCAGCAGCCCGGCGAGGGTGTGCGAAGAACGTGCCGTGAGCGCCGAATGCTGGGGCCGGAGGACAGGGTCGCTGAGCATCAGCGTCAGCAATGCTCGGTACTCGCGGTGGAAATTGACCGCGCCACGGGTCCAGCCGTCGATGATCTCGCGGGGACCCGCCGTGGCCCAGCGCTCTTGCCCGCTCCACTCATCCATCATCTCGAAGGACTGCTCCAGGAAACGCTCGCCGAGCGCCACGGCGACGCCGTGCTTGTCGCCGAAGCGACCGTAGACCGCGCCCGTCGTCAGATTGGCAGCGGCCGCGATGTCGGCGACGCTGATCTCGCTGTATGACCGCTCCTGGAGCAGGCGCATGAGACCGTCGAGGAGACGCTCACGCGACTCATGGGCGCGCGCCTGCTTGGGTTCTTTGGCCCGCGAGTCGCGCTCCGGAGAGGAGAGGCGACTCGAACCCGTGCGGCGCGCCTTGCGCGGCTTGTCGGTTGGCGTATCGGATCGGATGATCACCGCCTAAACGATAACGGCCTTACTATTTTTTTCAACCCGGGGCGCGAGGGACCTGCCCTCCCCCGTCGACAATCGTGACGATAAGAGGGAGGGCCTGGGCCATCAGCGGACGGCGGCAGCCGCCAGGGCGAGAAGGTAAGAGCCGCCCGTTTTTCCCTCGCGGGGAGGCAGGAGCCCCATCTGATGGAGCGTCTCGGCCAGGTCGTAACAGGCACGGTAGTGCGACAGCTTTTCGCCCTCGAACTCAAGGAAGACGTCGCAGCCATAGGTGGCGAAACGGGGTTTGTCGGCAAAGTGCTCCGGCGGTCCGCCTTTCATGTGAAAAAGCCAGATGCCGCGACGGTTCGAGGCGGAGAAGAAGCGCTCCACGGTGTCGAATTCAAGGCCGTCGGCGGTTTCCCAGATCCGATCGGTGTAATCCCGCACCGCATCCTTCCCACGAATGACCTCAGGCCAGAACGTGAGGTCCTCCCAGACCACGTCGTCGGCGACGCAATCCAAAACCTGCTCGGTGTCGTGTGAATTCCAGGCTGCCGCCCAGCGGTCGGCGAAGCGGTTGATGAAGTCGATGTCGTCGTTGGCAAACATCCCTTTTCCCCTTCTTTGGCAGACATGACAGCGTCAGTGTACATACTCTGCGCACATGGTGTTCCACCAAATGGACACTTATGCTGGACATAGTGTTCGGACACGCGTTATGCTGCGTTCATGAGCCACATCACATGCGGAGACCGCCGAGTTGATGGCGTTGATCTCCAACGCAGAATCGCCCAGGCCGCAAGCGCATTAGAGAGCATCGGCGTCGGTCCCGGCACCGGTGTCGCGATGTGCCTGCGCAACGAGATCGAGTTCTACGAGGTCTGTGTCGGTGCGGGGGCCCTTGGGGCCTATGCCGTACCGATCAACTGGCACTTTGCCCCCGAGGAGGTTCGCTACATCCTCGAGGACTCCGGCGCCACCGTCCTGGTCGTCCACGCGGATCTCCTTCCCCGCTTTGCGCACGTGGTCCCCGCCGACGTCGAGGTCCGCGTCGTCCCGACCTCTGACGCGGTCCGCGCTGTCTACGATCTCGCCGAGGCCGACGTGACGCTGCCCGCGGAAGCGGTCAACTGGACCACCTGGATCGAGTCCTTCGAGCCGAGGCCCGCGAAACCGGCCGAGATGCCCCTGGCGATCTTCTACACCTCGGGCACGACCGGCCGGCCGAAGGGCGTGCGCCGCCCGCCCTTCACGCCCGAGCAGCAGAAATCCCTGGTCGGCATGGTGACCATCGACTACGGGCTGGGCATCGACGATCCCGCCGACCTCGTCACCGGCGTCGTCGGTCCGGTCTACCATGCGGCGCCGAGCGCCCACGCCGTCTACTCGTTCCGGGCCGGCTCCAGCATGGTGATCATGCCCCGCTTCGACCCCGAGGAGCTGCTCCGCCTGATCGAGCAGGAGCGGATCACCAACCTCAACATGGTGCCGATCATGTTCAGCCGCCTGCTCAAGCTGCCGGACGAGGTGCGCGGACGCTACGACCTCTCTTCGCTGCGCTTCGTCGCCCACGCGGCTGCCCCCTGCCCGCCCGACGTGAAGCGGGCGATGATCGAATGGTGGGGCCCGGTCATCAACGAGTACTACGGAGCCACCGAGATCGGAAACGTGACCTTCTGCACCGCCGAGGAATGGCTGGCTCGACCGGGAACCGTCGGCCGCGCCAAGGTCGGCGCTCAGATCCGGATCCTCGACGGTGACGAAAACGACATGCCGGCGGGGCAGATCGGCGAGATCGCCGCCAGCTATCCCGGCCTCGAGAACTTCACCTACCACGGCGACGAGGAGAAGCGGCGCAAGGCCGACCGCAACGGCCTGACCGCGCCCGGGGACATGGGCTACCTCGACGAGGACGGCTATCTGTTCATCTCCGACCGCAAGATCGACATGGTCGTCTCCGGCGGCGTCAACATCTACCCCGCCGAGATCGAGATGGCCCTGATCAACATGCCGGACGTCGCCGACTGCGCGGTGTTCGGGGTTCCCGACGACGAGTTCGGCGAGGCGCTCTACGCGGTCGTCGAGCCGGCGCCCGGGGCCGATCCGAGCGTCGAGGACGTCCAGGCGTGGCTGCGGGACCGGATCGCCGGCTACAAGGTGCCGCGCCAGATCGAGTTCCGGACCGGCCTGCCGCGCGAGGACTCGGGCAAGATCTTCAAGCGCAAGCTGCGGGCACCGTTCTGGGAACATGCCGGGCGCTCGATCTGACCGGGGCTGACGCCGCGAGGTGCCGGGTCGACGGATGATGCTCAGGATCAAAGAGAGGCTCACCACCGACCAGCGGCGGACCGTCGTCGCGATGGCGGCGGTGGTCCTCGGCCTTCATCTCGTCGGCTTCGGGCTCCTCTTCTTTGTCGTCGCCCCACACGACTACAGCCTCGGAGCCTCCGGCGCGTACACCGTCGGGGTCGGCTTCACGGCCTACACGCTAGGCATGCGCCATGCCTTCGACGCCGACCACATCGCGGCGATCGACAACACCACCCGCAAGCTGATGAACGAAGGCAAGCGGCCGCTCTCGGTCGGCTTCTTCTTCAGTCTCGGTCACTCGACGATCGTCTTCCTGCTCGCCTTCCTCTTCGCGATCGGGATCAAGGCGATCAGCGGGCCGGTGGCGGACGAAGGCTCGAGCCTTCACGAAGTCACCGGCTGGGTCGGCACCAGCGTCACGGGGACCTTCCTCTATGCCATCGCCGCGCTCAACATCGTGATCCTGATCGGCATCCTGCGCGTCCTCGGCAAGATCAGGCGGGGCGAGTACGACGAGAGCGAACTCGAACACCAGCTCGACAACCGTGGGTTCCTGAACCGCTTCTACCGGCGTTTCACCAAGGCGATCACAAAGTCGGAGCAGATGTACCCGATCGGCGTCCTTTTCGGCCTCGGCTTCGACACCGCAAGCGAGATCGCACTGCTCTTCCTGGCGGCCGCCGGTGCCGGGGCAGGACTGCCATTCTATGCGATCCTCTGTCTGCCGATCCTCTTTGCTGCCGGGATGTCGCTGCTCGACACGATCGACGGCTCGTTCATGAACTTTGCCTACGGATGGGCCTTTTCCAAACCGATCCGGAAGGTCTTCTACAACATCACGGTGACCGCCCTCTCGGTCTTCGTCGCGCTGATCATCGGCTCGATCGAGATCTTCAGCCTGGTGTCGGAAAAACTCGGCCTCGAAGGTGGGGTCTGGGATTGGGTCGGGGCGCTGGACCTGAACTCGATCGGCTACGTGATCGTCGGCCTGTTCGTCGTCACCTGGGCCGCGGCCCTGGCGATCTGGCACTTCGGCCGCATCGAAGAGCGTTGGTCGGCGGGCCCGAAGCCGCGCGACTGACGAATCGAACCGCGCCACCGGGGGGTGCTCCGGGGGCAAGGATTCAGCCGCCGAGGCCCATCCCGCCGGAGACACCGAGCGTCTCGCCCGTGACGTAGGACGCTTCCTCGGAGACCAAGAAGGCCGCCGCGGCGGCCACCTCCTCCGCGGACCCCAGGCGTTTCATCAGGGTCATCCGTTCCATCGCCGCGACCATCCGGTCACCGCGATCGGGCGTCGCCCGCACCTTCTGCAGGAGCGGCGTCTCGATCGGCCCGACCGCGAGCGCGTTGACGGTGATGCCGTAGCGGGCGTTCTCGCGGGCGAGCGACTTCGTGAAGGCGACCACCCCGCCCTTGGTCGCTGCGTAGACCGCGTTGCCGTAGGAGCCGATCCGGCCCGCCTCGGAACCGATGTTCAGCACACGGCCGTAGGCCGCGGCCTGCATCGCCGGCAGCGCGGCGTGTGCGCAGGCGAACATGCCTTCGAGGTTCACCGCCATCAGCTCCCGCCAGCGCTCGGGCGCGGTGTCGGTGAAGAAGTCGAAGCTGTCGTCGAAGCCGGCGTTGTTGACGAGGATGTCCAGGTCCCCGGCGCCGGCGACCGCGGCCTGCGCGGCCTCGACGTCGCCGACGTCGACTTCGACGGCTTCGGCGCCGATCTCGGCGGCGAGCGCCGCGGCGGGCCGCAGGGTTCGACTGGCGATCACGACCTCGGCCCCTTCGGCAGCAAGTCGGCGGGCGATGGCCGCGCCGATGCCTCGCCCTCCTCCCGTCACCAGTGCCCGCCGCCCGGCGAACCGAGTCGGCTGGGGTCCGACCTCGGCGATCGGCGCGGCCGCCATCAGCCCAGGCGCCTAGAGCCCATAGGTCTTGCCGATGATGTCTCGTTGGACCTCGTTGGCGCCGCCGAAGATCGTCGCCGGCAGGGTCGCGCGGACATGCTGCTCCATGCCGTACTCGCTCGCGAAGCCATACCCGCCCATCGACTGCATGCATTCCAGGGCGACGTGCTTGGCCGTCTCGGTCACCTTCAGCTTGACCATCGAAGCCTCACGCGGCAGGGTCTTCTCGGGCTCGGCCTCGGTGCGCCGGGCGAGGTCATAGACCATCAGGCGACAGCACGCGAGCTCGGTTGCAAGGTCGGCGAACCTGTGGCGCAACGCCTGGAAGGAACCGATCGGCCGGCCGAACTGCCGGCGCTCCTTGACGTAGGCGAGCCCGTCGTCGAAGGCCCGCCGGGCGTGCCCGAGGTACACCGCACCGATCAGCAGGCGCTCGCCGTTCAGCCCGGCCATCAGCTGGCGCCAGCCCTGTCCCTCGGCGCCGACAAGACGCTCGTCGGGAACGAAGACGTCGGTGAGGAAAACGTCGTTGACCTCGCGCCCGCCCAGCGTGTCGATGCCCCGCACCTCGATTCCCGGGCTGTCCATCGGGACGCTCAGCATCGTGATGCCCTCGTGACGCGAGTCCTGCTCGCCGGTGCGCACCATCAGCAGGACGTAGTCGGCGAAATGGGCGTTGGTCGTCCAGGTCTTCTGGCCGCTGACCACCCAGCCGCCGTCGGCGCGCACGGCACGACACCGCAGGTTGGCGAGGTCCGAGCCCGCCTCCGGCTCGGAGAAGCCGAGGGCATGCGTGTCGCCGCGGGCGATCGACCGCAAGACATCGTCACGCAGCTCGTCATCGGCGTGGCGCTCTACCGCGTGCCCGACGGTCATCGTCGTCGACAGGCCCGCCACCGGCGTCTTCGCGTAGAACAGTTCCTCGACCAACAGGCAGGTGTCGAGGATCGTGCCCCCGCCCCCGCCGTGCTCCTCGGGGAAGCCGACGCTGAGGTAGCCCAACTCGCCGAGCCGGCGATAGAGGCCGTCGCTGTGGGTCAGCTCGTGATCGTCAGTGAGTGCGGCCCGCTGCTCGGGCGTGCCGACCACGCGGGCGGTGAAGGTGCGTAGCGCGTCGACGAAGTCGACGCG
>JBOGYZ010000128.1:0-10328 GCA_050697015.1 Solirubrobacterales bacterium
GAGTAGAAGACGCCGCCGAGGAAGATCAGCGGCTGGAGGACGAAGGTCTGGGCGAAGGCGACGTCGTCGAACTGCTCGGCCCGCACCCCGATCAGCACACCGAGGTTGGCGAAGAAGAAGCCGACCAGGACGATCGCCGGGATCAGCACCAGGGCGTGGTCCACGGTCAGGTTGGTGAGGATGATCGAGACGATGAAGGTCAGCGTCGCGACGATCAGCCCGCGGACGAAGCCGCCGAGGCAGAAGGCGAGGAGCAGCTCCTTCGGCGAGGCGGGCGAGGAGAGCTGGTCGTGGATCGCGCCGAGGAACTTCTGCTGCAGGATCGAGGAGGAGTTGTTGGTGAACGCGTTGGTCGCGAACGACATCATGATCAGCCCGGGGATGACGAACACGATGTATTCGATCCCGTGCAGTTCCTTGATCCGCGAGCCGAGCGCCGCGCCGAAGATCGTGATGTAGAGGAACGTTTCCAGCAGCGGCCCGCCGAGGGTCTGTTTCTTGATCTTCATGAAGCGGGAGATCTCCCGCCGCCAGAGGCTGAAGAAGCGGATCTGCCAGGTCGTCATCAGGCGACGACTTCGGCCTCGACGTGCGAGCGCGAGAGCTCGCGCCGCCCGACCAGGGCCAGGTAGGCGTCCTCGAGGTTGGCGACGTCGTAGCGCCGGGCGAGGTCCTCGCTCGTCCCCTGCGCGGCGATCTGGCCGTCGGCGATGAAGGCTATCCGCCCGCAGAGCTGGTCGGCCTCCTCGAGGTAATGCGTGGTGAGCAGGATCGTCACGCCTTCCGCGTTGATTTTCTGGACGTAGTGCCAGAGCTCGAGCCGCAGCTCGATGTCGACGCCGGCGGTCGGCTCGTCGAGGATCAGCAGGCGCGGCCGGTGCATCAGCGCCCGCGCCAGGATCAGCCGCCGTTTCATCCCGCCGGAGAGGGCGCGGGTGCGCTCTTTCGCTTTCGCGGTCAGCGAGAAGGTCTCGAGCAGCTCTTTCGTCCGTTCCTTGCGGTCGGCCTTGCGCATCCCGAAGTAGCCGCCGTGGAACTCGAGCGTCTCCTCGCAGGTCAGGAACTGGTCGAGGTTGACCTCCTGCGGGGCGAGCCCGACCGCGGCCCGCGCCTCGCCGTAGTCGGCGATCGCGTTATGGCCGAAGACGTGGATCTCCCCGCCGGTCGGCTGCGCCAGGCCCGTCGTGCAGTGGATCAGCGTCGACTTGCCCGCCCCGTTGGGGCCGAGCAGGCCGAAGAAGTCCCCCGGCTCGATCGCGACCGAGACGCCGCGCAGCGCCTCCACCCCGTTGGGATAGCGTTTCTGCAGGTCGACGATCTCCAGTGCTTTCTCGTGCGTGCCGGGCATAGGTCGCCCACGCTACCGAGTCGCTGCACTCAGCCGATCCGGTGCTCGGGCGTCCCCGATCCGGCCTTCGGCGTGACACTCGCCGACAGCGGCAAGAAGGAGGCGTTGGCGCGGGGACCAGCCGGGCGCGTCGGGACCCTGGCGGACCCGACGAACCCGATCTCCTCGCGGCCCCCCGGCGCGATACGCGGTTCCATCGCCCCACCGTACGAGCTTTCAGGCCATATATGGCAGCAAAGCTCGGAAGCACCGGCCGGGGCCGATATAAGTGACGCCGTGGCAGACCCCGCCCCGCTCCTCGTCGT
Organism: Solirubrobacterales bacterium; assembly: GCA_050697015.1. Taxonomy (GTDB): domain Bacteria; phylum Actinomycetota; class Thermoleophilia; order Solirubrobacterales; family 70-9; genus VAYN01. Next base: position 1,654 of record JBOGYZ010000128.1, read on the forward strand.
CGACGCGCCCTCGATGCTCTTCCGCGCCTTCTACGCGCTGCCGAAGACGATCACCGGGCCCGACGACCGGCCGGTGAATGCGCTGCTGGGGACCGCCAACCTCGTCCTACGCGAGGTCGAGCTGCACGAGCCGCGCGCCGTCGTGCTCTGCTTCGGCCCCGACGCGGCCGCCTACCGGACCGAGCTCTACCCGCCCTACCATGCCGAGCGCGACGAGGCGATGCCCGACGAGCTGCCCCACCAGTTCGAGGGGGCAGGCCCCTTCTTCGAGGCCTTCGGCTGGACTGTGGCGACGAGTGCCGACCTCGAGGCCGACGACCTGCTCGGTACGCTGGCGCGCCGCGAGGCCGAGGCGGGCGGCCAGGCTCTGATCATGACCGGGGACCGCGACATGTACCAGTGCGCGGCGCCGGGGATCACCGTCCTCTACGTGCGGACGGGCAGCAAAGGCTCCGAAGAGGTCGATCCCGACGGGGTGCGCGAGCGCTACGGCATCGACCCCGAGCAGGTCCCGGACTTCATCGCCCTGCGCGGCGACCCTGCCGACGGGCTCCCGGGCGCCAAGGGCGTCGGGCCGAAGAAAGCCGCCGAACTGCTGAAGGAGCACGGCTCGCTGGAGGCGATCCTCGACGCGGCGATCCGCGAGCGCCGTCCCAAACTACGAGCGGCGTTGCTCGAAGGGCGGGAGGAACTGCTGGCCTTCAAGGACATCGCGACGCTCCGCGATGCCGGCGTCGACCCTCCCCCGGACCGCCAGACCGACTACGAAGGCGCGGCGAAAGCGGCGCTCGGACTGGGGATGCGGAAACTCGCCGAGCGCCTGATCGAGACCGGCGCGAAGGCCTAGGCCTCGGGCGGCGGGCCGACCTCTTCGGCTTCTTCGGCCGCTTCGGCTTCTTCGCCGAGGAGGACGAAGAGGCTCCAGGCGGATACCAGCGCCCAGACTCCCTCCAGGAGCAGGAAGCCAATCTGCCCTTCGACGACGGCGAGGACCGCCAGGATCACCGAGCCGACCACGTTCAGCACCAGGTAGCTGCGCGAGTCGGTCGGCAGCTCGCCGAGCTGGCTGCCGGCGAAGGCGCCGAGGATGATCAGCGCGCCGACGATCTGGATGACCTGGGCCATGCGCCCGAGGGTAGAGTGCCAGGGCGGCGCCATGCCGGCCGGTTAGGTTGCATGCATGGCGATCCTTGGACTTCCCTGGCGCGGCCCCGGCGACGATCGCCCGTCGCTGCCCCTGCCACCCGGCCCGATGCCGCTGCGCCGCGACGGCGGCCTGCGCAAGCGCTGGCGGTACGTCGGCTTCTACGGCGAGACGCTGATGCTCTGCACGGCGCGGGCCGAGGTCGGGCCGACCGGCCAGTGCTTCTGGGCGCTCTGGGACCGCGAGCGCGGCCGCAAGCTCGACCACACTTCGCTGCGACCGGGCAGCCGCGAGGTCATCCTCGACGGCCCGCGCCTGGTGATCGACGCCCCCGGCCTTCACGCCGATCTGCGCCTCGGCGAGGCGGAGCCGATCGAGTCGATCTGCCAGAGCGGCGACGGCGACGGCTGGGGCTGGACCCGCAAGCGGGCGGGGGTCCCGATCGAGGGAGTCGTCGAGACGCCGGGGCTACGGGCCCGCGTCGAGGGCTTCGGCGTCGACGACGAATCGGCCGGCTACCAGGCCCGCCACACGAGCTGGCACTGGTCCGCCGGGGTCGGGACCGCCGCCGACGGTCGCGCCCTCGCCTGGAACCTGGTCGAGGGCATCAACGATCCGCCCGAGCGCAGCGAGCGCGCCGTCTGGGTCGACGGCGCCCCCCACGAGCCGGCGCCCGTGGCCTTCGACGACCTCGACGGGGTCCGCTTCGCGGAAGGCTCACGCCTGGACTTCCACCCCGGCGCCGAGCGGTCCCGCGACGACAACTTCCTCCTCGTCCGCTCCACCTACTGCCACCGCTTCGGCACCTTCACCGGCTCCCTCGACGGGGTCGAGCTGGCCGTGGGCCGCGGCGTCATGGAGTCCCACACCGCCCTCTGGTGACTCCGCCGAGGTGAGTTCGCAGTAAGCCGCGCTATTCGCGGAGAAGTGCGAACGCGACCGGCGGCCGGGGCGTCACCAGGTGTCGACTGGCCTGGGACGCTCGGCGGGAGCGGCCGTGCCGGCGGCGCGGAGCGTCCTGGCGATGACCTCGCGCGTCTCCGCCGGGTCGATCACATCGTCGATCTCGAACAACGTCGCGGCGTTCAGCGCCTTCGCGTTCTCCTCCGCCTGCGCGGTCAACTCGCGGACGCGGACCTCGCGCTCCTCCTCGTCGGCGATCTCCTCGAGTTCCTTGCGCAGCGCCAGCCGCACCGCGCCTTCGAGGCCCATCGGGCCGAGGTGGGCGCCGGGCCAGGCGACCGTCAGCAGCGGCTCGTGCAGGCTGCCGCCGGCCATCGCCTGGGCGCCGAGCCCGTACCCGCGCCGCATCACCACCGCGATCAGCGGCACGCGGAGTGCCGCGCCCGCGACGAGCAACCGCGAGGCGTGGCGCACCAGGCCCGTCGCCTCGGCCTCCGGCCCGACCATGTATCCGGGCGTGTCCAGCAGCGAGACGACCGGCAGCCCGAACGCGTCGCAGAGGGAGAGGAAGCGGGCCGCCTTGTCGGAGGCGTCGCTGGTCAGGGCGCCCGCCATGTGGCGCGAGTCGTTGGCGATGAAGCCGAGCGGGCGGCCCTCGATCCGCGCCAGCGCGGTCACCAGCTCGGGGGCGAAGCGCTCGCGCAGGAAGGTGACCGAATCGACGTCGGCGAGCGTCTCGATCACCGGGCCGACGGCGAAGGCGCGCCGCGCCCGCTCCGGGACCATCTCGCGCAGCGCCGCCTGGTCGGGCGCCTCTCCGGCCGGCGTCGCCCCCTGGAAGTAGCCGAGCAACCGCTTCGCGATCGCCGTCGCCTCCGCCTCGTCGGCGGCGACGGCGTCCACCACCCCGCCCCGCGCCTGCACCTCCAGCGGCCCGACCTCGTCCGGGTCGACCTTGCCGAGGCCGCCGCCCTCGATCATCGCCGGGCCGCCCATCCCCAGGGAAGAGCTCGCGGTGGCGACGATCAGGTCCGAGCAGCCGGCCAGCACCGCGTTGCCCGCGAAGCAGCGCCCGTGAACGATCGCGATCCGCGGCACCAGCCCCGAGAGGCGCGCCCAGAGCGCGAACGCGCGGGTGTCGAGCGCCGACACCACCGGGTAGTCGGTGTCGCCCGGCCGCCCGCCACCGCCCTCGGCGAAGAGAATCGCGGGCAGCCGCATCCGCTCGATCAACTCAAAGAGCCGGTCCTTCTTGCGGTGCCCGACCGCCCCCTGCGTCCCGGCCATCACCGTGTAGTCGTAGGAGAGGACCGCGCAGGCGGCGCCCTCGCCGAAGAGCTCGCCGTTCACGGTCGCGGTGCCGCCGATGAAACCGTCGGCCGGGGTCCGCGCGATCAGGTCGCCTGTCTCGCGCCGCCCGCGTTGGGCGGCGATCGCGAAGCGCCCGTACTCGACGAAGCTGCCCGCGTCGACCAGGTCGGCGAGGTTCTCCCGCGCCGTGCGGCCGCCCCCCGCGTGGCGCCGCTCCACCGCGTCCGGGCGCGCCCCGTTCTCGGTCAGCGCCCGCCGCGCCCGCAACTCGGAGAGGTCGGCGCGCTCCTCGCCGGCCACGGTCTCAGCTCTTTTCGAGGTGGGCGGCGAGCTTCTTCAGGCTTTTGCTCTGGGCCCGGCTCATGAAGGCGCGCGAGACTGGGGCCGCAACCCGTTCCGAGCGCGGCGTCTGCAGCCACTCGAACTGGAACTCGATCCGCGTCCGCCCGGAGTCGACCTCGACGAAGCGGTAGGTGCTGCGGGTCTTTCGCTTTCCGTGGGCGCTCTCGACTTCTTCGACGATCCGCTCCGGGGCGGTCGCCTCGACCACCTCGAGCGTCACCCGCTCGCGCGCCGACGGCGCGTCGACCTGAGCTTTGGCGATGCCGCCGACGCCGCGCCCGGGCCCCTCGAAGGTCCAGTGCTTGTAGAGGTGATCCATCCAGCCTTCGCGATTGGCGAGGATGTCGACGAAGTCGAACACCTCCTGGCGGGGGCGGGCGACCTCGACCGTGGCATTGACTGGCTCCGGCATCGCGCCGGATCCTAGGGCGAACCGGGCCTAGGCGCTCGGAGAGGACTCTTCGTCGACGACTCCGTCGGCGTCCACCCCGTTCCCGTCGGCCGCGCCCAACCGGGCGTCCATCTCCGCCCCGACCTCGGGGACGAAGCCGTTCGGCGCCGGCTCGAAGGCGGCCATTCCTACGATCAATGGGGTCGGGTCCTCGTCGTTCTGCTCCATCCGCCGGCGGCAGAGCTCGTGGATCGCCTCGAGGCGATTGGTCACCGCCTCGAAGACCGCGGCGACTTCCTCCCAGCCCGCCTGATCGACCGCCATCGGCATCCAGTTCAGCGTGGTGTCGTCACGGCCGTCCATCGTCCCGGCCTCGAGCGCGTCGGCGGCCTTGTCGAAGAAGGTGCCCAGCGAGGCGCCGGTGACCGCGTCGCGCAGGCTCTTCGGCACCTTGCGCCAGTCCTGGTGGCCGATGTAGGAGCGCGGCCGGGCGCGGAAGTAATGCTCGACCGCCCCGCGCCGCCGTGCCGTCGCCACCTGCTCGATACAACCGCATTTCTCCAGCACCCGCACGTGGTAGGCGACGTTGCCGAGCGGCGCCCCCAGCAGGTCGGTCAGCTCGCTCGGGCTGGCTTTGCGAAGCTGGACGACTTCGAGGATCTTCACCCGCAGCGGATGGCCGAGCGCCCGTACCAGGCGCTGGTCGATGCGGTTCGGTCTACGGCGATTCATTGATCGGGCAGTTTTGCGTAGGTACGCACCCGTGGGTCCAACAATCGCTCGTTTGAGCTAGGCAATTGGACCATTCCGATCAGCTACGACAAAAGGCGGCGCCCCCACGCGCGTCCGCGCAGGGCGTCGCCCGAGTTGTACCTCAGGTGGGCTTCTGGACACTGGTAGCCGGCACTACCTGTCGGGCCTCTTGGATCTTCATTTTTCCATCACCTCCTTCCCTGCTCCCTCCCTAGGCGAGGTTCGCAAGGATAGTTTGATGGAAATTTACTATTCAAACAAGATTATTCACCGTTTTTCGTCTTTTCTGAGACCCCTGCACGAAATCGGGTTTAATGCAGGCGGGTTACTAACTCAATTTTTTTGGAGGATTGCGTGGGAGCTACTCCGACCAAAGGTTCCGCCACGGCGAGGCCGGACTTCATCAGTCCGCAGCTGGCGGCGGCGATGTCACATCCGACCCGCGTCCATGCGATGAGCGTCCTGCTCGATCGCATCGCCTCGCCCCGCGAAGTGGCCGAGGAGATCGGCGAGCGGCTGAACAACGTCACCTATCACCTGAACCAACTGCGGAAGCTCGGCTGCATCGAGCTGGTGCGGACCGAGCGGGTGCGCGGCGGTCGCGTCCTCGAACACTTCTATCGAGCCACGCAACGCCTCTATTTCGACGAGGATGCCTGGCAGGCGCTGAGCGAGAAGGAGCGCCTCGATCTGGTCAGCGTCTCGCTACGGATCATCTCCCAGGACATCACCACGGCGATGGCGGCGGGGACGTTCTTCGGTGGCGAGGACATGGCGCACCTATGCCGCATGCCGATGGTCGTCGACACCGAGGGTTGGCGGGAAATCACCGAGCTGCTCGAACGCACCACCGAAGACCTGTTCGAGATCGAAGCGCGGGTGGCCGATCGCACCGCGAGCTGTGCCCCGGCCGACATCCACACCAAGGTCCAGATGCTGCAGTTCCGCTCGCCGAAGTTCGCCGCCGGGACATCCGGCGAGGAGCCCGACGCCTCCTAGCCGCGGATCGCCTTGCCGACGAGGTTCTTGACCCGGGTCCGGTCGCGGGCGCTCAGGTTGCCCGGTTTGCCGCGGGACTTTTTCATCAGGGACCAGAACTCGGACTGCTCCTTGTCGGTCAGGTTCTGCCGCACCCGATCGCGACCCTTCTGGGCCAGCCAGAGCGTGATCGCCCAGACCGTTTTCCAGGGGACTTTCTTCCAGATCCAGGGGACGGCACGGCCGGCGATCCAAGTGGGCATGGGGTGAAGGTACCCGGCCGGGGCCGACACTAGGATGCGCGCGTGCAGGACGCCGACCGCCACCGCCGGTGATCGCCGCGCTCGCTGCCGCGGTGACCGGCCCGCGCGGTCGCTGGGTGACGATCGCCATCTGGGTCGCGATCGGGATCGGCGGCTACGTCGCCCGCTCCCACATCGGCGAGGTCACCGCCGCCGGCCAGTCGAGCTTCCTGCCGAAGGGGGCGGAATCGATCCAGGCGATCGAAGTCCTCGACGGCGCGACGTCGCTCGGCGGCGCCGCCAGTCCCGCCGACGCAGGCGTCCCGGCCGAGGACACCGGCCCGGCCGGCGGCTCGTCGTCCGGCGGCGGCGTCCCGACGACCGCCGCGGATTCGAAGGCCGAAGAGGTCCCGACGGTGATCGTCTTCGACCGCGAAGGCAGACTGACGCCCGACGACCTGAACGCGATCGGGGACCTTGGCCGCGGCCTCGAACGGCTTGGCATCACCGGCGCCTCGCCGATCATCGACCCCTTCTCGGCCCAGACCGGCAGGCCGCTCGGTCAGGTCGCCGACTACGCCAAGGGCGTCGGGCCGATCTCCAAGGACCACGAAGCGGCGCTGCTGGTCCTCGCGCTGAACGCCGCCGATCACGGTGCGATCAGGAATGGCGTCGACGCGATGCGCGAATACCTCGCCGCGCACGCCGTCCCCGGGCTGCACGCCTACGTGACCGGCCCGGCCGGGATCGCCGCCGACCTCGACCAGGTCGCGAACGAAGCGGGCCGCACGCTGCTGATCGCGACGCTGGGGCTCGTCCTCATCCTGCTGCTGCTCGTCTACCGGGCGCCGCTGCTCGCCCTGCTGCCGCTGATCGCCGTCGGCGCCGCCTACACCGTCGCGATCGGCATCGCCTACCTCGTGATCAAGGCGGGCTGGATCGTCGTCAACAGCGAGGGGACGTTCCTCTTGCTCGTGCTCGTCTTCGGCGCCGGGACCGACTACTCGCTGCTGCTGGTCCACCGCTATCGGGAAGAGCTGCAATCGGGATCGCCCGCGGAGGTGGCGCTGCCGGCGGCGCTGCGCGAGAGCATCCGCCCGATCGCCTCCTCCGGCGGCACCGTGATCGCGGCGATGCTGGTGCTGCTGGTCGCCGACCTGCAGTCGACCCACTGGCTCGGGCCGAGCCTCGCGATCGGCATCGCAGTGATGGTCTGCTCCGCCTTCACCCTCCTCCCCGCCCTCCTTGCCGTGCTCGGCGAGCGCGCCTTCTGGCCCGCCGCCGGGGCGTCGCGGCGCGAGGGACCGAGCCGCTGGGAGGGGATCGCCGGATTCGTGCGGCGCCGCTCGCGGCCGATCATCGGCGCCGTCGTCGTCGGGCTCCTGGTGCTCGCCGCGGGCAACCTGGTCCACCACGGCACGATCGGCTTCGGCCAGGGGGAGACGAAGCCGACCAACTCCAGCGAAGGCACCCAGGTACTGAACGAACACTTCCCGCCCGGCCTCGCCTCGCCGCTCACCGCGGTGGTCCCGATCGGCGAAGCCGCGCAGGTGGCCCGTGCGATGAGCGGGCTCGACTCGGTCCGCCTCGCGATCCCGGTCCCGACCAACGGCAAGCTCGGATCGGCGCTCGTGGCCGTCATCCTCGCCGGCGACCCGTACTCGGGCGAGGCTGCCGAAGAGGTGGAGAAGGTCCGCGAACGCCTCCACAAGGTCTCTCCCGACGGCCTGCTCGGCGGCCTCCCGGCGGAGAACTGGGACGTCGAGCAGACCAACGGCCGCGATACCCGCCTGATCGTGCCGCTGGTGCTGCTCGTCGTCGGGCTGATCCTGGCCGCGGTGCTGCAGGCGATCGCTGCGCCGCTCTACCTGATGACGACGGTCGTCCTCTCCTTCGCGGGCTCGCTCGGACTCTCGACCTTCGCCTTCGCGGTGATCGGCGGCGAAGGGATCACCTTCGATCTGACCCTGCTCTCCTTCTTGTTCCTGGTCGCGCTGGGGGTCGACTACAACATCTTCCTGATGACGCGGGTGCGCGAGGAGGCGCGCGTGCACGGAACCCGCGAGGGGACGCTGCGCGCGCTGGTCGCCACCGGCGGGGTGGTCACCGGCGCCGGGCTGATCCTCGCCGGGACCTTCGCCACGCTGTGCCTGCTGCCGCTGGAGGAGCTGATCCAGATCGGCGCCACGGTCGCCGTCGGGGTCCTCCTCGACACCTTCATCGTCCGGGCGCTGCTGATCCCGGCGATCACCTACCGGCTCGGCGACCGGGCATGGTGGCCGAGCCGCGCGGACAGACCCGGCGCGGGGGGTCCCCGCCGGCGCCGGTAGTCCCGAGCCCCTAGATGAGGGACTCCACGGGCTCAGGGCTTGGAAGCTGGCGCCCGGGGAAGGGAAGGGCCGTCTCGTCCACGGCCCTGGCAGGCTGTGGCCGTGGCCGAGACGGCCAGGTCTGTGGGAGTGTGGAGGGATCGTCCCCGGAGAGGCACGGGGAGGGTCACGGACCCGTCACCGAGCTCCGACCTCGTCAACGAGATGCTGAGAACTCCCCGCGGTCTCCTGGGGTGGCCCACAGGCACGGCCGCGCTGCATGAGTTGACGGTGCGATAGGC
>JBOGYZ010000129.1:0-3748 GCA_050697015.1 Solirubrobacterales bacterium
GCCGGTCGTCTTCGCGATCGAGAACAACCAGTTCTCCGAGTTCACCCGCAGCGATGAGATCTGGCGCGGCGCGCCATTGGTCGAGGGAGCGCGCGCCTACGGGCTGGTCGGCGCCGAGCGGGTCGACGGCAACGACGTCGCCGCGGTGCGCGCCGCGACGGCACGAGCGGTCGCGGCGGCGCGCGCGGGGGAGGGACCGTCCCTGATCGAGGCGATGACCTACCGGGTCCACGGGCACTACGAGGGCGACGCCACTCCCTACCGCGACGACGAGGAGTTCCGGGAGTGGCTCGACCGCGATCCGCTCGAGCTGGCGCGGCGCGCCCTGGTGAAGGAAGGGCGGGGCGAGGAGGCCGCCGCCGCGATCGCCGCCGCCGAGGAGGAGATGGACCGGGCGGTCGAGGAGGGTCTGGCGGCTCCTTATCCATCCACCGACACGGTGCTGGAGGATGTCTATGCCTCCTGAGGAGACCGCGGTGCGAGCGCCTCGCTACCTCGGCGCGATCGGCGAGACGCTGGCCGCGGAGATGGAGCGCGACGAGAGCGTCGTCGTGATGGGCGTCGACGTCGGCGCCGGAGGCGGCGTCTACGGTGCGACCCGCGGCCTGTTCGAGCGCTTCGGCGCGGAGCGGGTGATCGACTCGCCGATCACCGAGGCCGGCCTCCTGGGCGCCGCGGTGGGCGCGGCGATGGCGGGCTTGCGGCCGGTCGCGGAGATCATGTACATGGACTTCCTCACCGTCTGCCTCGATCCGATCGTGAACCAGGCGGCAAAGCTCCGTTACATGACCGGCGGCGGGGTCGAGATCCCGATCGTCTTCAGGACCCAGACCGGGGGCGGGCGCTCGAGCGGCGCGCAGCACTCCCAGAGCCTCGAGGCGATGGTCGCTCACGTGCCGGGGCTGAAGGTGTACCTGCCCTCGAACGCGCGGGACGTCGAGGACCTGCTGAGCGCCGCGATCCGTGACGACGGGCCGGTCGTCTTCGTCGAGAACCGCCGCCTCTACAACCGCTCTGACCCCGAATACGAGCGCTCCTCGCTGCCGCCGGGCAAGGCGCGGGTCGTCCGCCAGGGCTCGGATCTGACCCTGATCGCCTGGGGGCGCATGGTGCAGGAGGCCGCGCGCGCCTGCGACGAGCAGCTCGACGATCTCTCGGTCGAGCTGATCGACATGCGGACGCTGGTCCCGCTCGATCTCGACACCGCCGCCGCGAGCGTCGCGCGCACCGGCCGGGCGCTGGTCGTCCACGAGGCGGCCGAGGCTTTCGGCGCCGGCGCCGAGATCGCGATGCGCCTGACCGAACGGCTGCTCTTCGAGATCGAGGGGCCGATCCGCCGGCACGGCGCGGTCACCGCCCCGACCCCGTACAGCCCGCCGCTCGAGGCGGCGGCCCTGCCCGGCGCCGACTCGATCGCCGCCGCCACCCGCGAACTGCTGACGATCTAGACGACCACCCGAGAGGAACACGCATGGAACTCAAAGACACCTTCACGGTCGACGTGCCGCCCGAGCGGCTGTGGGAGGTCCTCACCGACGTCGAGCGGATCGCGCCCTGCGTGCCCGGCTTCGAGCTGGAAGAAGTCGACGAGCCCGAATATCGCGGGCGGATGAAGATCAAGGTCGGCGCGATCCAGATGCAGTACGACGCGACGATCACCTTCGCCGAGCGCGACGATGCCGCGCGCCGCGCAGTGCTGAAGGTGAAAGGCAAAGAGCGGCGCGGGCCCGGTGCGGTCGACGCGACGACGACGGCGGTCCTGAGCGGGGGCGACGGGAAGACGACCGCGGCGATGGTCACCGACGTCCAGGTGACCGGCAGGATCGCCCAGTTCGGTCGCGGGATCATCGCCGACGTCAGCTCGCGCCTCACCGAAAAATTCGTCGCCAACCTGGAGAAGCAGGTCCTCGCGCCGCCGGAGGCGAGCGCCGAGCCCGAGGCCGCGCCGCCGCCCCGGCAGGAGGCGCCGGCGGAGCCACTCGACCTCGCCGCGGTCGGCGCCGTGCCGGTGCTGAAACGCGTCGGCCCCGTGCTCGCGGTCGTCCTCGCCGCCATCCTGCTCCTGAGGTGGCGATCGCGCTGACCGCTCCCTGGCCAGGCGCGGAGGCACTGTCCTCGCCGCGGGCGGTCATCGCCGCCCTGGCCGAGACCGGCTACCTCGCCGACGAGGACCTGGCCGTCTCCTTGTTCCTCGCCGCGCGCCTCTCGATGCCGGTCCTGCTCGAGGGCGAGGCGGGCGTCGGCAAGACCGAGGTGGCGCGGGCGCTCGCCTACCTCAGCGGTTCGCGGCTGGTGCGCCTCCAGTGCCACGAGGGGATCGACGCCGACTCGGCTCTCTACGACTGGGATTACCGGCGCCAGCTGCTGGCCTCGCGCGGCGAGGGGCGGGCGACCGGGGAGCTCTACTCCCGCGAGTTCCTGCTGCGGCGGCCGCTCCTGGAGGCGCTCGAGAGCGAGGAGCCGGTCGTGCTGCTGATCGACGAGGTGGATCGGAGCGACGAGCACTTCGAGGCCCTGCTGCTGGAGCTGCTCGCCGAGTACCAGGTGACGATCCCCGAGGCGGGCACCGTGCGCGCCCGCTGGGCTCCGTTCACCGTGCTCACCTCGAACCGGACGCGGGAGCTCCACGACGCCCTGAAGCGCCGTTGCCTCTACCACTGGATCGAGTACCCGAGCCGTGCCCGGGAGCTGGAGATCGTCCGCAGCCGTTGTCCGGGCGTCGCCGAGGAGATCGCCGAGCGCGTCTGTGGCGCGGTGGAGCGACTCCGCGCCGCCGACCTCTACAAGCCGCCGGGGGTGGGGGAGACCCTCGCCTGGGCACGGGCGCTCGATGCCCTCGGTGGACCGGCCGAGCTCGACTCGACGCTGGGAGTGGCGCTGAAGGTCCGCGAGGACGTCGAACACGTACGAACCGCGGACGTCCTTCAGGGTGCCTGACGAGACCGTTGACCGGGAGCGGGTCGCCGCCGGGGTGTCGGTCGGTCTCCTGACCCTGGCCGATCGCCTCCGGGCCGACGGCGTCCACTGCGAAGTCCAGCGCCTCTTGACCGCGCATCGAGCCCTCGCCGCGGTCGAGCCCGACCGGCACCGCGCCCGCGGGGCCCTCCGCGCCTCACTCTGCGCGAGCCGGCACGACGTCGAGGCCTTCGAGCGGGCCTTCGACGAACTCTTCGGCGACCAACCGATCGCGCCGATCGATCCAGGCAAGGGGGAGCCGGAGGCCGCCGGCGCGAACCTCACGGGGGTCCTCGGCGCCGGCGACGAGGAGGCGCCCGAGGAGGACGACGCCTACCGGGTGAGCGAATGGAGTGCGATCGAGGTCCTACGCGAGAAGCCCTTCCGCGCCTACACCGTGGGCGACCGCGAGCTCGCCCGGACCGAGCTCCGGCGACTCGCGGCGACGTTGCCGCAGCGTCCGTCCGCGCGCCGACGCCGGGCGCTCGCGAGGGCGTCCCAGCTCGACCTCCGGCGCACGATGCACGCCGCCGTCCGCCACGGTGGAGACCCGGCAGAGCTCCACTGGCGGCGCCGACGCCCCCACCCGCGGCGCCTGATCTTCGTCTGCGACGTCTCCGGCTCGATGGCGCCCTTCGCCGCATTCGGCCTCGAGTACGTCCACGCCGTGCTCCGCGCAGGCGCGCAGGCGGAGGCCTTCTGCTTCGGCACCCGCCTGACCCGGGTCACGGCTGAGCTGCGCGCCGCTGACGCCGCGACGGCGCTCGCGGCAGCGGAGGCCGCCGCCGTCGAC
>JBOGYZ010000130.1:0-29128 GCA_050697015.1 Solirubrobacterales bacterium
CCTATAGACGGGTCTCGGTCGGACCCGATCGGCGGCGCCGTCCTGCCTGCAGGCCGCCGGGGATCGGGCGATATCCCCGGCCTGGGACAACACGGCGCCGATCTGGTCCGTGCCCGTCGGGCTCGCCGCCGTCCTCCCGAGCCTCTCGCCCGGACCGGTGACGCGGAGAACACTCAAGAAGAACGCTCTCCGCCGAGCCCAGTCGTGATCAGCTCGCCGCAAAGTGCGGCCGGCGGTGACATGTACCGCCGGCCGCACCAGTGCCGCATACGTACTACCTACCTACTTACTTACTCCCCATGCCTTCTCGAATATTTCTTCGAAATGAGGAGGCTCAGGCAAGGTTGCTTCTGAGGTTACTTCTTCTTCTGGGAGGGCTTCTTTCGTCCAGATATGCGCCCAGCCAGCAGGTTCTTTCAGAGCGGCAGGTATCTTTTCGCCGACGGATAGCCTGGCAAACCAGTCGAAGATTCGCCAAATATATGCACTGTTCTCGGCCGACACACCAGCGAATATCCCTCCATTTTCAATTTCCTTGAAGTCGGTCGCCTGAGGGTTAAAGACGATAATTTTGACGGTCCCATCGAGCCCGGCCTGTGAGAGTCCGGCCGTGACGCCAGTCAAGTACACCGATTGCAAGCCCAGCAGATACTTAGTATCCGGATGCTGCCGTAGGTAATTTACTACAATGGCGACATTTTCGGCGGTCGGCTTGGCGGTACTAATCTTGATGGTTGCGAGTTCCGTTCCTTTGGCGTATTTTTCTACCGCAGTTTCAATTCCGTCTGTACCGGACTTGACAGAGGGGAAGGCCGGGTCGACGACCATCGCGATGTTCGTTGCCCCGCCCGCATCAACGATTGCCTTGGCAGCCATCAGTTCCCCAGCCTGTTCCCACCATGGCGGGTTGCCGACCGTACCAACGATGTTACCTTCCGGCGGTTCAGTCGCCGCGGATTCGCCCAGCGGCACACCGTCAGTTTCCGCTTCGCTGATTGGCGCTTGTAGCGATGGACGCCCAAAAGCGTTCACATATCCGACGTATTGCGGTTCTTCTCTCAAGACCTGTTCGAATGCAGCGGCTGCTGCCTGCGGACCCTTTGCGGGGTCGAAGTAGGTTCCACCTCCGAGAAGGTTCCAGCCGAGGACCGGTGCCACTTCGGGTGCGATGTCCTTATTGCAGCCAGGATAAGTGCAATTGACGTAGCCGACCCTGACTCCTTTGGGCGGTACTTTCTTGAGCGGCGGAATTTGGATCGGCTGTTGTTCGCCTTCAAATTCCGTTACGCGCGCTTCGGCTTCCAACAGACCTTTTTCTTCGACCTTGGCGTCAACCTTTCCCCCTCCTGCTTCACTGGTTGATGCGCTACTTTCGGTCGAGCCAGAACTCCCGCATCCTGCTGCTCCGACCCCAAGCAGCAGTACGACGAAACCGACGGTGGCGCACGCCTTTATACGTAACCCTATGTATCGCATTTCTCTCCTCTTCCAGCCGATGTTCTTGCGCAACTACGGCGGCAGCAACCCGATTCGTCCCATGACTGAGGCGCTGCTACCTGTGGGCGGTTGTACCGGTGAGATTATACAACCAAACGGTCGTTCTGCTGACTTTTTTTGGGTGCGGCTCTCCAGATTGGTTTCTACGCTTGGTCCAAACCCATCCGGGGCAGGCCTGAGGCTCCTCCTCGTCAAGGACTCCGCTGGTTCCCATCGCTCCTCCCGGATGTGGACCCGCATGGTCCCGGTGGACATCAGTTCTTTAAACCGGGCGACCGGCGATGGCCTCGCTGAACACCGTGCGGACATCGACCAGGACGCACCGAGGGTTTCCCTGTTCCCACGCGACCAACTTCGAGAACCTGCTGGTCACCTCGGTGCCGCTCGCGGTTATCACCTTCGTACGACAGGCGGTGCTGGTCGGGCTCCAAGCTCCGACATCTCCGTCGGAGCGAGGATGATCCTCAGCGGAGTCCGTTTGTCATTCCGGCCGATACTCGCGGGCACTTTCGGCCTCCGTGAGGGGCGCGGCCGCAAAGGAACCGTATAGCCCGCGCCAAAACACCAGCGGCCGCCGAACCTCCTCTTCCGCGGCCTCGAGGTCCATCACGCGAGCGACGACAATCAAGTGGTCCCCTGCGGGGACGACATCCTCGGGTAAACAATCGATCCAGGCACACGCGTCTGCGAGGGCAGGGCCTGATCGACGATGCAACAGATCCAAGCCAACGAAACGGTCCTCGCTCCGTGAACTGAAAACCGGAGCTTCAAGATGATGGTCAGCCAACACGCTGACACAGAATCTGCCGCTGCTTTGAATCCGGGGCCAGGTTGTCGACGTGTGGGCAACACAGAAGGACACGAGCGGCGGCTCAAGAGAAACGGACGTGAACGAATTGCAGACCAAGCCCACCTCCCCTCCCTCGACCCGGGCAGCGACCAACACGACGCCGGTGGGCAGGTTAGCCAAGGTTCTTCGGAAAAGCAATGGATCGACGTCCACCTCATCAATGTCGGTCTCTGCCTGCATGGTGTGTCAGTGATCCCTTATCAAGCGCCTTATGCAGGACGGTCCTCCTACTTCACCATGAAGCCCGCGTCGACCTTCATTTCGGTTCCGGTTATGTGAGCGTTCGACTCGAGGGCAAGGAAGACGACCATCGCACTAATCTCCTCTGGCTCCACCCATGGCACCGGAATCGCGTGAAATCCGGTCATCGAGTCCTTAGCGCCCTCAAAGGTAGGATTGTCGGGATTGTGCATACCGAACGTGATCGGGTTGTCCACCATGGGCGTGTTGACATTGGCTGGACAGATGCAGTTGGCGGTGATGCCATCGGCGGCATGCTCTAGAGCAAGAACCCGCGTAATCCCCAGCACCCCGTGCTTTGCGGCGACATAGTGACCGACGTGGGGGTAGCCCGCCAGCGAAGCGCCCGAGCCGGTGATGATAACTCGCCCATACTGCTTCTCCGCCATACTCGGAACGACCGCCTTCACGGTCTTCCAGACGCCCGTCAGGTTGACGTCGATCATGTCCTGCCACTCACTTTCGGTGAGCTCGATCAGGCGACCAAAACTTCCGAAGATGCCCGCGTTGGCACAGAGGATGTCGATCGCTCCCAACTCCTCCAATGCCTGATCCTTAAAGCCGCTGAGTTCGTCGTAGTCGCGGACGTCAACTTCGCCCGACACGACCTTGGCACCTTGCTCCTCGCATAGCCGGACAGTGGTGTCGAGATCCTCCTTCGAGCTCATCGGGATCGGAATGCCGTCGACTTCCTTGCAGATATCGATGAGCGCCAGATTGGCGCCCTCCTTTGCGAAGGCCAGCGCGTGGCTCCTTCCCTGTCCTCGGCCAGCGCCAGTGATGAATGCCGTGCGCCCTTGGAATCGGTCTGACATGTGGACTCTCCTTGTGGAAGTGTTGCTTTTAAATGTGTTGATTCCGCGATCATCTCAACGGCAATCCGCCCTCAAGGTCGGCTTGGCCATGGCCGCTCGCCGCGGGCTTGAGTCATCGGCCAAGGATCCAGGTACGGAACTCAGCCGATCCGCTCGATGTCCCCCCGCGGGAACGTGGCGTCCCTCCTTTCGATAGCAAACGCATCCTTCACTGCGACCACGGGGAGGCCTCGTAGGCCCGCTATCACGTGCGAGGAAAGAGGTGCGTCCGCGGGCCCCGGCGATCCGAACTCTAGTTTGCCGGTGCCACTCCAAGCCGATGTCACCGTTGCGCTTCCGAGCGGGATACGGAGGGCATAGTCGGCATCCGGCTCGCCGCCAGGGCCGGGAATGTACTTCCAACCGTAGAGCACGCCAGGCGAACCGGCGGTGTTCATCTCGGCGACCTTCTCCTCGCCGAGCGGCGTCATGTCCTCGAGGGCAACCTCGAGGAGGCCCGCGCCGTACTCCGAGCAGCTGAAGCTCCAACTGGAGCCGTCTTTTCGAATATCGGGAATTTCAGCCCAGAGCTTCGGCATTCCGAGGAACTCGCGCCCGAGGAAGATCGCCGAGGCGTCGGTCTCCCAGGCGACGATGGATAGGGGGCCCTCCTCGTCCGGAGCGTCGACCGGGACGACAGAGGCCGAGACCGTGACAATGTTGTAGCCGCGTCCGTGTAGCCAATCGACCCCTCGGACAGGGTGTGCTGTCACCTGCACTATCGGCTCACGTGCGGGTCTGAAATGGGAGGGAAGGATCGCGGCAAGTGCGTCCGGCTCGGTCTCGAAGCCGATTCCGGCCACCAGCTGGTGGCCGGTGACACTTGTGTCCGGCATGATCGAAGGACCGAAGTTCGCTGGCATGTCGTAGCGGACACCGGCTTGCATCTGGATCATCGAAAACCGTCCTGTTCTCCTTTAGCAGTCGCCGAGTCTTTAGCTCGCAGCGGCCTCGGCATGCGCGGCGAGGACGTCCTCGTAGGGCGTCGCCCAAGGCTCCTCTGAAGGCAGGTCGCGAACAGCGGGCGCCACGTCCGAGGCGAACAGGCGCATGCTCTTCTCGGCTGCCTCGAACGGCATCCGTCCGAACCGGAAAACACAGAGAAAGAGACTCGCGTCAAATTTCTCCTTCAGATCTTCGAGGTGCGCGAGGCAATGGGCCGGAGTCCCGAAGGCGCCACACGCGAGGAAGCTCTCGACCATTCCCTGCTTGAACTCGGCTCGCTCGTCGGCAGATTTGGCGGCGAGCATTTCCTTCAGCGGAGGCTGGTTGAAGAAGTCGTAGTGCCAAAGGGCGGTCTCGAAGGACTGCCTGGCCCATTCCTGACCGAGCTCGACCTCCTCGTCGCCTTCGGCGCAGTGCACAAAGACGACGACGCCAGGTTGGATGGGATCCCAACCGTGGGTTCCGCGAATCTGGTTGAACGCCGCCGCGGAGGCGGCGCTTTTCATAATGTCGAAAGCTGGAGCATGGAGTTGGCCGAGGCCCTCGTGGGCGGAGAGTTCCATTACCTCGTCGCTGGTCCATGAGCCATAGATGCTCTTGGTCAGATCAGTGGTAATCGGGCGCGGGCGCAGTCCCGTCTCGGGGATGTTGAAGTGCTCACCCTCGTAGGAGAACCGCTCGCGCGAAAGTGCCAACCTGACCACGTCCAGGCACTCTCGGAACCGACCGGTCGCATCGGCCTTATCGACCCGAAAGCCGTCGTACTCACGTTTGGCGAATCCGCGGCCTACACCGAAATGAATCCGTCGCTCACCCTCGACCAAGAGGTCGAGGACCGCGAAGGACTCGGCGAGCCGGATCGGATCGTGCCAGGGCAGGACCGAGACCATCGTGCCCAGCTCGATCCGCTCAGTCTTGGCGGCGACATAGCTGAGCAGCTGCAGCTGGTTGGTGGTCATGCAATACGGCGAGAAATGGTGCTCCGGCATCCAGAGCGAATCGAACCCGAGCTCCTCGGTCAACAGGGCGAGCCGGAGATCGTTGCGGTAGACCGCCGCGTCGGTCACCTCCAGGGGGTCCGACCACGCTTCCTTCTCGGCGCGAAGGTCGAACTCGTTCGAAAACCAAAGCGAATGTCCCAGCTTCATTGCAATCCCTCCTCCAGATACCCATTCTTGAGAGCCGCGCCCGTCCTTGAGAGCCGCCTCCAGAAATCTAGCAGACCGACCGTTTGTTTGTATAATGGACCGAGCGGGCGAGTGCGCGGAACGCTGCATCGGGGGCGACTGCGCGGACGCTGAAATCTGGCTCAAAGCGCCAGCCTCGGGTTTCGATGGAACAGATACGAAAGAGGGAAGATGCAATACAGCGATGATCCGGTTGATCCTGAGATCAGAGTAGGGCTCGACGCACTCCTGTCGATCGTCGGTGCAGGAGGCATAAGTGGGATCGATGACCTTGACGAGCGTCGGAAGAAAATGGAGGAGTTGACTCAACTCTCACAGTCTTCGCAAGCGCCGAACGATCGCGTCGAGCATGAAGATAGGGTTATTCCCGGCCTGGAGGATCAGGACGATATCCGCGTCAGGATCTACCGTCCTGCGGGCAAGGTCGGGAGGCTGCCCGGTCTTTACTTCATTCACGGCGGGGGTTTGAATGCTGGCACCATAGAGACTGAGCACTCGGTCGCGGTGGGTCTCACGGATATGGTCGGCTGTGTGACTGTGGCAGTCGACTATCGACTAGCCCCCGAGGATCCATATCCAGCATCGCTTGAAGATTGCTACTCAGGCTTACTGTGGACTGCTGAGAGCGCTGACGAGATCGGCGTCGATCCGAATCGCTTGGCGATCTATGGAGGTAGTGCCGGAGGGGGACTTGCGGCGGCCACGGCCATCGCGGCTCGCGACCGAGGCGGACCTCCGCTGGTATTTCAGGCGCTGATTTATCCGATGCTTGACGATCGCGGTCTCACGCCGTCGAACCGGGAGCTCACCGAGCTTAAGCTGGGAGTCTGGGACGGTCCGGCGAACGCGAGCGCCTGGCACGATTATCTCGGCGAGATGGCAGGGACAGCCGAGGTACCCGGTCAGGCCGCGCCGGCGCGCGAAAAAGATCTATCCGGGCTGCCGCCCACCTATATGGACGTGGGACAACTCGATCTGTTCCGAGATGAGGGTATCGACTACGCTTCCCGGCTGATGCGAGCGGGAATCCCGACGGAGCTACACGTCTATCCGGGTGCCGTACACGGGAGCGAGTTCCTTGCGCCGGATTCGGAGCTTGGACGTCGCGTGATCGGCTACCGCTCACACGCTCTTCGCCGGGCCTTCGATCTGGTTGCGTCGGAATCGTCTCCGAGTCCCTGACCTGCTCATCTAAGGAGGCACATGCCTACTTTCGACCGGGGAGGTGGATCGGTCTCACCCTTCTGATGAACGCTGGATTCAACTAGAGAGGTCTCGTCACCTTGAACACCGGGACGCCACATTTCACGCCCAGCGGGAGTGAGCGGACCGTGGCCTTATCCAGCTTGCTCGGCGTCGGTCCCGGGCCCGGACCAATACGGTCGACGCAAGAGGTACTTCTGGAGCTTGCCGGTGGCCGTGCGCGGCAGCGCCGTGCGTCGCTCGACCGAGGTCGGGCACTTGAACCCGGCGAGGCGTTCCTTGCAGAAGGCGATGAGCGCACGCTCATCGACGGTCGCGCCCTCGCGAAGTATGACCAGCGCCTTGACCGTCTCTCCCCAGCGCTCGTGGGGAACGCCGATGACCGCGGCGTCGATGACTTCCGGGTGATCGTAAAGCACCGACTCGACCTCGAGTGAGGAGACATTCTCGCCGCCGGTGACGATCACGTCCTTCTTACGGTCGGTCAGGCGCAAGATGCCCTCGCTGAGTTCCCCCCCGTCGCCGGTAACGAACCAACCGCCGCGGACCGCTTCCTGGCTCAGGTCCGGCTGGTTCCAGTAGCCGGACATACCCTTGGCGGTACGAGCGAGCACCTCACCCTCCTCGTCGACGCGCAGGCGGACGCCGAGAAGCGGCGTGCCGGCGGCCGCGAGGCGCCCGGCGCGCATTGCCGGGGGCAGCTGCTCCGAAACCGGAACGCGGTTAGCGGTCAAGACGGGGCCGGTCTCGGTGAGGCCGTACGCCTGGATCATCTCCCAACCCGTGGTGCGCTCGAACTGTTCGATCACCGCGGCCGGCATCGGCGCTCCGCCGGAGACCATCCGGGTGCGACCGGTGCCTGGGACCGCCTCGCCTGCGTTGACGATCTCGCGTGCCGCCTGCTCGATCGTCGCCGCAACCGGGGTGGCGCCGCAGAGCAAGGTCACCGCCTCCTTCTCCACGCGCCGCAGGATCTCGGGCCCCCGCACCTCGCGCTGAATGATCTGCGGCACTCCCAGTGTTGCGCATCCAAGTGGTAGGCCCCATCCATTCACATGGAAGAGCGGCAGTGTGTGCAGGTAGCGGTCGGTGCCGGCGAGGCCGAAGCCCCAACCGACTGCGGCGGCGTTGAGCCAGTGGCTGCGGTGGCTGAGGACCACTCCCTTGGGCGCCGCCGTCGTGCCAGAGGTGTAGTTGATCGTCGCCGGGGCCTCCTCCTCGACCGGAGGCCACTCGCGCTCGACCACAGCCGGTGCGAACAGCTCAGCGTCGCCCTCGCCGTCCATGACGACCTGCCGTGGAGCGCCGACGGCGGCGAACCGGTCGGCCAACTCCGGGTCGACGAGGAGTAGCGCGGCACCCGAATCCTTGACGATGTAATCGGCCTCGGCGGGGCTGAGGCGAAAGTTGATCGGCACGAGCACCCGGCCGCTACCGGTCACCGCGTAGAGGGCAATGAGAAGCTTCGCGGCGTTGGGGGAGATGATTGCCACCCGCTCCCCGGGGGCGACACCCATCCCCTTGAGGGCCTCGATCATCCCGTCGCAGCGCAGGAATAGCTCGCCGTACGTGAGTCGACCGAGGCCACCTGGGAACCCGGGCTCGTCAGCCGTGCCGAGGCGATGGGCATGTACGGTGCGAGCCGTGTGACAGTAATCGGCAGTGGTGAGTGGCACATGCATTGCATCACCTTCCACAGACGGCATCGAATAAAGCATACATACTCTGGGGTATGGAGAGCGGAACGAACGCTGCTACGCACTGTTTCCAGCGAGCCCGCCGCACACCTACCTGGTCTCCTCCGAGAGGTGTGGGGAGTCGCAGTGGTGTCGTGACCCTCAGCGAACCGGGATACGCGGGCTCAGCGGTTCACTGTTCCGTCCGTGATTCCTCAGAATCGAGTTGGTCATCCTCTTCGGTAACGGCCTTTGCAGCCTGTAGGCGCTCGCGCCTTGCCGTCCTCCGAGCAGCGAGGACTGCGACACTGACCGCGAAGATCAGGGCAACACCATTGAAGAGGTCGGTAACCCAGACGTCGGCCCCGGCGAGCTGCAGTCCCTGCACCCCGGTCCCAAGAAGGAAGATAGCCAGCACCGTGCCCCAAACGTTGAAGCGCCCAGGCTTGATCTGAGTGGTGCCGAGGAAGGCAGCCGCGTAGGCGGGCAGCAGGTAAGGCGAGCCGACCTGTTCATTGGTGGAGTTCACCTGGGATGCCAGCAGCACCGCGGCAACACTTCCGACCAAGCCGCAGATGACCATCTGGCTGAAGACGATGCGGCGGGCCCGCACCCCGGCAAGGCGGGCGGCCTCAGCGTTAGCGCCAACGGCATAGATCCGGCGCCCGACCGGCGTATGCTCGAGCACATACCAAGCAATGATCGCGAAGGCCAACAGGTAAATCCCGAGCATCGGGATACCGAGTGGTTCGCTCGAAGTAAGGCCAGTGAACGATTCGGGGAACGGGCCGAAGAAGTTCGCGTTTGCGAGGATCGCGCTCCCTGCCGTCAGGAGCGAGGTGGTGCCGAGCGTCGCCATAAAGCTGTCGAGGCCGACCACGGCGACGAGGAAGCCGTTGAACGCCCCGATCAACATGCCTGCGCAGAGGGTGAGCGCGATTGCCTCTCCGGCGCCGAGGTGCGGGGCCTGCACCATCAGCACCGCGCAGAGGATCGAGCTAAAGGTGACGTTAGCGGCCGCCGAAAGGTCGAAGACTCCGGCCGCCAAAGGAAAGAGGACCGCCAGCGCGAGCAAGCCGCCGATCGCCTGGCTGTTGATGATCGATTTAGCAGTCGCTGAGGTGGGGAAGGCGTCCGGGAGCCAGATCGTATAGACGACGATAAACATCAGCCAGAGAGCCACCCCGCTATAGCGGGAGAGGCGCAGGGCGCCGAGCGAGGAGGCGATCCGCGAAGGGTCGCGGATCACCTCCGCGGCTTCTGCACCCTTTCCAGTGGGGGCCTCGGGCGTCGGCACAGCGAGACCGGTGGAGTCGCGTGAATCGGATTTGCTCAAGGGGTCAGGCCTCCTCGCGGATCGTTTCCAGGGAGATGTTGTCGGCGCTCTGCGCGGCGCCTTCGAGCGTCGCCGTGATCCTGCCTCGCCGCATCACGATCACCCGGTCGCAGAGCGCCGCCAGCTCTTCGGCGTCAGAGGAGCTGATCAGGACCGCGCCGCCGTCGGCGGTCATCTTGCGCAAGGCCTCATAGATCGTCTGCCGGGCGCCGACGTCGACGCCTCCGGTCGGCTCCTCGATCAGAAAGATCGAAGCCTTGCAACGCAGCCAGCGGGCCAGCACAACCTTCTGCTGGTTGCCGCCGCTCAGCTCGGAGAAGTGCGCCTCGGGATCGGCGGGGACCACGCCGAGGGCCTGCAGCCAGGCCCGGGCGTCCTCGCGCTCTTCGGCGGCGCCGATCCAGCGCAGCAGCGATCGGGACTTGATCTTGGGCAGGGTGACGTTCTCGCGCAGGGTCCATTCGAGCATCCCGGAAAGCGCGCGCCGGTCGGCGGGAGCAAAGGCGACGCCGGCCTTGATCGCACTCGCGGGCGACCTGCCAAAGAGCTCGCCGCTGGCCAGACGGAGCTCGCCGGCGTGGCGCGGCCGGGAACCGAACATCCGGTGCAGGACATCGTTGGCGCCGGAGTCTTTCAGCCCGGTGACTCCGACCAGTTCCCCTTTGTGGAGCTCGAGGTCGAAGCGGGCAACGTGGCCGCCACTCAGACCGGTGACTGTGATCGCCGTCTCCCGTGGGGACTGCCGCCGCTGCGGGTAGAGGGTGTCAACCGGGCGGCCTACGATCAGCTCCGCCAGGCTGTCGTGGTCAAGGCCCGCCACGGGTCGGGTGGTCACCTTTTTGCCGTCACGCAGGACCGTCACCCGGTCGGCCAGCTGGAAGACCTCCTCGAGGCGGTGGGTGACGTATAGGACGGTGCCGTGGTTGACCTGGACCCGGTGGATCAGCTCGAACAGCCGCTGGACCTCGTGATCCGCGAAAGCAGCGGTGGGCTCATCGAGAACCAGGATTCCGGCGGCCGAGGTCTGGTGGTAGAGCGCGCGGACGATCGCCGTCATCGTCTGCTCGGCGCGAGTCAAGGAGATCACCGGCGCGCTGACGTCGATGTCGACCTCATAGCGGTCGAAGATCTCCTCCGCGCGCTTGCGTTCGCGCCCGTCGGAAAGCCAGATGCGCGAGCCATAAGACTCTCCCAGGGCAAGGTTGTCGACGGCGTTGAGCTCCCCGATAAGGGCCAGATCCTGGTGGATGAAGCGTAGTGAGGCAGCGTGCGCGGCGCCCGGCTCGCCCAATTTGAAGGGCTCTCCATCCACCCAGGCCTTGGCGCCGCGCTCGGGCCGTTGGAACCCGGCGAGGACCTTGATCAGCGTCGACTTTCCGGACCCGTTCTGGCCGAGAAGGGCGTGGACCTCTCCCGGGCAGAGCTCGAGATCCACCTGATTCAGCGCCAGGACGCCCTGGAAGCTCTTGCTCAGGTTCTCGATCCGAAGCGCCGGCGCCGCGCCGGCAAGACGGCTGTTGTGAGAGCTCGGTGATATCGCGTTCATCTGCTCGTCAGTCCACCTTCGTCGCGCTCTTTTTGCGGCGAATATGCGTCGAAAGCGCCAGCACAACTCTCGGCGAAAAGCCGGGTGGGCTCGGCGCTTGTCGCCGCGATCAATTCATCACTCCTAAAGCCTCTTGCTCCCTGCAAGGTGCCCCCATAATATACCAAACGGTTGGCTGGTACAAGTTCTTTCTCGCGGCTCTAACGGATGGTCGAGCACGGCTGCGCCGCGATGGTCGCCGCCCCCTCTTACCAACCAAACGATAGTTGGGCATGATCGCATAAAATGTGGAACAATGCCCGAATGGCACAACCCGATCCCGAAAGGAAATCAACGTGAACGCCACGCTTGAGTTCGCGAATGTGACCCTCTTTCTCCCTGGCGAGTACGCCGGCTTCGTCCACGACTCGGCCTATCTGGTCGACAGCGACCGGACCCTGGTCTGATGCCCCTCCTGTACGCGAACGTCAAGCTTCGCTACGGCAAGCTGGCCGAGTTCAACGAAACGGTGACTGAGCTGCTGCCGCTGGTCGAACGCCAGGGCTGGAAGCTCGTCGTCTCCTGGAGCACCGTGGTCGGCGACATCAACGAGGTCCACGACATCTGGGAGATCCCCGACGCCAACACGATCCCCGAGTCGCTCGCCGGATTGGCCGCCGAGGCAGGGTTCCCCGAGTTGATGGAGGCGCTCTGCGGGCAGATCGAACGCGAGGTCTTCCGGCTGATCGCCAAAACGCCCTTCAGCCCGTAACGCTACGCGCTGCTGTGGGGAGATGTGAAGCGATGGGCTCTCTTTTGACCTCCCGTCGAGGAGGTCGTCCCACAGCGCCGCCGCAGTCACAGCGCCAGCCCCGCGTCGGCGCCGGCGTTCACCGCGTGGACGAAGTCGGCCGGTTCGAGCGCGTCCCCGAGCAGCACGACCTCGGCGTCGCGGCCCCCGAAATCCGCCGCCGAGTGCGGCGCCCGGGGGCGCCAACCGAGCGCTAGGGCGACGCGGTCGACCTCGACCTCGCCGGTCCCGCCCTTGCCGTCCTCGTAGAGAACGCGGTCGGGCTCGACCATCACCACCTTGGCGCCGGTCAGAACCGTGACCCCCGCGCGTTTCAGCTCGCGGACGACGTGGCGGCGGGTGATCGGCTCGATCCCGGCTCCGATCGTCGGTCGCAGCTCGAGGATCGTCACCTCGGCACCTGCCGCGACTGCCAGCTCGGCCGCCTCGCAGCCGGTGGCGCCGCCGCCGATCACGGCCAGCCGCATCCCGGAGGTGAGTGGCGGCCGGCCGCGCATCAGCTCAACCGCGTCGTGGACGTTCTTCCCGCCGAGCCCGGGGATCGGCGGGATCAACGGTTCGGCACCGACCGCGACGACGACGGCGTCGGGGCCCTGCTCGGCCACCGTCTCCCGACCGACCTCGACCCCGACGTGAACGTCGACCCCGAGCTCCTCGAGGCAGCGGACCTGATAGTCGCGGAAGCGCAGGACTTCCGCCTTCGAGGGTGCCAAAGACGCCGCTTCGAGCTTGCCGCCGAGTTGGCGATCGCGCTCCCAGATAGAGACCCGGTGCCCGCGCAGGGCGGCGATCCGCGCCGCCTCCATCCCGGCCGGGCCGCTGCCGACGACCATCACCTCGCGGCGCTCCGCAGCCGGCTCGAGGCGCCACTCGGACACGCGCCCGACTTCGGGGTTGACCGCGCAGCGGGCACGCTCCCCGCGTCCGACGAGGTCGACGCAGGCGTTGCAGGCGATGCACGGGCGCACCTCCGCGATTTCGCCCCGGCGGACCTTGCCGGGCCAGTCGGGGTCGGCGATCAGGCCGCGACCGAGGCAGATCAGGTCGGCGTCGCCGGCGGCGACGGCCGCGGCGGCGACCCGTGGGTCGTCGAGCCTGCCAACGGCGATCACCGGAACGGCGACCGCATCCTTGATTGCGGCCGCCAGCGGAAGCATCTGGCCGCGACCGGCGAACATCGGCGCCAGGGTGATGTGAAGGGTGTGCCAGGTCCCGGCGGAAACGCTGATCGCGGCAACCCCTGCAGCCTCGAGCTCGCGGGCAACGCCCACCGCTTCCGCTAGCACCAGTCCGCCCGGAACGCCGTCTTCCCCGTTCAGGCGCCAGACCAGCGGCGTCTCCGTGCCGAGCTCGGCGAGGATCGCAGCCGCCACCTGGAGGGAGAACAGCGCCCGCCCGTCGAGGTCCCCCCCATACTTGTCGTCACGACTGTTGTCGAGCGGTGAGAGGAAGTTCGAGGGGAGGTAGCCGTGGGCACCGTGCACCTCGACGAACTGGAACCCCGCCTCGCGCGCGAGCGCGGCGGCCCGGGCGTAGTCGGCGACGATCGCGGCGATCTCCTCGCGCTCGAGTTCGTGCGGGATCGGCGCCATCGAGTTGAGCGGCACCGGCGAAGGAGCGACGACCGGGCCAGCGACGACCTGGCGGCCGGGATGCATCAGCTGGACGCCGGCCACGACGCCCTCCTCCCGCAATGCCGCGACCAGACGCCGCAGCGCCGGCAGATACTCGGGCGAGGAGATCCGCGGCTCGGGGCCGACCGTGTCGGGCGAGACCAGGCACCCCTCGACGGTGATCGCACCGACTCCGCCGCGGGCGCGGCGCCGGTAATAGGCGATCGTCGCGTCGGTGACCCGTCCCCCCTCCTCGAGGCAGGTACCCATCGGCGCCATCATCAGCCGGTTCGGCAGCTCGAGCGGGCCGAGCCACTGTGGCTCGAACAGGATCGAGGGATCGGCAGCGGCGAGGTTCTCGCCCGTTTCCCCGACGAGCTTCCCGACACCTCCCGATTCAACCAATCGTTCGGTCATCTTCTAGGATGATAGACGACCCCAGCCAGCCACAGGAGGCAATGAAATGCGCGTGACCCTTGGTGCCCCATACCGGATCCTGCCGGCGGACAAGGCGGTCGAGCTTGGGGGGACAGCGGATGGCGGCCGCTGAGCCACGTGAGCTGAGCGGCCGCCGCGCCCTCGTCACCGGAGCGAGCCGCGGAATCGGCCGCGGGATCGCCCTCGAGCTGGCGGCGGCGGGAGCCGAGCTCGTCGTCAACTACCGGCGCGACGAGGAGGCCGCGGCGGAGGTCGTCGCCGAGATCACGGCGGCCGGCACTCGCGCCGTCGCCGTCCGCGCCTCGGTCGGCGAGCTCGAGGAAGTCGACCAGCTCGC
The DNA here is from genome assembly GCA_050697015.1 of Solirubrobacterales bacterium. Lineage (GTDB taxonomy): Bacteria > Actinomycetota > Thermoleophilia > Solirubrobacterales > 70-9 > VAYN01. Next base: position 14,513 of record JBOGYZ010000130.1, read on the forward strand.
GGCTCGCGCCACGGCCGAGCTGGGGTCGATCGACCTGCTTGTCCTCAACGCCGGCATCGCCAGCCGCGGCAACGACATCGCGGCCACGGACCCGGCCGAACTGCAGCGCGTCGTCGCCACCCACGCTCTCGGCGCCCACCGCCTCACCCAGCTGCTGTTGCCGGCGATGCGCGCCGCCCCGCGGGCCGACGTGATCGCGATCTCCAGCAGCGAGCTCGGCTCGATGGCGGCCGGCGGAGGCCCGTACAACATGGCGAAGGCGGCGCTCGAAGCGATGGTGCTCACCCTCGCCCACGAGGAAGCCACCAACGGCATCCGCGCCAACATCGTCGCCCCGGGCCTGGTCGTCACCGACATGGGATCGCGCCTCGTCAAGGCGAAACTCGGACTCGACGATATCTCCGAACTCGATTCCGGACAGCCGTTTGGCCGTCTCTGCAGGCCGGCGGACATCGGCCGGGCGGTCCGCTTCCTCGCTTCCGACGGAGCGGCGATGGTGACCGGGCAGCGGCTGGTGGTCGACGGCGGCGCCGATGCCTCGCCGACCGGTTGAGGGGCGAGCCGCCGGTCGCAGCGCACAGCGAATCAGCCCGAGGGTGGTCTCGGGCAGGCCTACCAGCGCCCGGCTCCTACTTCAGCCCGTAGGGCCGGTAGGGCTTGTAGACCATGTGCTCGATCTGGGCCATCCCGGTCCTTCCCTCGGGCCCGCGGACCACGGTCGGGTACTCGCAGACGCCGAGCCTGCGCTCGATCGGGACATGCGGCGGGCCGGCGATCTCGTTCGGGTCGTCGACCCTGAACCGGTCCGACTCGATGTACTCGGCGCCGCGCCAGGTGCCGGGTTGGTCGCCGTCCTGCCAGCCGCGGACGTAACCGAAGCCCTGGGCGCAGGCGGGGTCGGCGACGACCTCGACCTCGTACCCGTGACGGGCGCCCTCGGCGTCGGTGAGGGTGAACTCACCGCCCAGGAGCCGACGCGTCCCCTCCAGGTAGCGGAGCGAGTGCTCGACGTCGACCAGCTCGACGTGGCGCTCGCCGGGACCGTGCAGGTGGCCGTCGAAGTCGATCCGGTTGCCGTCGGAGTCCTCGTGGGTGGAGAACATACCGAAGCGGTCACCGAGGTCGAACGGCATCCAGATACGGATCGCCCGCGGGTCGCCGCGCGACGGCTCGACGCCTTTGATTGGGATCTTGGGGCCCATCGAGGCCCGCAGCCCCCATGAGTGGTCGCGGTCGGAGTACCAATCGTCGATCACGATCTCCTCGCCGTCGACGGTCATCGTCCCGTGGGCGCGACCGAGCTGGGTATAGCGCAGGACGTGGTTCAGCAACCGGCCGCGACGGTAGTGGATGTCGGGGCTCTCGAAGAACGCCGGACTGCGGGCGTCGATCGTGACGTCGAAGGTGATCCCGGTCGGGTTCTCGTCGAGCTGCAGCCGCTGCTTCAGCATCGGCTCGAGCACGGTCATGCGGAGCGGACCGACGGCGAGCGTGTCGGTGTCCGGCCGCAGCGCCCGCGAAGCCCGCACGACCCGCTGCTCGCCGTGGGCGATCGCCCCGGCGAAGCCGTCCATCACGTTGTTGTTCGGGTGCAGCCGCAGCCCGAAGTGGGCGAACTGTCCACGGCTGAAGAAGCCGAAGTAGTAGCCGTCGTTGAACCGCGGGTCGGCGCTGGAGGGGACCGGGAAGGGCGCCATCGCCTGGTGGAACGGATAGTCATCGAGCGCGGTCAGCGAGAGCTCGCCGGCGGCGGCCGGGACCGTGGGCGGCTGAGCTGCGCCGATCTTCAGCTCCTCTACCACCGGCAGGCCTCTGCGAGCACCGGATAGTCGGGCGCCGGATACGACTCGTCGATCGGCCGTACGCCCAATTCCTCGTGGTGGCGCTCGAGCTGTTCGATGCAGGTCCCCGGCGAGCCCATGATCAGGTGCAGGCCGGCTTCGATGCTGTCCTGAGCGTCCTGCGGGGGCAGCGGCTGGTCATAGCCACCTTTGCTCGTATCAATCAGGTAACCGATCCTCACGGCCTCTCCTTCTTGCGTGGTTGTCGCCGATCCTTTGCCCGGCGCGACGAAGTCTCTACCGCTATTCAATCAAGCGTTTGGCAGAATTTCAGTTCGATGACGATTCTCGAGATGGTCGCTTCGGTCCCCGGCACCCCCCACCCGACTCCGTCACCAAGTTTCTCGAGGATCTTCCCGGAGGGCAGGCGGTGGTGGTCGACACGGCCCCTGAAGAGATCGCCGAGCGGGTCGCCGCCAGCCTCGGGGTCGACGATCCCGGGCTGATCGCGATCGATCGCGACGGTGTCACCTTGCTCACCCGCCAAGACGGCGAAGGGAACAAGACGATGGTCAATATCGACCCCCGCCGATCCGCTCCGCCTCGGGCCGGAGCAGCGCCGCGGGCGGCGCCTCTACCTGGTCCGCCACGGCGAGGCCGACGCTCCCGACGCGGAGGGCAGGCTGCACTCGCGAGCGCCGGAGGTGCGGCTCCACGCCAGCCTGCGGGAGCCGGCACTGGGAGAGTTCGAGGGCGCCCACGCTGACGATGTCCTCGCCGCCGCCCCGGGCTTTCTGATCGACCCCGACGCAAGCCTGGCCTGGCGGCGAGTCGATCCGCGAGGTCGGCGTCCGGACGCTCACCGTGCCCGAGCGGTTGCTGGCCGATGCCGGGCCTGAAGCTCGACTGGTCCGTGCCCACCACCCGCGGTCGAAGCGCTCGTCGAGCGCGCTGCACCCCCCGGGCACCGGCAGCTCTCCCTGTCGGACCCGTGTCGCCAACGTGTTTAGGGTCGGTCGGAACCTCGTCTGTAGCCGATGGTCACGGCGATAAAAACGCAGTCCTCGTCATAGTGGTTCTTCCAGGCATGGGGAACTCCAGCCATGACGAGCAGGTCACCGGCTTCCAGGGTCCGGACCTTTTCGCCAGGGAGCTCGATATCCACCTTGCCGGAGATAACGGCCTCGTAGTCGATGGTGTCAGTCGCATGCATCGCGGGATCTCCGTCGTGGCCGGCGTCCGCGACGCCTGCAGCCGCGACATCGAGTTTTCCAGCTGAATGCGCCGGGAAGCAACTGATGCCGAGGGTGGAACCGTCCGGTCCAGCCACCGCGACACTACTGGGGGGCCCCCCGATATTCCCGCGTGTGTGTCCGCCTTCGACGGACCAAAACCATGCCGCGTTGAATACGCCTGGCTGTTCCATCACCGCCGGACCTCCGACATCGAGAAAATCGATCTCGCCTGAGTCTGACGGTCCAGCCACAACTAGGCGGAACTTTGCCGGTTCGGGAAACCCCATCAACTCCACCCCCTGGAAATTAGGTTGCTTGCCATTGTCTCTCAGCTTCACTCCCCGCTCCTCGAGGCGTCATACCTTCTAGTATGTATCAGACCGATGGCCCCCGCAACCTCTATCCCGACACAGGAGTCGACGGACACGCGCGCCCTACTGTTGGAGGCGGCGATCACCTACATGGCGCTCTCCGGGCCCGCGGTGAACTTCGACACGATCGCCGCCGAGGCGGGCTTCACCAAGGGGGCCCTCTACCACCACTTCGGCTCGGTCGACGGGCTCGTCGAAGCGGTCTTCAAAGAGGCGGTTCGCCGCCACGCGGAGCAGGTGATCGCGGCGAGCGAAGAGGGCACCGGGCGGGAGCGGCTGCGCGGGCTGGTTGAGTCCTCGGCCCGCCTCTACGGCTCCGGAACCCCCTTCTACCAACTGCTCCTCCGCCTCCACGTCGAGGCTGGCGTTAACCGGCCGAGCCTGGCCTCGATCGCGAAGAAGGTCCAGCGGCGACAGCGCCACTACATGACCGAGCTGGTCGAGGAGGGCCAGGAAGACGGGTCGATCCGCGCGGACCTCGACCCGGTCGCCGTCGGCGAGATGGTCAACGCGACGCTGCAGGGCCTCTTGGTGCAGCAGCTTGAGCCGGAGCGGGTTCAGCGCCGCTCCGCCCTACGCTTCGGCGAGCTACTCGAGGAGATCCTGTGAGCGCCGGCACCCCCGACAGCGCGCTGCTCGAATCGCCCCCCGCCCTGTGCTTCGAAGACAGGGTCGTATGGATCACCGGCGCGAGCCGGGGGCTCGGCCGGACGATGGCCTTCGCCTTCGCCGGCGCAGGCGCCGACCTGATCCTGAGCGCCCGCTCGGCCAAGGCGCTCGAGGAGACGGCGACGACGCTGCGCGAGCACGGGGTCCGCATCGATCTCGCGCCGGGCTCGGTCACCGAGGCGGCCGACGTCGAGGCGGCGGTGGTCGTGATCGAGGAGCGGCACGGGAAGCTCGACGCGCTGGTCAACAACGCCGGCATCAGCCCCCACTTCACCGGCGCCGAGAAACTCGACAAAGCGGCGCTCGCCGAGGTACTGGAGACCAACCTGCTCGGCGCCTTCGCCTGCAGCCGCGCGGCGCTGCCGCTGCTCGAGGCCTCCTCCGACCCCGCCGTGGTCAACCTCAGTTCCGTCCACGGCTTCCGCTCCTACCGCCGGCTGCTCGCCTACGCGGTCAGCAAGGGGGGCCTCGAGATGCTGACCCGGGTCCTCGCCGACGAGTGGGCCGAGCGCGGCATCCGCGTCAACTCGCTCGCCCCCGGCTACATCGAGACCGAGATGACCGAGGGCCTCCGCGCCCACGACGCTCTCAGCGCTGACATCCTCGGCCGCACCCCGCTGGGGCGCTTCGCGACGCCCGCCGAGATCGCCGCCTGTGCGATGTTCCTCGCGTCGCCGATCGCCGGCTACGTCACCGGCACGACCCTCTTCGCCGACGGCGGCTGGAGCGCTCGATGATCGACTTCGAGATCCCGGCGGAGGTCGAGGAGTTGCGGGGCCGGGTGCGCGAGTTCGTCGCCGCGGTCGCGATCCCGGCGGAGGAGCGCGACGTCGCCGAGCACGGGCTGGCGGCAGAGCTGCGCGGCGAGCTGCAGACCGCCGCCAAGGACGCCGAGGTCTTCGCGCCCCAGTTGCCGCGCGAGCTCGGCGGTCAGGGCCTCGACATGCGCGGCACCGCGGTGATCCTCGAGGAGGCCGGCTACGGCCTGCTGGGGCCGCCGGCGATGAACTGCGCGGCGCCCGATGAGGGCAACATGCACATGCTCGATCTGATCGCGAACCCCGACCAGCGGGCGCGCTACCTGGAGCCGCTGGCCCGTGGCGAGATCCGCTCCTGCTTCGCGATGACCGAGCCCGCACCGGGCGCGGGCTCGGACCCCTCGATGCTCCTCACCCGCGCCGAGCGGTCGGGCGGCGGCTGGTCGATCAACGGGCGCAAGTGGTTCATCACCGGTGCCGAGGGCGCCGCGTTCGCGATCTGCATGGCGATGACCGACGAGGGGGCGACGATGTTCCTGGTCGACGCCGAGGACCCCGGCTGGCGGGTCGAGCGGCTGATCGACGCGACCGACCGGGTCTTCACCGGCGGCCACGGCGAAGTCGTCTTCGAGGACTGCGGGGTTGACAACGCCTCGATCCTCGGCGAGCTCGGCGAGGGCTTCCGCTACGCCCAGGTGCGCCTGGCGCCGGCCCGGCTCACCCACTGCATGCGCTGGCTCGGCGCGGCGCGGCGTGCCCACGACTTCGCCCTCCGACACGCGGCGACGCGCGAAGCCTTCGGGCAGCGCCTCGGCGACCTCGGCATGGCACAGCAGAAGATCGCCGAATCGGAGATCGACATCGAGAGCAGCCGGATGCTGATCTGGAAGTGCGCCTGGGCACTCGACCAGGGCTCCCCCGCGCGCCAGGAGTCCTCGGTCGCCAAGGCGTACGTCGGCGAGGCGACCTGGCGGATCGTCGACCGCGCGGTGCAGATCTGTGGCGCGCTCGGCGTCTCCGGCGATGGCCCCTTGGCACGGACGATGAACGAGCTGCGCCCGTTCCGCATCTACGACGGACCGACCGAGACGCACCTCTGGGCGATCGCCCGCCGGGCCGTGCGGCGAGCGGCCGAGGAGGCGCTGGAGCGATGAGCGGCGAGGCGGTCGTCGCCACTCCGGAGGAGGCCTCCCGACTCGAGCACGGCGCCGCGATCATCCTCGATCCCCTGCGCGACTTCCTTGACCAGGCGGGCCTCGGCGCCGGCGAGCTGGAGGTCGAGGAGCTGGGCGGCGGCCATTCCAACCTGACATTCCTGCTCAGCCGCGGCGAGGAGCGCTTCGTGCTCCGCCGGCCGCCCCGCGGCGACCTCGCGGCATCGGCCAACGACGTCCTACGGGAAGCGCGCATCCTGGCGGCGATGCAGGAGACCTCGGTGCCGGTCCCGAGGATCCTCGCCCGCTGCGAGGACCCCGCTTTGATCGGAGCGCCGTTCTTCGTCATGTCCTACGTCCCGGGGGCGATCGTCAACGACCGCTTGCCGCCCGCGCTCGACCGCCCGGAGGTGCCGGCGCGGATCGCGGAGGAGGCGATGAAGACGCTGGTCGAGATCCACGCGGCCGACCTCGAGGCGAGCGGCCTGGAGGCCTTCGGCCGGCCCTCCGGCTATCTTGAGCGCCAGCTACGGCGGTTCGGCTCGCTGCTGGAGGCCAATGCGACCCGTCCGCTGCCCGACCTCGAGCTGGTCGCCGACTGGCTGGCCGCGAACCGGCCGCCCTCCTCACGGACGACGTTCGTGCACGGTGACTTCCGCCTCGGCAACCTGCTCTTCGCCGCGGACCTCGGCGTCGCCGGGGTGCTCGACTGGGAGATGGCGACGGTCGGCGATCCGCTCGCCGACCTCGGGTACATGACCGCGATGTGGAGCGAGCAGACCGACGCTGAGAACCCGATGTTCGCCCTCTCGCGACTCACCTGCGGCGCCGGCTTCCCCGGCCGCGCCGACCTGGCACGCGCCTACGTCGAGCTGACCGGCGTCGATGTCGACGCCCTCGGCTGGTACCAGGTCCTGGCCCTCTGGAAAGCGGCGATATTCCTCGAGGGCAGCTACCGACGCTTCAGCTCCGGCGCCAGTGGCGACGCCTACTTCGCCACTCTCGGCGAGGGCGTCCCGGCGCTCGCGCGGACCGCCCGCGAGTGGACGACGCGTCCCTGAGGGCGGCTGCGTGGCGGCCCAGCCCCGCAGCGCGGGCCATACCGCCCGCTCCCACAGACGAGCGCTCCTCCCACGCCCTGCCCCGAATTCGCGTCCCAGGACCTGAAACCGGCTCCTGCGCTCAGACGGTGAGGCCGCCGTCCACTGGGACGGTGGCGCCGGTGACTGCGGCGGCTTCGGGGCCGAGGAGGAAGGCGATGATGGCGGCGATCTCGGTGGGTCGATCAGGCGCTCGATAGGTTGTTGGGGCGCGAAGGACTCGGGATCGGCGAGCGGGTAGAGGCGGGCGCTCTCGGTGAGGATCGGGATGTCGGTGGAGCCCGGGGCGATCGCGTTGGCGGTGAAGCCGGTGCCGCGGAAGTTGTGGATCGGGCAGTAACTCCTTGCCGACGGTGCCATCGAGGTGACGCGATTGACCGAAGTGGGGAGACTGGAGTCGCGGCTCGTAGCCGTCTCCGCGTGCCAGACGGGTGTCGTCGACCTCACGCACCTCCCCGAGCAGCGGCTCTCGGTCGGAACGGCGTTCCTTGCCGCCGGCTCAGCATGCGTGATCGCGAGTCTCTGGCCGGTCCGCGATGACACGACGGCTCTCTTGATGACGCGCCTATACGGCGAGAGATTGACGGGGCAAGAGACCGCCAGAGGCGCTACGGCGCGCCCCGCTCTGGCTTCGGGATCTGACCGACCCCGAACTCGCGAACTTTCTGATCGCCCACCCGACATTGGAGGCCGAGTCAACCGACGGGCCGCCGCGGGCGATCGCCCCGGACAGCGAACGGCCGTTCGGCGCGGATCTATGGAGGTACAACGACCATTCTCGGGCCCCGACTACTGGGCTCCCTTCATCGCGCTCGGCGCCTGATGGAGACGTAGACCTCGCTGTTGACGTGTGCACGCATCTCAGCAATGCCCTCTCGGGCAGCTGTGCGCTCGCGCCACCCCCGGGGCGTCCCTTACCGCCACCGCGACTCTTCTTCGAACCTCTGCCGAACCGGTTGAAGATCGGCGCCGATCGCTGGTTCTAAGGAGGTGAAAGCGAGCGAGGCCCGCCGGAAGGACGTCCGAAGGAGACACCGATGAACACCATCACCGACGAGACCGAGGGCAAGAAGCGGCCCGAGGAGCTCGATCTGAAGATCCAGGCCACCAACGGCGATACGTGGGACACCGAAAAGTTCGACGACAAGGAGAAGGTCGAGCACGTAATCAAGCGCTCGGTCAAGCATTTCATCGACGGGGGGTTCCCTCCGAGGCGGCACACAGGTCGTCGCCTCCCGCATCACCTGGTATTCGGAACCCGAAGGACGGACGGTCGTGATACAGGCGGCGGGCCGGCTACTGCGTTCCGGAACGTCCGCCCACGATTCGAGAGGGTGTCGGTGCGCGAATTGCCGATCGCCGCCCGAGGCCGGGCGAGGGCGATCATCAAGGTATTCCTGAGGAACCGATGCAACCGGACGAAAGTGTCCCTCCCCCTTCCAATGGGTCTTTACGGCAAGACCATTGCCTTGCGGACGAGACGGCGTGCACTCCAACGTCCGTCGTCGCCGGCGCACGAACGGACCGGTCTGAGTTCCGTCATTCGATGCCCTCAGGCGCAAAGTCGCTCCGCCAACGCGGCGGCGGAGAAGGTCTCGGCGTAGGGAGAGCGGTCGGGCTCGAGCAGCCTGCCGTTGGCCAGCGGTCCGCCGTCGACCGGATCGAATCCGAGGAGGTCGATGAGCTGCAGGACTAGGCTGACCGCATCGCGGTCATCGCCGACCGCGGCGACGGCGATGCGGTTAGGCGACCCGGGCTCGCGAGGGCTTTCATCGAATTCGTGGTAGCCGAGCTGGTTGAGGCTCTTGACCACCCGGGCGTGCGGAAAATTGCCCGCGACGACGGTGCTGGTGCCTCCGGGCGCCTCGGCGAGCTCCGCATCGGTGCCGTCGACGTCGGGCCAATAGTTCATCGCGTCCACGAGGACCTTGCCGGCGAAGAGGTCGGCGGGGAGCTCGCGGAAGCGGTGCGTCGGCAGGGCGAGGACGATCATTTCGGCGAACCCGGCCACCTCGGCGGTGGTCGCCGCGACCGCGCCCGGGGCGAGCACCTCGACCGTCAACGCGATCCGCTCGCTCGGGCCGGACCCGGCCACCGCGACCTCGTAGCCGGCGGTCAGCCCTGCCCGGGCCAAGGCCATGCCCATCTTCCCGGCCCCGATGATCCCGAGGCGCTCCACGAACTATTCCCGGACCTCGGCTGGAGCGTGGGTGGTCCGGACCGGGCTCCTCACCTCGGCGAACGTCCTGCCGTCGGGGACCACGATGCGCTCCGGCGGATCCTCCCGCAACAGCGTCCGCATCCGCGGGAACACCTCCTGACCCAATAGCTCCACCGCGCGCCGACGCTCGGCGGCCGGTACCGCGCCGACCCCGTAGAGGGTGTCGACGCGATCGAGGTCGAGCTCCCGGACCATCTCGGCGAGGCGCCGGGCGACCGTCTCCGGCGAGCCCACGAAGAGCGCGCCATGGGTCACGTCGGCATCGAACTGACGGCGATCCGGTCGCCGGAAGCCGCGTTCGCGGGAGGCACGCGTCAGCACGCGAAGCCAATAGGGCCATTGGGTCTCGATCGCCTTCTCATCGGTCTCGGCGACGAAGGCGAGAGTGTGGACCCCCACCGGGAGATCGGTCGGGTGCCCGAATCTGGCCAGCGACTTGCGGTAGAGGTCGACCAGCGAGCGGAAGCGCCCCGGACGACCGCCGATGATCGCGAGCATCAGGGGCATGCCATACCTGGCCGCGCGAACCACCGAGCCCGGGCTGCCGCCGGACCCGACCCACGTCGGCAGGTTCCCGGTGGGCAGAGGCGGGGTCATCAACGCCTGGTGCAGAGGGGGTCGATACCTGCCCGACCAGTCGATCCTGCCGCCCCGGAGCAGTGAGGCGAACAGCTCCAACTTCTCCTCGAAGATCTCCTCGTACTCGCGGAGCTCGTAGCCGAAGAGGGGAAAAGACTCGATCGCCGACCCTCGGCCGAGGATCAGCTGAGCCCGCCCGCCGGACACGGCATCGAGCGTGGCGAAGTTGTTGTAGAGGCGGACCGGGTCCTGGGTCGAGAGCACGGTCACCGCGGTGCCGAGACGGATCCTTTCGGTGCGAGCGGCGATCGCCGCGAGGACGACGTGACCGGCCGAGTCCATCATGTCGTCGCGGTAGTGCTCGCCGACGTTGAATGAGTCGATCCCGACCGCCTCGGCGATGACCCCCTCCTCGACGGTGTCGCGGACCACCTCTGCCCCGTCGGTCAGGCGGCCATCCGCCCCTTCGCTGACCTGCATGAACGAGTCGAGGCCCAATTCGTAGGTGCGTTCTTCCATTTGCTCTGCTCCCGATTGCAACGAAGCGAATTGCTTCGGACTGATGGTCCGATCTACTTTAACGCATAGGCGGACCGGCGGTCCGCTAAGCTCAGCCAACAGGACCACCAGTCCGTATCAATCGTTCGGAAGGAGCACGAGATGGCCACTCAAGAAGAGGCGACGACCCACGACCTGGGGCTGCCGGGCGGGGTGTGGGAGGTGGATCCCTCCGCCAGCAGGCTCGAGTTCAGCGCCAAGACCATGTGGGGTCTGGTGAAGGTGAAGGGGCACTTCGACGACTTCCGCGGGCAGCTTCTGATCGGTGACGACGGCGCCTACGGGGAGCTGAGGATCGATTCGAGGAGTCTCGACACCGGCAACAGGAAACGCGACGAGCACCTACGTAGCGCCGACTACTTCGATGTCGAGAAGAACGCCGAGGTGGTGTTCTCGACGACGGCCATCGGATCGTCCGAGGACGGGAACCTCCTCGTCGCCGGGATTCTGAAGCTGCCGCACGCGTCACCGCAGCTGGAGCTGCCCGTGAAGCTCGTGCGGCGCGAGGGCGGGCGGCTGCGGGTATCGGGCACGACCTCGGTCGGGCGCGCGGAGGCGGGGATGGACTGGAACCGGCTGGGGATGATCGTCGGCGGCGCCACGCTCAAGGCGGAGCTCGAACTCGTCCCCGACGAGCAGGGCCCGGGCCAGGAGAACTAGCCCTTCGCGACTCGACGGCCTCTCCCCGCGGTCCCGCCGGCCACACTCCCCCCCCGCCGGCCGGACCTCGGGGAGAGGCCGTCGAGCAGAGGGTGCATCGCGCTCTTCATCGACTCAAGGCTCACCCCCAGGTCACGCCGCAGATACCTGACCACGTTGACCCCGGCCGCGTTCATGAGGAGCTGCGCCGTGGTCGTGGCGTCGATCTCCGAAGAGAGCTCTCCCAGCAGGTTCTCGACGTGCATCGAGAGGACGAGGTAGCCGCCGATCGGCCCGCGCCAGCGTTCTTTCTCCAGGGCGATAGTCAACTCGAGGTGGCCGTCCTGGAGGTCGAGGAAGCCGTCGAAGAAGGCGCGCAGACGCTCGGCCGGAGGGGCCCCGGGTCCGAGTGGCGGCGGGCCGAAGAGAAAGGCGTCCTGGAAGGTGGCCAGGTGTTCGCTGAGCAGCGCCTGGAAAAGCCCGGATCGATCTCCGAACCGCCGGAAGATCGTCCCCTTGCCCACTCCCGCGGCGGCGGCGACGGCGTCGAGCGAAGTCGCTTCGGCCCCGCGTTCGGCGAGCACCTCACGCGCCGCCTCGAGTATCCGGATGCGGTTCGCCGCAGCATCCGCGCGCTCGGGTCGCCGCCCGGCGATCGGCAACTCGGGTGACTTGTGCTCTTTGCGGGCCGGGCTCATCTCGATCACCAGCTCGGGGCCACCGAGATCCAGGATCATCGGGCCGCCGACATGGACCGATTGAGCTTACGATCAAACGTGGTCGCCGCGTGAGGATGGCTCTCACCCGCTGAGCCACGCAAGCGCTTCATCGAGATCAGCGGCACTCTGCATGCGATCCCGCGGTCCGCCCGCTCGAACCGTTCTGACCCTAAGGGGTCAACTCCAGAATCGACGAGCGCCGATCATGAGGGTTGGCGATCCGCCTGCAGAGCCCGGCTCCTTCGACGCGGTCGATCAGCTTGTCGCCCCCCCGACGGTGATCGCCAGCGCCTGTCCGATGTCGAGCGGTCGGTGGCTGGGGGGGCCATGGCGATCATCATCGTCGGCATTCGGGGGTCTTCGGAGGAGACCTCACCACGGACGGCGCGGGCGGCAGTCGCCCCGGCCGAGGATCTCGGCTGAGTTCGAGATAGTCAACGCGGAAGCACTCCGGCTGCTACGTCTCGACCTCCTCGCGGGGCCCCCGATCCCCCGGCGCCGATCGCGGAGGTGATGTGGTCGTAGCCGGGGGCGACGTCGGTGACCAGTGGACCGAGCGTGTAGAAGGGCGCTTCGTGGCAGAGCCGCTGCTGCTTTTTGACGTTGCGCTCGAGCTGGTCGAGCGGCACGTGGCCCGGCCCCTCCACCATCATCTGGACGTCGCGCTCCCAGGACCGCTCGGTCAGCTTGCCGAGCGTCCGCAGCTCGGCGAACTGCGCCGCGTCAGAGGCGTCGGCGATCGAACCGGGACGCAGGCCGTCGCCGAGCGAGATCGTCACGTCGTAGGTGCGACAGATCTCCAGCACCTCGTCGAAGGCCTCGAACAGCGGGTTCTCGCGCTCGTGCTCGACCATCCAGCGGGCGAGGATGCCGCCGCCGCGGGAGACGATCCCGGTCACCCGCCGCCGGGTGAGCGGCAGGTGGGCGAGCAGCATGCCCGCGTGGATCGTCATGTAGTCGACGCCCTGGCGCGCTTGGTGCTCGATCACCTCAAGCAGCACCTCGGCGCTCAGGTCCTCGATCTTCTCGACCCGTTCGAGCGCCTGGTAGATCGGGACGGTGCCGATCGGCACCGCGGCTGCGGCGATGATCGCCTCGCGGGTATCGTCGATCCGCTTGCCGGTCGACAGGTCCATCACCGTGTCGGCTCCCCAACGCTGCGCCAAGGCCAGCTTCTCGACCTCCTCCTTGACCCCCGAATTGGTCGGCGAAGAGCCGATGTTGGCGTTGATCTTGACCTGCGCGGCGAGCCCGATCGCCATCGGATCGAGGCGGCTGTGGTTGAGGTTGGCGGGGATCACCATCCGCCCCCGCGCCACCTCGTCGCGGATCGTGGCGGCGGCGAGCCCCTCGCGCTCGGCGACCCGCTCCATCGCCGGTGAAATGGTGCCCTTGCGGGCGAGCTCCATCTGCGTCATCTCTATCTCCCTTCGCTGGTATGAGCCAGATCAGGTTCGTCGGGTGGTGGAGCTAGGAAGCGCCATCTCAGCCCGGTCACGTCGTTAGAAGTGGGGTAACGCCGTGAAGGGCCGGGACGAAGTTCCGGCCACCGCGGACCCCAGACTCGTCGGTTGACCTGCAAGTCGACTGACGAAAGGAACACCACGATGGCCGAGAGGCAGAGCATGACGAGCGCCGAGGTCGTGGCCAAGGCGTTGATCGAGGAGCACCCCGACTTCCTGCGGGAGTCGGTGGCGATGGTCGCCCGCGAGCTGATGGAGGCCGAGATCTCGGCCCAGATCGGCGCCTGCAAGGGAGAGACGAGCGAGACCAGGACGACCCACCGAAACGGCTACCGGTCGAGGCCCTGGGCGACCAGGGTCGGCGAGATCGAGCTCGCCGTACCTCGCAAGCGCTCCGGCGAGAGCTACTTCCCGAGCTTCCTGGAGCCCCGCAAACGTTCGGAGAAGGCGCTGCTCGGCGTGGTCATGGAGGCCTACGTGAACGGGGTCTCGACCAGGAAGGTCGACCACCTGGTCTCCGAGCTCGGCATCCACATGTCGAAGGATCAGGTCTCCCGTATCTGCCGCGAGCTCGATGACCAGGTCGAGGCCTTCCGCACCCGGCCGATCGAGGGCGAGCACCCATACCTCTGGCTCGACGCCAAGCACCTGAAGGTCCGCGACCGGGGCCACGTCCACTCCAAGGCATTGATGGTCGCCTTCGCGGTGCACGAGTCAGGGCGCCGGGAGGTGATCGGCATCGAGATCGCCGAGTCCGAGACCGAGGCCGGCTGGGCGGCGTTCCTGCGCGAGCTACGGGCGCGTGGCCTCCAGGGCGTGAGGCTCTGCGTCTCCGACGACCACCTCGGTCTCAAGGCGGCCGTCGCCAAGGTGCTCGGCTGCCCGTGGCAGCGCTGCACCGTGCACTTCATCCGGAACATGCACGGCCACTGCAAGGCAGGCCAGCGCAACATGGTCTCGGCCGCCCTGCGCGAGGTGTTCGCCGCCGAGGACATGGCCGATGCCCGCGAGCGATCTGCGTCGGTGATCGAGCGGCTCTCCCCGGTCGCGGCGAAGGTGGCGGCGCTGCTGGAGGAGGCCGAGGAGGACCTCCTCGCCTTCTACCGCTTCCCGCCCTCGCACTGGCCGAAATTGCGCTCGACCAACAACCTCGAGCGTGTCAACAAGGAGATCGCCAGGCGCTCGGACGTCGTCGGGATCTTCCCGAACGACCGATCGGTGATCAGGCTGGTCGGGGCGCTGCTGATCGAGCAGAACGACTGTGTCTCAGGATGGTGGTGTCGTCCGCATGGGCGAAGAGGCTCTCCCGCATCCGGTGGTCTGACTCGCAGAAACGAATGCCCGGGATCCGCTCTACCCCAGCTGGGGT
>JBOGYZ010000131.1:0-27577 GCA_050697015.1 Solirubrobacterales bacterium
CCGGCGCCGAGCCCGCGCGTCTGCTGGTCACCGATGTGCACGGTGACGTCGGCGACGCAGAGCTGCAGCGACTGAAGATCGGTGTTGACCGCCATGAACTCGACCCCGGGGATGCGGGCGTCGACCATCCGGTTGACCGCATTGACGCCGGCCCCGCCGACGCCGACGACCTTGATCACCGGCTGGTGCGGTTCACCGGAGCCGGGCGCCTCGTACGCGGGCTCCTCGCGGCCATAGCGCGGGGTCTGCAGGAACTCCTCGCGCGGATCGCGCGGGCGCGGCTCCTCGGCGAACACCCGTTTCAGGCGCTCGGGGGCAGGCTCTGACGACTCCGGCGGATCGGTGCGGCGCGGCGCGGGCGGCTCCGGCTCGCGGGCGACGGGCTCGGGCGGCGGCTCGGCCTCGCGGCGCGCGGGCTCCTCGCGCTGTCGACGAGCGGGCGTCGCGGGCGCGGCCCCGGGCTCGCTTTCCTGGTCGAAGAAGGCGCCGCCGGCGGTCGGCGACGGAGCGGGCGCGCTCGATTCGATCGGCGCGGCGACGGTTTCGGCCTTTTTCGCCTCGGCGGGATCCTCGCGTCCGTAGCGCGGACCCCGGCCGGGGCGCGGAGCCTCGGGCGGATCCTCCGGAGCGTCGGCCCCGGTGGAACGGAACAGGTCCGAGAGCGGACCCTCACGCATCGATGCCCGTTTGTTACGCCGAGCCATTCGCCAGGACCTCCTTCGCCAAATCCCGGTAGTAGCTTGCCGCGCTGCTCTCGGAATCGTACTTGAGGACGCTGGCACCCCTTACCGGGGCCTCGGCGAATTTGATCGCCTTGCGGATCCGGGATTCGAAGACGAGGTCTCCGAAGTTCTCCTCCAGGATCTCGACCGCCTCCTTGGCGTGGATGGTCCGCGTGTCCAGCATCGTCGGCAGGATGCCCTCGATGCGGACGTTCGGGTTGAGGTTCTCTTGGATCATCCTCAGCGTGTTCTGCAGCTGTACCAGTCCGCGCATCGACAGATACTCGCATTGCACGGGGACGATCACTTTGTTCGCCGCCGTCAGCGCGTTGATCGTCAGCAGGCCGAGGCTCGGCGGCGTGTCGATGCAGACGAAGTCGTAGTCGGCGGCGACCTCCTTCAGCGCTTTCTCCAGCGTCCGCTCGCGACCGATCTTGGTGCTCATCGCGATCTCGGCGCCGGCCAGGTCGATCGAGGCGACGGCGATGTCGATCTCCCGTTCGACGATGATCTCGGAGAGCGGCATGTCGTTGACCAGCACGTCGTAGAGGCTGTGCTCGACCTTGTCCGGGTCGATCCCCTGGGACATCGTCAGGTTGCCCTGCGGGTCGAGGTCGACGCAGAGGACGCGGTAGCCGGACTCGGCGAAGGCGACGGCCAGGTTCAGCGTCGTGGTGGTCTTGGCCACCCCGCCCTTCTGGTTGGCGAAGGCGATCACGTCGGCGGTGTCGACCGGCTCGGCGGCGGGCTCCTCCTGCGGCTTGAGAAAGTCGAGGCGGGTCGGCGCGATCAGGTCCACGGCTTTCATCCGCGCGTCGCCGGACTCGTCGTCATCCGTGCGCTCCGCGTTCAGCGCCTCCTCGACGCGGAGCGACCCAACCTTCACGCCGGAGCTGGGCGGAGCGGGCTCGGGCTCCTCCTCAACCTGCGGCTCGGGCTGCGGCGCCTCCGCGACCGGCTCGGGCTGCGGCTCGGGCTCGGGCTCGGGCTCGTGATATTCCGGCTCCGGCTCGCGATACGCGGGCTCCGGATCCGGGTACTCGTCCACGCGCCGCTCGGGGACCGCCTCTTCCATCCCCTGAAGCTCTTCCTCGAGCGGATGCGTCTCCTCGACGACGGCGTGCTCCCGACTCTTCTTCTTGCGGCTTAGAAATCCCATTGCGCGGATATTCGGATGGGACTCGCTTTTTCCTGCCTTAACGCGAAATTGCTAGGAATTGCCCGATACCCGAACTTCTCGACAAGCGGTTGGTGATCGTCACCGGCAAGGGTGGGGTCGGCAAGACGACGGTCTCCGTGGCCCTCGGCATGCGGGCGGCCGCCGAAGGCAAGCGCACGATCGTCTGTGAGGTCTCCGCCCAGGAGAACGCCTCGCGGATGTTCGAGCACACCACCGTCGGCTTCCACGAGGTCGAGCTGGAGGAGAACCTCTGGGCGATCTCGATCGACCCCGACGAGTCGATGCGCGAGTACGTCCTGCTGCAGCTGAAGGTGCGGGCGATGCGCGACATGCTCTTCCGCAGCCGCATCTTCAACTACCTCGCCGCGGCGACGCCGGGGCTGAAGGAGCTGGTGACGATCGGCAAGATCTGGGAGCTCGCCCAGCTCGACCGCAAGGTGAAGTCGGCGCGCAAGTACGACACCGTGATCGTCGACGCGCCCGCCACCGGCCACGGGGTCGGCTTCCTGCAGACGCCGCGCACCTTCGCCAACATCGCCCGGGTCGGGCCGATCCACTCGCAGGCCAAGACGCTCGACAACTTCATCACCAACCACGAGGACACCGGGGTGGCGATCGTCGCCCTGCCCGAGGAGATGCCGGTCAACGAGACGGCGGCGCTGGAGCACGACCTCGTCAACGAGGTCGGCGTGGCGGTCGACCGCGTCTACCTCAACGGGCTCTACCCGGAGCGCTTCTCCAAGGAGGAGGCGGAGCAGCTGACCGCGCTGGCGGGTGCCGAGGAAGGGGCGTCGAAGGCGGCCGCGCGGGCGGCGTTGTCGGAGTTCGGGCGGGCACGCAGTCAACGGGCGCAGCTCGCGCGGCTGCGGCGCCGGGCACAGGCGCCGGTGAAAACCCTCCCCTTCCTCTTCGAGCCCGACCTCGGGCCGGAGGCGGCGCGCCGCCTCTCGCGGAGGCTCTCGTGAGCCCGGGCAGCCCGACCCTCGCCGATGTCCTCGAGGGCAAGGAGGTGGTGATCTGCGCGGGCTCCGGCGGGGTCGGCAAGACGACCACCTCGGCGGCGATCGCGACGGGCCTCGCGGCGCGCGGGTTGAAGGTCTGCGTCCTCACCATCGACCCGGCGAAGCGGCTGGCCGACTCGCTCGGGCTGGAGGAGCTCGGCAACGACGCGCGGCGGGTCGACCCGAAGCTCTTCGAGGCGCAGGGCGTCGAGATCACCGGCGAGCTGTGGGCGATGATGCTCGACCCGAAGCAGACCTTCGACGAGCTGATCGCGCGGCAGGCACCCGACGAGGAGTCGCGCGACCGCGTCCTGCGGAACCCCATCTACCAGCAGATCTCCGGGGCGCTGGCCGGGTCCCAGGAGTACATGGCGATGGAGAAGCTCTTCGAGCTCCACACCGAAGGCGACTTCGACATCCTCGTGCTCGACACGCCGCCGAGCCGCAACGCGCTCGACTTCCTCGAGGCGCCGCGCCGCCTCACCCAGTTCATCGAAGGCAAATCGCTGAAGGTCTTCATGAAGCCGACGGGGTTCGCGGCGAAGGTCGCCGGGCGCGGGGCGACGGTGGCACTCAGCGTGATGAAGCGGATCGTCGGCTTCGATCTGATCGCCGACCTGGCCGAGTTCTTCAACGCGTTCAGCGGCATGGTCGACGGCTTCCAGGCGCGGGCCAAACGGGTCAACAAGCTGCTCGCGTCGCCGACGACCTGCTTCCTCGTCGTCTGCGGGCCGCAGGGCGAGCCGATCCAGGAGGCCGTCTACTTCCACCGCAAGCTGGTCGAGGCGAAACTGCCTTTCGGCGGCGTCATCGTCAACAAGGTCCACTACCCGTCCGAGCAACTGCGCGGCGACGACGAGGACCTGCCGGCGACGCTGGCGGAGAAGCTCGGCGACCCGGACCTGGCCCAGCGGGTGGCGGCGAACTTCTCCGACTACCAGGCGCTGGCCGAGCGCGACGCGCGCAACATCGAGCACCTGGCGCGGGAGATGCGGGCGACCGGGGTGATCCGCGTCCCCTATCTCGACGAAGACGTCCACGACCTGGCCGGCCTGGCCCAGATCAACCGCTACTTGTTCGCGACCGGCGAGGAGCGGGTCGCGATGGCCGCGGGCCGTGCCTAGCTGTTCTTTATGCCGGGATACCGCTGATAAGGAACAGCTAGCGGTGACGGGAGTAGTCGAACTCGGGGTGCGAGAGCTCCCAATCGGAGTCCGGGACCGGGAAGAGGTGGCGCACCCGCGGGGTGTCGATCCGCTCGCGGTGCTGTAGGTCGCGCTCTTCGGCGGCCGGCCACTCAAGTGAGTGACCTTGGCCGGTCTGCTCCTCGTCGACCTCGTCGAGCCAGTGGGTGGCCGTGACCTTGATCTCGCCTGGGGCGGGGATCGGCTCGAGGATGCGGGTTTCCATCGGTTCGTCCTCCTCCTCGAGGTCGGGCTCGTCGCCCAGGTAGCTCTCGGCTTCGGCGAGGTCGGCAGCAAGGTCGTTCGGCTCCTCCTCCGCGATCGGCGACTCGACGACCCGGAACTCGTCGACCGGCGCCTCTTCGACCGGCGCCTCCTCGACCTCGGAGTCCTCTTCGGCGTAGACGGTGATCTCGGCGTCGCCGGCTTCGAGGCCGGTCGTGATGAGGGTCTCGTCGGCGGTCGTCGAGAGGTCGTTGCCCAGTTCGCCCAGGGCCGCCTGGCGCAGGAGGCGGCGGGCGCCGTCCTCGATCCAGGTCGCCAGCTCGATCGCGTGGTCGAGCATGCGGCCGTTCATCAGCGCGCGCTCCAGCTCGAGCACTTCCTCGACCCGCTCGCGGGCCTCGATGCGGTCGAAATTCTCGTCGGTGATCAGGGCGGAGGCGCGCAGCGGCAGCGAGGCGCCGACCGGGCCGTGGCCCTCGAGCACCGCCCGCAGCGCGAGCAGGTGGTCGCTGAGGCCTTCCATCGCGCTCTCGCGCTCGCAGGCCATCTCGAAGCGGCCGACCGCCCAGGTGAGAGCGCTGTCGGGGTCGGGACGCTGCTCCAGCATCGCGGCGAAGTCAGCGAGTTCGGTGCCCTCCTGCTCGGAGAGGCGGTAGCCGCCCGGGCGGGTCGCGGGCGCGCCGGTGGTGATCCGGCGCCAGGTGTCCTCCCCGGTCGGGGCGAAGGCGAACGGCCCGAGGCCGACGCCGCCGACCTTGAACATCCGCATCACGCTGATCAACTCGCGCAGTTGCTCGATCGCCGCCTCGGCCCCTTCGGTCCCCTGCTCGGCGACAGCGAGGAACTGCGGCTCCCAGGCGGCGCGGCCCATGCCCTCGCTGCGCATCGCCTCGACCGGCGCGGCGATCGAGTCGGCGCGGACGATCCGCACCCCGTTCGGCAGCTGCAGGCGGTTCATCGACATCCGCAACCCCACGATCGGCACGATCAGCACGTCGGCATCATCGGCGCTGCGCGCTTCCGCGTCCAGGGTGGCGACCTGCGCCTCCAGCCTGCCGCGGTCCAACGCGAAGCCGTTGCCCTCCTCGAAGAGCTCGACCGTGAAGACCTCCAGCATCCGTTCGGCGCGGGCGCCCGGTTCGGGCGGCACCATCTCGCCGCGCCCCTCCAGATAAGTAGACGCCACCCCGGCCTCGACGACTGCCTCGCGGGCAGCGTTCCAACTCGACAGCCCATGAAGCTCGCAGACCCGCTCCTCCACAAACCGGCCAGTCTGCGGCACGTAGCTGTAGAACGGCGACTCCTCAGCCGTATCGGTCGCCACGTCGAAGGGAATCTGTTCCCCTTCGGCAACCATCGCATTGAAACGGGTCGCGGCCTCGGTGGCGAGGCGGCGAAGGGATTCGTTCAGCAGGAAGTCGCGCACGAGGCCTGACTTTCGCCTCCCGGCCCGGCCTCCTTCGCCTGCACGGCGCCTTGCAAGTTATCGGCGCCCGTCAAGGCCCCGACGCTCGCTTAAGCTGCGGCGGCTTCGGCGGGCTCGCCCGCCTCGTCGAGCAGCCAGCGCGTCCCGTATGTGCGCATGTCCTCGACCAGCGGCACCAGCGCCACGCCTTTGGCGGTGAGGGCGTACTCGACGCGGGGCGGCACCTCGGGATAGGTGTGCCGCTCGACGATCCCCTCCTCCTCCAGCGCCCGCAACCGCAACGACAACGTCCGCGGGCTGATTCCCTCCAGCGACCGTTCGAGCTCGCAGAAGCGGCAGCTCCCCTCGGCCAGGTCCCTGATCAGAAGGAGCGTCCACTTTCCGCAGACAACCTCTGCGGTCTTGCAGACGGGACATTCGGCGTTGCTACTTGCACTCATGGCTTCAATCCGTGGGAGGCGCAGAAACTTCGCTTCAACAAGTGTAGCTACATAGCTTCACAAACTGAAGCGTTGGTTAGAGCGCTCAGGAATGGCCGGTGACGACGGTCTTCATCCCGAGGACTTCGACCTTGTATCGGACCTTGTTCGGCCCGTAGACGAAGATCTCCGGTTCGTGTGGTTCGAGGGCGATCAGCTGGCAGGTTCCGGTGCCTGAGAGGCACTTGCCTTCGCCCATGATTTCGGACACTTCGTTGGAGACCATCAGCAGCGCGGTCTTGCCTTCCTTTGCCCCCATGTAGGTGACGACCGGCTCCTTGGCGCCGGGCAGCGGCGTCGCCGGGGCCACGCCGCTCTTCACAACCGGCGTCGGGTCGGTCGGAGCGGTCCCCGCTCCTTCGTCGTTTTCTGGCGCCGGGACGCGCTTCGCGATACGGACTTCGATGTCGAAGGTGTAGAAGATCAGATTGCGGGACGGGGAGACTTCTTCCGGCGAACGGGAGGGCGGGCGGACCGCCGGCGCTTCCTGGTGCTTCGGCGGCGAGGTGCCGGGCGAGCCGCCGCCATCCCCACCCCCGGAGGGTTCGGTCGATTCGACTTCCGCCGGCGTGGTGGTCGTCGGTGAGGACGGTGGGGCGGTTTCGACAGGCGGCGGACTGCTCGATGAGCTTTCGGTCGTGCCCGTGGTCGTCGTCGTCGTGGTCGCGGGCGGAGCCTGCATGCCCGTGGAATTCCCGCCCAACCCCGAGGCCGCACCCGGCTGGGCGAACGGATTCTTTTCGCGCCGGCCCGCCAGCCGCTTGCGCGGATTGCGAATCCCCGGATCCACCTTGACCACGGTCAGCCTGGAGCCTTCTGGAGAGCCGAGAGGCGGCACGTGCCGGGCCGATGCCGTTGGCAAGGTCGCGTCGGTCGGCTGGTCGTCTCCCTTTTCCGAGAGCATGATCGGCGCGGCGATGATCGCCACCACGAGCAGGGCGACGAGCGGCAGTAGATGGCGATCGCGTAGGTCCTGGTAGAGGTCAACGAGCGTTTTCGGGACCTTCATCTCGGGCGGTTTCAGGTTCTTCATGGTGCTTCTCCAACGACAGCGGACGCCGGCGTCGCGGTGGTCGACGCATTTTCAGGCGCGGATTCCGGGATGCTCGCGGTCTGCGTGGCCGGCGCGACGTAGGTGGTCACGCTGAGACTCGCATCCAGGTTCGGGAAGCCCGCGGCTCCGGCGGCCAGCGAGAAGCTGTTGACGGTGAGCAGCCGACCATCGACGGCGATCCCGCCCTTCTTGGTCTTGACCAGCGCGTCGAGCTCATGCATGAACTTGGCGAGGTGGAAGAAATTGCCGCTGACGTTCAGCGTGTACGGCATCACGGCGAGGCCGGCCGAGCCGATCGTCGCCCCTAACGGCAGCGTCGCCGCGGCGGACTCCGTCGGTGCTACTGGGGCCTGGCCCGGCGCGGTGGAGCCGGTCGCCGGTTCCCCGGTGGTCGAACCTTCCACCGGTGATTCGACGGCCGGCGCTTCGGACCCCCCACCTTCCAGGGTGAGGTTTTCGAAGTGGACACCTGCCCGCGACGCGAGCTGACCGAGTTCCACCAGCAGCGAGGCGGTTTCGGAGTTGCCCGGAACCCCCTGGCCCAGGACCAGAAGCTGCTGGTAACCGGCCGGGAACTCCCGCCGGGCCGCGATCGCAGTCGCGAGTTCCTGCCGATCCACGGCGAGGCTCGAGCGAAGGCTCGTCACGGTTTCCGCGAGTTCACTCGCTTCGGTCCGCTTCGGCCCGAGCTCCAGTTGCCAGAAGGCAATCGCCAAGACGACGGCCAGGATCATCGCACCGATGATTTTGCCGCTGGACCGCATCAGCCTTCTTCCGTCGGGGTGGTGGTTTCTTCGGTCGACCCAGATTCGGGAGCCGGTTCAGGCACTGCTTCCGCGGTCGGCGGAGTGGAGACAGGAGCGGCGTCGAAAGCCACCACGATCGCGAACTGGGCGGTGGACTTTCCGCCTTCACAGCCGCCGGATTCGCTACCGGCCGCTTCCGAGCCGCTCCCGGCGAGAACGGAAGATTCAACGCCGACCCGGGTGACGCCATCGATGTCTTCGAGCGCAGTGATGAAACCTGCGACCCCGTCGTGGCCGATCGTGCAGCCGCTGAGTTCCAGCGCCGGCCCGGCGACCCCCGAGCGAAGGCCTGCACCACCGCCACCGGAACTGGTCGAGCTTTCGGAGGTGGCGGCGGCGCTCGCGCTCAGGGACGTCAACCAGACGTCATCGGGCAGCACCAGCGAGAGTTCCCGCATCACGCGTTCCCAGTCGAAGCGACTGTCGGCGAGCGCCGTGACGGTCGAGACCTCCTGTTCGCGGAGGGCCTGAAATTGGGTGTAGGCCGTGAGCTGTTGCGTCCGGGCGCTCAACGCGTTGTCCTGCCGGCGCAGCTGGGCAACTTCGTCCTTACGGTCGGAGATCTGGTTCTCGGTCAACACCAGAGCGGCCACGCCGCCCAGCGCGACGACGAGGATTCCGATCACGATGTAGACCAGCGGCCCGCTGCGCATTGGGCGCCCCTCGGTACGGCTCTCGGGCGGGATGAGGTTGACGGGACGCATCGTTAGAACTCCAGCGCCAAGCCGTAGGGGACGGTCAATCGGGTCGCCGGACCCTCGCCATAGCCGGCCAGCACCGCCGGCGTGACGGCTTCGATCGGCAATCCCAGACCGGCTTCGACGTGGGAGACCACGCCGGGGATCGAAATGCCGGAGCCGCTGAACACGACCTTCGTCACCGGTACCGCGCCGAGCTGCCCGCCGTAGTAGTCGAGCGAGAGCCGCAGCTCGTCGACCAGCGCGGAGACGCCGATCGCGAGCCGACCGCGAACGTCGGCGACCAGACCTGGATCGCCGTCCACGCCCTCCACTGGTCGATCGAGGCCGACGTGGGCGAGCCACTGCCCGGCATGCTCCAACGAAAGTCCCCAGTCGTCGCTGAGCTCGGCCGCGATCGAGCCCAACCCGACCCCGGACACGCGGGTGAACAAGCAGGCTCGACCCCGCGCCACGGCCAGGTTGGCGACCTCGCCGACGTTGCAGTAGAGGATCGCGTCGGTCAGCGCCTCCGCGAGCCCCGCCTCCGTGGACGGCGTGAGGACCTCACCGGCGACCGCGCGGAGCATCCCGAAGACGGAGAGATCGATGCCCACCGGCTGCAGGCCTGCGCGACGGACGGGCTCGAGAATCGAGGCGATCATGTCGCGCCTGGCCGCCACGACGAGCACGTCGAGTTGCGGCGTCGATCCTTCCTCCGCGGGCACGCCGCCTACCAGCTGGTGCTCGAGAACAGCCTCGTCGAGCGGCATCGCCATCTGCTCCTGCGCCTGGAACCGGACCGCGGCGGCGAGTTCCTTGGGGTCCTCGATCGCCGGAAGCCTCACCGTGCGAACCACGACGCGTTGGTTGGCGATCCCGATCCGGACTCGCTTGCCGAGTTCATGGCGGGAGAAGGTCGCCCGGAGCGCGTCGGCGAGGCTATCGGGGTCGGTGACCTCGCCTTCCTGGAAGGTTCCGGCGGGCAGCGGTTCCACCGCCGCCGCCTTGACCTCGATGGAGCCGTTCACCCGCACTTCGGCCGCCGCGATGCTGTCCGCCTCGATCTCGAGGCCGACGAGCGCTCCTGGCTTCTTCTTTCTCGTGAGTTGCAGTTCCATGCGCGCCTCGGAGATGTGTCTCAGGCCTCTACTAGATCGGCAGAACAACCATCGAGCTTGCGTCCTGACCTACCTAGAACTAGAAGAAGATTCCGAGATAGGAATCGAGGAGTTGAGGGCCCCAGAGGAGTCCGACCAGGCCTCCGAGGGCGAGGAAGGGCCCGAACGGGATCGCACGCTTGCGTGCCTCCATCCCGCCCTGGACGATCATCGCGATGCCGACCGTCGAACCGGAGAGCAGTGCGACGAACATCGCGGTGACTACCCCGCGGCCCAGAAACAGGCCCATCACCGCCGCCAGCTTGACGTCCCCGAGGCCCATCCCTCGCGGATAGGCGAGAGCCGCCGCGAACAACAGGCCCCCGGCCCCGGCGGCGGCGATCGCGCGTTCGGGGAGACTCGACGGATCGCCGATCGCGGCGATGAGCACGCCGAGGACCACCGCCACCAGAAGGACCCGATTGGGGATGAGGCGGAGCTCGAGATCGGTGAGCGTCACCACCGCCAGGGTCGTGACGAAGACCAGGCCGAGCAGGATGTCGGTGGTGTCCCCCCAAAGCACCAGAACGGTGGCCGCGTAGGCGGCGCCCAGGCCCAGCTCGGTGAGCGGATAGCGGGCCGAGATCGGCTCGCCGCAGCAACGTCCGCGGCCGCGCAGAAGCGCCCAGGACAAGACGGGCACGTTGTCGTAGGCGGCGATCTGCGCTCCGCACCAGGGACACTGGGATCGCGCCCAGACAATGGATTCACCGACAGGGACGCGGTGCGCCACCACGGTCACGAAGCTCCCGATGAGCAGACCGGCGACGAAGGCGAAGGCGGCCACGGCAGCCACCACTCATCCGCCTTCCAGCGGCGTCGGGGTGTCGACCTCGATCCGCGTCCGGTAGGCCGGGTTGTCGTAGGCGATCGAGATCGCTTCGATCTTGCTGCTGCCGTTCACCGTGAACTGGAAGCCGAGCCGATCGCCTCTCGGGATCGTGACGGGGCCCGCAAACTTCATCGTCGCCTGCATCTCGATCCATTCGCCGCGGGGCCAGTTGCCGTTGCCCGACGGCTTCACTTCCCAGTAGTCGTGCGAGCTGTTCGCCTTGTCATGCAGCCAGGTTTCCGTGCCGTGACCTTCGTCAAGGTAAAAGAGGTACGCGCACAGCGTCCCCGAGCCGGTGCCGCTCAGCGTGCGGGTGAAGAAGTCGAGCGTAACGCTTTCGGACATGACGAAATTGGCCGGCAGCGGATCGGTGACCCAGCGGTGGACCTGCCACTGCGGCGCGCTCGTGCCGGTCGGCTTTTCGTGACAGCCCGCGCTGTCGTCCCGGCGGATCTGGAGTCCCCGCGGTTCGCCGGAGAGCAGACCCGGATAGTCGTTCGAATAGTTGTAGAGAGGAGGCAAGGCCGCGCCTTCGGTCGCGGGTCCCGGGGGCGGCCCCAGCAGGAGGGCGTCCGGCGCCCCGATGGTGCTGCCCGTCTGCGGCCCGCTCGCGCAGGTTCCGCGGGTGTTGTGGAGGGGATGGTCGGCGGTCGGGACCATTCGTTCGGTCGCGCCTGAGGTCGTGCACGTCGTATCGGAGAGGAAAAATTGCTGCGGCGAAGTGACTTCGCAGCCGGCGCACGGCGGTGCTGGGTCGCCGGACGGGATCGATTTGGGATCGATGAAGCTCGACTGCACTTCGACGTACCCCCTCGACCCGGATTCGTTCGCGAGGGTTTCGAGCTTCACCGCGATCACGATCTGTTTGTAGTCCTGTTCGCCGGGACAGGCGGAAGTCGGGCAGCTCGAATCGTTGCGCCAGACGACGTAGCGGTAGACCTGTCCTTTGATGGAACCGCTGGTGAACGGGGTCGGACCAGGTTTGACGGTCCCTCCTTCGAGGAGGCCGCCCCCGTAGAGGCCATCTCCGTTGTAGGCGAGATTTGCATAGCTGCCGCGCGGTTCACGGGTCAAGGCGAACTGGGCGGTGTTGGTTTTGACCCTGTAATCGGGATTCTTCGGTTCGCTGGACGACGGCGGAACTTCGGTCAGCGCGAGCTGTTCGTAAGGCAGAGCGCTGAGCTTTTCCAGTTCCTGCTGGGCCCGATCGAGAGCCACCTGGGTGCCCTGCGCGCGCTGGTTGTTGACCGTGGCGGCACTGAGCGCGCCGAAGGTCGCAAGGCCACCGAGCGTCAGAACCAAGGCCGCGACGACGACCTCGATGATGGTGATCCCGTCCTCTTTTTTCAGTGAGCGGACCATCAGTTCGTCAGCGTGAGTCCGCGGAGGGCCGCCCCATCCGACACCTTGAGCACGGCCCCTCCTTCCGTGTTCGGGATTTCAAGCTTCGCTTCGACGAAGGTCGGGGAGGAGATGCTCGGCAGGTACGAGAAGACCGAGGCGGTGTTCGTGATCCCTTCGAACATCGTCAGCGGGGTCCCCGCCGCGGGCGCCTGCCCTTCGACGGTCGGCGGATTGACCTCGGTCCGGGTGCAGATCCCCGCGGCGCAGTTGTAAGTGACCGCGCAGGCGCGCGACGCCGCGCTCTTCGACAGCATCGCCGTCCCGCCACAAGTTTCATGGCGGACGTAGGTCTCGAACGAGACCCGCGAAGCGGTCTGCGTGCCGTAGAACCTGATGCCCTGGCGCAGTTCGCGAGTCATCCGCTCGAGGACCCATCGCGCGGACTGGATGTTCGCCGCCCCCTGGGCGACCTTGGGCTGCGCGCGGAGGGCGCCGATCATGACCGATCCGGCCGCGGCGATGAGCACGATCGACATCGCCCCGGCGACCAACAGCTCGATCAGCGTGAAACCGTCCTCGTTCGCGCGGAGCCTGCGCACCCTCCTCCTCATGGCTTCACGACCTTGAAGGTGCGCTTGGCGGGCTTCTCCTGCCGCTCACCGGTGGGGCCGACAGCGAGGACCTGGAAGACGTGGTGACCCAGCCCGAGCTTCGGGAGCCGTCGCGGCGATCGGCAGCCGAGCCATCGGTGGCCATCCACCTTGCAGAGGAAGGTGATGCCGGTCTGTTCGGTCATGTCGGTGAACCGAAAGACGGGGCGGCGACGTTTGGTCCTTCCAGCCGGGGAGAAGGTGATCTGCGCCTGCGGTACCGGGCGGGCGGCGGGTGTCGGGTGTGACAGCCCGGGGGTGCTCGACTTCGGAGGCGACGACGAAGACGACGAACTGCCGACCGGCGTGGAGCCGGTGTTCTGCCCACCGTCTCCGGCGCCGACGGGATCGCCGCCGCCACCCTCTTCAGCTTCGCCCCCGCCGCCCTCAACTTCGGCCTGGCGATAGCTCACCGGGCCCGAGCAACCCGACGTGTCACCAGCTAGATCGGTCGCCGTGGCGCGGAATTCCCCGGTCGACTCAGCTTCCACGCTGACCGGGATCCCGAATTCGCCATCTCCGTCGGCTTCCCCGGTGGCGACCGGCGCGCCGGAGCAGTCGACCGAGGCGTAGACCTTGATCGCCGTGCCGGCTTCCCCCCGACCCAGCAGCGTCGGCGAGGTCGAGACCCCGGGCGAGCCAGGATCGGTCCCGATCAGGACCGGCGTGGCGGGTCCGAGCGTGAGCGAGTTGCCGACCGAGACGAGGCGCATCTTCCATTCGCCTCCTTCCAGCGCGGCTTCGTAAACGTCGGCTTCGGAGTCGACATCTTCGGCCGCGAGGCGCTTGGTGGTGAGAAAGAAGACGTGGGCGCCATCCGGGGAGACGCCGCCGATGACCGCATCGCAACCGCGTTCCCCGGAGAGCGGGCAGATCCCTTCGCCGGTCACGCGTACGGTCGTGCCGGTCGAGAGGTCGCGCGCGTAGACATCGGTCGATCCGTCGAGATCACCGAAAGCGAGTGATTCCTTGGTCGTGATGAAGGCCCGCGCGCCGTCGGGGGTGATTGCCGCGAGCGTCGCGCCGGCGGTGCCCGAGCCGCAACCGGCCGGCACCGCACAGGGGGACCCGGCGGCGGAGATGAGCGTCGTCGTCCCTGCTGCGAGATCCCGCACGTAGACATCTCCGGGCCCGGCTCGCCCGCCGGACGCCAGCGCTTCCGCGCTTTGAAAGAAGACCTTGTCGCCGTCGGTGGAGACACCGGCGGCGATCGCGTTCTCCCCACCATTCCCGCAGGGGGCACACGATTCGGCGCCCTGCGACACGAGGAACGTTTCGCTCGTCGCCAGGTCACGCTCGTAGATGTCGCTGGCGGAGTCCCCGTCCTGCGGGACCAACGCTTCCGCGGTCTGGAAGAACACCTTCTGGCCTGAGTCCGAAGCGCCGACGAACGTCGAGGTGGCGGTGCCGCTGCCCATCGGTCCAGTCGAGACAAGCGTCGCCGCGCCCCCAGACCAGGCGTAGACATCAGAAGATTCGTCGTGGTCTTGGGCGGAGATTTGCTCCACGGTGTGGAAGTAGACCGAGGACCCGTCAGGAGAGGAGTTGTCCCACACGGCGTCGCAGTCACCTTCTTCGCTCAAGGGACAGTGGCCTCCGCCCGAGACGAGAATGGTTTCGCCGGTCGCCAGATTCCGCTCGTAGATGTCGACGTGGGAGTTGCCGTCGCCGCTCGCCAGCGACTCGGCGGTCGTGAAGAACACCTTCTTCCCGTCTTCAGAGACGCCGGCGAACTGGGCACCGAAGGACCCGTTCCCGCAGCCGGGAGCACAGGTGGACGCACCTCTCGACACCAGGACCGTTTCACCCGTGGTCACGTTGCGCTCGTATACGTCGAACGATCCGTCTCCGTCGGCAGGCGTTAGTGATTCGTCGGTTTCGAAGAAGACCTCGGACCCATCGGGCATCGCGCCGGCGAACACCGCTTCGGCCGTCCCGTTCCCGCAGCCGGGGGAACATTCTCCGGCGCCCTGGGAGATCAACACGGTGAGCCCTATTCCCGGTTCGCGCATATAGACGTCACCGGCCCTGTCACGATCGCCCGCGACCAGCGGCTCCTGGGTCGAGAAGTACACCCGACCCCCGCTTTCCGACGCTCCGTCGTAGAACGCCGGATACGCGTCGTTGCCCCCGGTGGGCCCCGTCGACACCTCTCGGGTGACGATGCTTTCGACCCCGGGGGCGGCGTCATAAGACCTTTGATAGACATCGAGCCGGTGGTCGGTATCCCCCGGCACGAGTTGTTCGGTGCTGCTGAAGAACACGATGCTTCCATTCGCCGAGGTCCCGTCGTAGGACGGGGCCGGCAACGCGGCGTGGGAATCAGGCGCTGCCGCCGTGATCAGGACGGAGCCGACAAGAGTCGCACTCGCAAGGCACCGAACTGCCGAAGAGATTGGAAGAAGATGGCGCATCAGCATCGATTCGTTATCGGCCGCAATCGCGCTCCGATCAGCAGGGCCGTCGCTTAATGAACGAGGGGCGGACCGCCGGCCCGCCCCTCGAGTCGCTACATAGTGGGACGAGCCCTAGCCGTTCCAGACCCCGGCTGCTACCCCGGCGCCAGGACAACCACCCCTGTTGGTGCTGGTAACTTCGCACGGGAACGTCACTCCGCCCCCGGCGGCCCGCACGATCTTGAACGTGTTACCTGAACCTTCAGCGGTCACCGCGATCGTGTACCCGCTGCCTTCCGGGGTTACTACCGGCACGGGAAGGCTGTTCAGAGTCGGCTCAATCGTCTGCAGACTGCCGATCAGACACGGTGACGTAGCACCCGTCCCATACGTGCCACCGTTTTCGGTCGCACACGTCTCCATCGCGGTCTCCGCGGAGTTCGCGATCGACTTAGCCTTCGAATCGTTCGCCTTGCTGCGCTGGTTGAAGAACGCGGGCAGGGCGATCGCGGCGAGGATGCCGAGGATAAGCATGACGACGAGAAGCTCGATCAGCGTGAAGCCGGCCTCGCTGTCGCCGTCTAGCCGGGCGCCGATTTTGGCCCGGAGTCTCTGGATAAACATAGGTACCTCCTATGGACCTATCGTTGGCGCCAGAGCCCCGTCGCTTATAGCCACGTGGTGTCTGTCGACCCCGGTGGTAGCCCGGCTGACTCCCAGACAGTGAGAGTCCCGACGGCTTTGCGCCCCCGCCTCGCGGCGAGTTTGCCTTTTGCACCAGAGCACTGGCAGATTCATCACGACAGAAACATCGAACCCGCAAGGCCGAACCTTTAGCCGAATACGCGTCGATCTTTATGGTGGGATTATTGGCGGACTAGACCTGAACTTTTTGCCTTCTCGACACCCAATAGTTGGGATTCCTCGACCAGGAGGCAGCGGGGCCTGAAATAGAGCGGACGAACGTCCGGCGAGACCGCACCCACACCCCCGAGCCACTCGCGTGGGTTCAGCGGATCTTTTCGTAGATACTGAACATCGGTAGGTACATCGAGATGACGATGAAGCCCACGATGCCACCGACGAAGACGATCATCACCGGCTCGATCAGGGCCGTCAAAGCCTTGACCTTGGCGTCGACCTCGTCCTCGTAAAAGTCGGCGATCTTGCTGAGCATGTGTTCGAGCTGGCCGGTTTCCTCGCCGACCGCGACCATGTGACCCACCATCGGCGGGAAGATGTCGTTCGCCTGGATTGGGGCGGCGAGGGAGCCGCCCCGTTTGACGGAGAGGTACATGTCCTCCATTGCTTTCTCCACCACCACATTGCCCGCGGTTTCACCGGTCAGCTGGATGGCCTGGAGCATCGGGACACCTGAGGACACCGCACCGGAGAAGGTGCGTGACCAGCGGGCCAAGGCCACCTTCTGGACCACATCGCCGATTTTGAACGGGATGCGCAGGGTGAAGCGACCCCAGATGTCCTTGCCCCGCTCGGTCTTCTTCCAACGGAAGAAGGCGAAGATCGATACACCCAAGATCGGCAGGAGGATGTACCACGAGCTGGTCAGGAGGTGGGAGGCACCGACGCAGACCTGCGTCGGCACCGGCAGAGAGGAACTTTCGCCTGGGTGTTCGGCCGCGAGTTCTTTGAAGATTTTCGCAAACACGGGGATCACGAACACGACGATGGCGATCAGGACCACGAAGGCGAAGCCGAAGATTAGCGCGGGGTACATCAGTGCCGATTTGACCTGGCGGCGCAGGCTGTCGGCTTTTTCGACCTGGAAGGCAATCCGATCGAGGGCGTCCTCGAGACGACCAGATTCCTCGCCGGCCCGCACCATCGCGCGGAACAGCCGATCGAAGACCTTGGGGTGACGACGCATCGCCTGCTCCAGGGTGCTGCCCGCCTCCACATCGGCCCTCACGCCTGCCGTCGCCTCGCGGATCTGCTCGTCCTCGGTCTGCTCCTCAAGCGTATGAAGGGTGCGGAGCATCGGCATCCCTGACGCGATCAGGGTCGCGAACTGACGGGAGAACACCGCGAGCTCCCGCATGTCGACCGACTGCCAGCGTCGCAACAGATCCTCGATGTTGACCGGGGCGCGTTTCTCGGAAACGTCGAGGACGATCAGGCCTCGCTGTCGTAACTGCTCGGAGACCTGCGCCTTCGACTCGGCCTCGATCTCCCCCGCCGTCGAGGTCCCGGCCAAGTCCAGAGCCTTGAAAGCGAAGGTCGTCGTCGCGGTGGCCATCGTCAGCCCACCGTTGCGTAGTTGACCGGGGCCGCGGACGTCGCCCCCAGCAGTCGATTCAGCTCCTCCGGAACCGAGGCGCGCTGTTCGGCGAGCGAGCGTGACACCTGCCCCGCGCGCACCAACCGCGCCAGGTCGGCATCCATCGTCTGCATCCCCATCGCGCCGGAGGTCTGGAGCGCGGCGTAGATCTGGTGCGTCTTGCCCTCGCGGATCAGATTGCGGATCGCCGGCGTCGGGATCAGGACCTCGCAGGCAACGACCCGACCCTGCCCGTCGGCGGTGGGCAGCAGCTGCTGGGTGACGATCCCCTGGAGCGCGATCGAGAGTTGGGTCCGCACCTGACCCTGCTGCTCGGGCGGGAAGACGTCGATGATCCGATCCACGGTCTGAGCGGTCGACTGCGTGTGCAGGGTGGCGAAGACAAGGTGTCCCGTCTCGGCGGCGGTGAGGGCGGTCGAGATCGTCTCGAGGTCGCGCATCTCGCCGACCAGGATCACGTCCGGATCCTCTCGGAGCGCGGCGCGGAGGCCGTGCGAGAAGTCCGCCGCATCGGCACCGATCTCACGCTGGTTGACCACCGACTGTTTATGCCGATGGAGGAACTCGATCGGATCCTCGATCGTCAGGATGTGGTCCTGGTTGGCGCTGTTGATCACGTCGATCATCGCCGCGAGGGTCGTCGACTTCCCCGATCCCGTCGGCCCGGTGACGAGGACGAAGCCACGCGGTTTCGAGGTGAGCTCACGAAGGACCTGCGGCACACCCAACGAGTCGAGGCTCGGGATCTCCTGCGGGACCAGTCGGAACGCCGCGCTTACCGAGCCGCGCTGGAAGAAGCAGTTGACGCGGAACCGTGCGACACCGGGAATCGCGTAGGCGAAATCGAGCTGTTTCTCGATCTCGAAGCGTTTGCGCTGGTCGTCGTTGAGGATGCCGTAAACGACCTCACGCGTCTGCTGTGGAGTCATGGGCGCGAACCCCTCCATCGGCTGGATCTTGCCCTTGTCCCGCATGGCCGGTGGGAAGCCAGCCGAGAGGTGGACGTCGGACGCACGCGCGACGACCATACGGCTCAGAACGTCGGAGAAATCGAAGTCCATTGACACTAGATCGTCACCGCCCGGTGTTCGCTCGATACCGAAAAACGGGGAAGGTGGGGGTCACGCGGTGACACGGAGGATCTCCTCCAGGCTCGTCGTTCCGGCTCGCACTTTGCTCATCCCGTCCTCGCGCAAGGTCAGCATCCCCTCTTCGCGAGCGGCAATGCCGACCTCGGCCTCAGGGGCGCGGGCCACGATCATCTCCTTGATCCGATCGGTCACCGCCATCACCGAGTACACACCGGCCCGCCCGCGGTACCCGGACTGACCACAGCGCCCGCAACCGACCGGTTCATATCCCTCCATATCGACTCGGCCGCGGAGCCCTGCGGCCTCCAGCGCCTGGGCGGTGAGAACGGTCCGGCGCTTACAGTGACTGCAGAGCCGCCGCGCGAGGCGCTGGGCGACCACACAGTCGACGGCGGAGGCGGTGAGGAATGGCTCAATCCCCATCTCGGTCAGGCGGGTGATCGCTCCGGGAGCATCGTTGGTATGCAGGGTGGTGAGCATCATGTGGCCGGTGAGCGCGGCCTCGATGGCGATCCGCGAAGTCTCCGCGTCGCGGATCTCGCCGACCATCACCACGTCGGGATCGGCGCGCAAGATCGAGCGGAGCCCGGTCGCGAAGTCGAGCCCGGCCTTGCGGTTGACGTTGATCTGGTTTATCCCGTCGATCTGGTACTCGACGGGATCCTCGATCGTGATGATCTTGCGCTCCACCGCGTTGACCTCCCGAAGCGCCGCGTAGAGGGTGGTCGACTTCCCCGATCCGGTCGGACCGGTGACAAGAACCGCGCCGTAGGCGCGATGAAAGGCGTCCTGGAAGCGCTCCATCGCGTGACCCTCCATGCCCAGGTCGTCCAGCGAACGGAGGGCGCTGTCGCGATCCAGGATACGGATCGTCGCCCCCTCCCCGAGCTGGGTCGGAAGCGTGGTGACGCGGAGGTCGACCCGCCGATCCTCGACGGCGATGCTGACGCGGCCATCCTGGGGGAGCCGCTTCTCGGCAATGTTCAGGTCGCTCATGATCTTCACCCGCGAGACGACCGCGTTGATCATCCGCCGCGGGACGTGCGCCGCCTCGCGCAGGACGCCGTCGATGCGGAAGCGGACCCGCATCTCCTCTTCCCCCGGCTCGAAATGGATGTCGGAGGCTCCCTCGCCCACCGCCTGCCCGAGGATGCTGTAGACGACTTTGATCACCGGCGCGTCCTCGGCGCTCGCCTGCATACTGCTGACATCAGCGGGCTCCGAGTCCTCTTCGGGCATCGCGGCCTGGTCGGAGAGCGCGTCGCTGACCGAGCTCTGCAACGTCGCCAGCCGACCGATCAACGAGTCGATGTCGTCCTCGGCGGCGACGGCGACGCGACAGTCGAGGCCGGTGGCGATCTGGATGTCGTCGATCGCGAGCACGTTCGTCGGATCGGAGGCGACGAGCAGCAAGGTCTTGCTGTCGACGAACCCCACCGGCAGGACCCGGTAGCGGCGCGCGGTCGCGACCGAGATCAGGTTCGCCGCGGCCATGTCGACCGCGAAGAGGGAGAGGTCGACGTGATCGAGCCCGTAGCGCTCCGCCACCGCCCGCGCGAGCTGGTCGGCGGTGACGGCACCCTGCTCGAACAGGAGGCGCTCCGGTGGCCGCCCCGCCACCCGGGCCTCTTCGATCGCCTGCCGAGCTCGGTTGTCGTCGACGAAGCCGAGGTCGACCAGCGCGTCGGTGACGAATCCGCTCGAGTGGCCGCGAGACAACGGCGGGGTCAGCCCTGGTGTACCCACCGTGGGCGGCACCGCCGCAGCGATCGCCGCGCCGGTGCCGGGATCGGGGACCGGCCGCAGGTGTCCCGAACCAGGACTCCGGTCCATCATCACGGGTGATACGGCAGCGTGCCGCCCCTGTAGTTCGCGTCCTTGACCGCCTGCATGACGCCCTCAGTCGTCTGGTAGCCGTAGCTGATCGATGCCGCGGTGACGCCGTGGTCGAGCCGCTTCGGACTGACGACGATCAGTGCCGGCACGCGTTCGAGCTTGACGCCTTGGGTGATCGAGGCATAGCGCGCGGCCCAGCGCACCGGGACGATGAACAGCGAGACCCCGCGGCTGAATCCGACGGGCAGAGATGCCGCGACGGTCCTGGCATCGTCGATGCCCCCCCTCTTGACGACCAGGAGGACGACGGTGTGCCCGGCATCGAAGGCGGCGGTCACCTTGGGCGGGAGCGGCGATGCGGGGACTTCGGGGGCCGACGCGAGGCTGACCGGCGTCGCCGCCGCTTCCGTTCCGGTCGGAACGGTCACGGTCGCCACCACGCTCGCAGTCCCTTCGGGCGTCGTCACCGTGGCCGAGCTGGTCACCGTTTCCGTCGATTCCGATTCTCCCCCGCCACCCATTTTGGTGAGGGCGAAGAGCCCGACCGCCAATAGTAGAACGCCGATCACGGCGATCTGGACCTTGGGGTTTTCGTTGAGCTTCTCTCGCATCGT
This sequence comes from Solirubrobacterales bacterium, assembly GCA_050697015.1. GTDB lineage: Bacteria > Actinomycetota > Thermoleophilia > Solirubrobacterales > 70-9 > VAYN01. Next base: position 20,977 of record JBOGYZ010000131.1, read on the forward strand.
GAGTCCCCCGATCAGCAGTTTTCCGCCGGTTCCGAGACCGCCGTCCCGCCCGCGCACTCCTGGTAAGACTGGCGGGCGAAGAGTCTGGAGCCGCCGATCTGCGGCGGTTCGAATCCGGGATCCTGGGAGAAGGTCCCGTTCCCGGTCATCGTCAGCGTGTTGCCGGCGATCGCGCCTTTGTAGTTGGCGTTACCGACAAGGCTGATCGCCGCTTTCGGTCCGTAGATGATCAGGTCGTTGGTGCCGGCATTACCGGCAAGGTTGACCGCCCCATTCCCGAGGAGATAGAAGCCGGGCATGTCGTAGCGCCCTTTTTCGGGCTGGTATCCGCTCGCTTTGAGCACGTTGTTACCGCTAAAGCTGATCTGCGTGGCGCCGGCGGCAAGCCCGCAGCTCTGCGGCGTGTCGAAGAAGACCCGGACCTGGGCCCCGTCGGCGATGATCAGTTCAGCGTTTCCGCTGAACGACAGGCCGCAGAGCCAGTAGTCCCCGCCGCCCAGCGTGAGGACGTTGTTCCCGGCCAAGCTGATAGACGGCGCGTGCGGCGGCGAGAGGGTCAGGGGGGACTTCGACCAGATTTGGCCGACGCTTCCGTTGAAGCCGTCGGATTGACAGCTCGCAGGACTCTTCGGGGAAAGGCTCATGCACTTTTCGAGCCGCCCGTCGGAGTTGTTGGTGGCAATGTCGGCCGGCATGAAGGTGCTGACTTCAGGCAGCGTCTCGTTGCCTTCCGTTTCTTGATATCCGGCGCACTGCTTCACGTTGCCGTTCGTGATCCACCTTTTGCCAACGCCATGGCGGATGTCGCCGCAGATCTGCACGTTTCCGTTGCTTTCGACGTTCCCGTTCGTCCCCATCGAGACTTTGATGTTTTCCACGTTGCCAACCGTCGAGATCCATTCCTGACCGATCAGGCCCTCGTCGGCGAGCACGCTGCCAACAGTGGCCGCGTTCAAGCCAACCGAGACGCGCCGGCTGACCCCGTTCGCTGCGCCGCTCGCGACGACTTGGGTGGGGCCGGTGGCCGCCATCGGCGTGACGCGGTAGGCATAAGTGGCTCCGTCCGCGGCCATTTCTTTGACTTCCGGACACCAGCCGTCCAGGGACACTTCGACCGCCGTCAGCGTGTTGTTTTTGACGCCGACGCACGGCAGGGCGGCGGTCAGGCTGCCGTTCATCCGGTTTAGTCGCAGCATCGCCACGTTGGCGGCTGCGTCGGCCGTCGCGATCGCACTCTTCGAGCCCGAGTCGCGCATCGTCCCCCGCTGACTGGCGACCGAGGCCATGACCGCGACGCTGGCCAACGAGAAGCCGATGACGGTGATCAGCAAGGCGACCGGAAGGGCCATGCCGCTCTCGTCCGCGAGGAGCGCGCGGATCCGACCGTGCAGTCCGCTCACCCAGCTCATGCGCCAACCGGCTCCTGATTCAGCTGCTCGATCCCGCTGGCGCGCTGACCGCCCGCGGCGAGCATCAGTTTCAGGTCGTGCGGGTTGGAGGCGTACTCCATCGCCGTCTCTTCGGTGATCCGGCCGGCGGCGGTGTAGTTGAGCAGCGCCTGGTCGAAGGTCCGCATGCCGTAGTACTCGCCTTCGGCGATGACCTCGGTGATCTTGCCGGTCTCCTCCGGGTTCAGGATCAGGTCCTGGACGCGGCCGGTGACGACGAGGATCTCGGAGGCGGGCACACGCCCCTCCCCCGTCAGGTCGGGCACCAGGCGCTGGGCGATCGCCCCGCGCAGGGTGGCGGCGAGCATCACCCGCGCCTGCTGCTGCAGGTGGGGCGGGAAGAAGTCGATGATCCGGTTGATCGTCTCGGTGGCGTCCAGGGTGTGGACGGTGGAGAGGACGAGGTGCCCGGTCTCGGCCGCCGATAGCGCCGTGCGCACCGTCTCCTCGTCGCGCATCTCGCCGATCAGGATCACGTCGGGGTCCTGGCGCAGCACCCGCCGCATGGCGCGGCCGAAGCCGACGGTGTCGGAGCCGACTTCACGCTGGTTGACGATCGAGCGCTTGTCGGGGTGCAGATACTCGATCGGGTCCTCGAGCGTGATGATGTGCCGCGCCCGGGTCTCGTTTATGTGGTCGATCATCGCCGCCAGCGTCGTGCTCTTGCCCGAGCCGGTGGTGCCGGTGACGAGGACGATCCCGCGCGGTTCCTCGGCCAAGCGGCGCACCACCTCAGGCAGGCCGAGGTCGTCGATCGAGCGGATCTGGAAGGGGATCGCGCGGCAGACGATCGAGATCGTCCCGCGCTGCTTGAAGACGTTGACGCGGTAACGGGAGACGCCCGGCAGCGCGTAGGAGAAGTCGGCCTCGCCGTCGGCCTCGAACTCGGTCACCGAGCGCGGCTCGGCGATGTCGTGGAAGGCCTGCTTGGTGTCCTCGGCGCTCAGCTTGCCGAAACCCTCCAGCGGGATCAGCTCACCGTGCATCCGGGCGACCGGCGGCGAGTCGACCTTGATGTGCAGGTCGGAGCCCTCGCGCTCGACGAGGGTCCGTAGGGCAGTCGAAATATCGAACATCCCGAGCGCTATCGGCCCCCTGCAGAGCGCCTTGACCGCCCTAGACGTGTGTCCGACGACTAATCGCGGGCGGCGCCATCAAAAGAAAGGGCGCGCCGACAGATTGCCGACGCGCCCTTGTGAAACCTGGGTACTTGAACCGGTGCTACGCGACCTCGCGCAGTTTCTGCGCCTCACCGAGAGACTGGAGCTTTTTGAGGCTCTGGTTCTCGATCTGGCGGATCCGCTCGCGGGTGACGTTGAACGTGCGGCCGACCTCGTCCAGGGTCCGCGGGTGCTCGCCGCCGAGCCCGTAACGGAGCTCGAGCACGCGACGCTCGCGGTAGGAGAGGTTCTCGAGGGCTTCCTTCAGCGCCTCTTTGGTGAGCAGATCGGCCGCCCGGTCGAACGGGGACTCGGCCTTCTCGTCGGCGATGAACTGACCGAACTCGGACTCCTCCTCGTCGCCGACCGGCTTCTCGAGGGAGACCGGAGCCTGCGCGGAGCGCTTGATCGAGTCGACCTCCTCGGGATCGATGCCGGTTACCTCGGCGATCTCCTCCGGGGTGGGCTCACGGCCCAGCTCGGTGACGAGCTTGCGCTCGGCACGGCCGATCTTGTTCAGCTTCTCGACCACGTGGACCGGGATACGGATGGTCCGCGCCTTGTCGGCGAGCGCACGGGCGATCGCCTGGCGGATCCACCAGGTCGCGTAGGTGGAGAACTTGAACCCCTTGCGGTAGTCGAACTTCTCCGCCGCACGGACGAGCCCGAGCGTCCCCTCCTGGATCAGATCGAGGAAAGGCAGGCCCTGGTTCCGGTAATTTTTCGCGATCGAGACGACCAGACGGAGGTTCGACTCGACCATTTTCTGCTTGGCATCGAGATCACCGCGCTCGATCCGCTTTGCCAGTTCGACCTCCTCCGCCGCGGTCAGCAGGCGGACTTTGCCGATGTCCTTGAGGAACAGCTGCAAGGAATCGGTGGTCATGTCGGGTTTCAGGTCGAGCGTCGTTTTCTGCCGACGACGGCCTTTTTTCCCGGTATCGGCGGGCATGGCGTCCGCTGCCGCTTTCTGGGCGGGATCCATGTCCTCGACGAGCTCGATGCCCGCTTTCTCGAGGTGTCCGTAAAGATCCTCTACGTCAGACTCATCGAGGTCCACCTCCGACACCGCGCTCGCGATGTCGCCGAAAGTCAGCACGCCAAGCTGCTGACCACGGTTCATGAGGTTTTTAACCTCCTCCAACTCCTGAAGCTCTGCTACCAGCATTCTGTATCTACTTCTTTCCCTAGCGCTTGTCGAAAGTTGCGTGGGCGTATAAATGCCTCAAAGGGCGACAAGTCGCGCCACGCGACGAAAAAGCGGACCGGGGGACTGGTCCGCGAATGAGTAAATCAAAGGCCTTTGATGCCGAGTGCCCCGTTGGGCGTGCGTTGAAACAACCGTCAAACGCTCGTTCGAATGGTAGTCGCTTCAGTTTGTAAAGTCAATGCCCGCCCCCACCCGAAAATCACGCCGCTGGCTCAGCGCTTTTTGGAACCGCGCCTACCGCGAGAACGTCACCGGTCTGGCCGCCATGGTGGCCTACAACCTCATGCTGGCGGTCTTCCCGTTCACCCTGCTGGTGCTCTTCATCGGCGGCCAGGTGCTGAAGATCCACGGCGTCGAAACGAGCGTCCTGACCGACCTCCAGCGCCTCTTCCCGAACACCGAGTCCGGGACCCTGGAAGATGTCCTCACCCGCATCCAGGACAACACCGCGACGATCGGGATCGCCGCCTTCGCCGGCTCGATCTGGATCGGCGCCTCCTTCTGGGGCGCCATGGACACCGCCTTTTGTCGCATTTATCACGTGCCCTGCCGCGGCTGGATCGAGCAGAAGCGCTTCTCCTTCGCGATGCTCGGCGTCGTCCTCGTCTTCATCGCCCTCTCGATCTTCGTGCCGACCCTGGAGAGCACCCTTGTCTCCAGCACCGACAACCTCCCCCTCGGCCTCTCCGGGTTCGAAATCCTCGACAAGATCCTGCTGCTCGGCGCCGCACTCCTGATCACCTTCCTGATCTGCTCGGTGATCTACTGGGCGGTGCCGAAAGCGCCGGTGCCGTGGCGGGCGGTCTGGCCCGGCGCGCTCTTCGTGACGATCGGGGCGGGCCTCGCCAACTGGCTCTTCCCGCTCTACCTGACCAACGTCTCCAGCCTCTCCCGCTTCGGCTCGACCCTCGGCTTCGTCCTGATCGCGCTGCTCTGGTTCTACCTGCTGAGCCTCGGGATCATGGCCGGCGCGGTGATCAACTCGCTGCGCTTCGAGCTCCACGAGACCGGCGAACTCCCCTACGGGGACGGCGTCGCGCCGCCCGCCAACCCCTGCGCCGGGCTCACCGACGAGGAGCGGGCGCGGGCAACCGCTGCACGCACGCAGCGGGACTGAGATGATGCGAGCACCGTGGGGAGACACTCAAGTACTGGGTTTGCCCCGAGCAATCGGGCCCTCAGCCCCGTACCGGGCCTGAAGCCCCCATCCCAGCGTCGGCGGATCCTCGACGCGATGGTCGCCTCGTGCGCCGAGAAGACCTACGCGGGGACGACGATCGCCGACGTCGTCTCCCGGGCGTCGGTCTCCCGCACCACCTTCTACAAGCTCTTCAACGACAAGCGCGACTGCTTCGACGCGGCGGCCACCCACTGCGTCGACCGGATCGCGGCGACCGTCGCCGCCGCCGCCTCGGGCTACGACTCGCCCGCCGAGGCGACCCGGGAGGGCGCGGTGGCGATGCTCGAGCTGCTTGCCGCCGAGCCGGAGCTGGCGCTGGTCCTGAGCGGCGACGTGGTCGGCGTCGACCCGGAATTGGTCGAGTGCTACAGCGCCCTCACCGTCCCATCGCTGGAAGCGCTCTGGGAGCGCGAAGGCATGCCGCCGCCCAAGCACCTGAGCCCCGGACTCGCGTTCGGGCGCGCCCAGCTCCTCGTCTTCCACGAGGTCGCCGCCGGGCGGCCCGAGCGCCTCCCCGCCCTCGTCCCGGACATCGTCTACCTGGCGATCGCACCGTTCGCCGGCCACGACGAGGCGCTGCGCCAAGCCCGGGTGGCGGGCGCCGAGGTGGCGAGGTGACCGACGCGGCGGCACTCCCCCGCGGGCGCCACGGGCTCTCGCGCGAGACGGTGGAGCGCTCCCAGCGGGAGCGCCTGCTCGACGCCGCCGCCCGGGTCACCGCCGGGCGCGGCTTCGAGGCGACCACCGTCGCCGACATCCTCGGCGAGGCCGGGGTCGGCCGGGAGACCTTCTACGAACTCTTCGAGGACCGGCGGGCCTGCGCTCTCGCCGCCCACCAGGAGCTGCTCGACGATCTGGTCCGGCGCGTGCGGATCGCCTACGAGGGGCCCGGCGAGTGGGTCGAGCGCTGCCGGGCGACCCTGCACGTGCTGCTCGAATGGTTCGCCGCCGACCCTGCCCTGGGACGCTTCCTGCTGGTCGAGGCGGCCGCGGTCGGTCCGGAGTTCCACGCGATCTTCCAGGCGGGCTTCGACCGCTTCGTCGCGGTGATCGACGCCGGGCTGGACGAGGACTTGCCCGACTCCCAGCCCCTGCCCGCGACCAGCCTCGCGGTCGGCGCGGCGATCTCCCGCGTCTACGGCGAGGTCGCCGGCGGCCGCACAGCGCGACTGCCGGCCCTGTTGCCGCAGCTCACCTACGAGACCCTGGTGCCGTTCCTCGGCGAAACCGCCGCCCGCGAAGCCGCCTACACCGGCCTTGCCCGCGGATGAGTTCGCAGTAACGACCGCATAGCGGCAAGAAATGCGAACGCCGGCGGGGGGAGGGAAGGGATGGGGCCTCGCGAGCTGGCGCCCGGGGAAGGGAAGGGCCGTCTCGGCCACGGCCCTGGCGGGCTGTGGCCGTGGCCAAGACGGCCGGGGGTGCGGGGAGTGTGGAGGGATCGTCGCCTGCGGGTCACGGGAGAGCCACGGGAGGGACACGGATCCGTCACGGATGTCTCACGCCGTCACAGAGAGCGTGGGAAGTCCACCCTTCCGCGTGTGTTGTCCAACAGTCACGACCGCGCTGCATGCATTGCCCGTGCCATGGCCCCGGTAATGCA
>JBOGYZ010000132.1:0-5981 GCA_050697015.1 Solirubrobacterales bacterium
TCTCAGAACCTGTCCCTGAGCTTCCCGATCCTCCCTTTCACCCATCCCTGCCACTCGTTCGAGGGTAGCAGGAATACGAACATATGTTCGTATGTTCGTGCCGGGATCAGACCATGCCGAGGCCGCCGCTGACGCCCAGGGTCTCCCCCGTCACGAAGGTGGCGTCATCGGAGGCGAGGAAGGCGACCGCGGCCGCGACCTCGAAGGGCTGGCCGAGCCGGCCGAGCTGGGTCTGGGACCGCATGTTGTCGATCAGCCGCTCCCCCACTTCGCCCAGCGCCTTGGCGCCCATCAACAGCGGCGTCTCGATCGGGCCGGGGGCGATCGCGTTGGCGGTGATGTTGTAACGGCCGTTCTCGCGCGCGATTGCCTTGGTGAAGCCGATCACGCCTGCCTTCGCGGCGCTGTAGACCGCCGAGCCCTTGGAGCCGACCCGGCCCGCCTCGCTGGAGATGCTGACGATGCGTCCGTAGCTCGCCGCCTGCATGACCGGGAGCGCGGCGGCGGTGCAGTTGAGCACCCCGTTGAGGTTGATGTCGATGACCCGCTGCCACTGCTCCGGCGTGGTCAGGGGGAAGAAGCCGAACTCGTCGGTGCCGGCGTTGTTGATCAGGATCGCCAACTTGGCGCCGACCGCCTCGACGGCCGCCTTCGCCGAGTCCAGCGAGGTGACGTCGAGCTCGATCGCGTGGCCGTTGATGTCCTTCGCGACCGTCTCCGCACCCTCGACGTTGACGTCGCCGACCCAGACCTCGGCCCCTTCGGCAGCAAGCCGCTCGGCGATCGCCGCGCCGATCCCGCTCGCGCCACCCGTCACGAGCGCCTTCCTCCCATCGAGCCGCATGCCGGGGAGCATAGACTGGCCTCCCTTGCGAAGCCAGGAAACGATGCGCGTCGCCCTCCTCGCGGGCGGTACCGGCGGGGCCAAGCTGGCCGCCGGGATGCAGGAGGAGATCGGCGGCGGCCTGACGGTCATCGCCAACACCGCCGACGACATCGAGACGCTCGGCGTCCACGTCTCCCCCGATCCCGACCTGGTCACCTACTGGCTGTCCGGGGAAGTCGACGAGGAGCGCGGCTGGGGCCTCCGCGACGACACCTTCACGGTGATGGAGCGGATGGCCGACATCGGCGCGCCGAACTGGTTCAGCCTCTCCGACCGCGACCTCGCGGCCTGCCTCTACCGCCGCGAGTTCCTCAGCGCGGGTGGGCGCCAAACCGACGCAGCCGCCCAGATTGCGCGCGGCCTCGGGATCGAGGCGACGGTTCTGCCGATGTGCGACGAGGCGGTCCGGACCAAGGTCCTCACCGAGCACGGCCGCCGCGAGCTGCAGGAGTACCTGATCCTCGACGGGGGGCAGCCGCGCGTCGACGGCGTCGAGCTCGACGGGATCGCCGAGGCGCGCCCGACGACCGAGGTCGCCAACGCCTTCCGCACCGCCGACCTGATCGTCCTCGGCCCCTCCAACCCGGTGATCTCGATCGGCCCGATCCTCGCCGTGCCGGGGATGCGCGAGGCGATCGACGCCTCCCTCGCGCCGGTCGTCGCAGTCAGCCCCTACGTCGGCGGCCAGATCCTGAAGGGCCCGACGAACAAGTTCATGGAAGCGTTGGGACGACCGACCACCGCGGCGGGCGTCGCCTCGCTCTACGCCGGGCTGATCGACGCGATGGTCGTCGACGAGGACGACCCCGACGCGCCCCCCGCCGAGATCCCGACCCTCACCGCAAAGACCCTGATGGACGGCGCCGGCGGCCGGGTGCGCCTGGCGCGCACGGTGCTCGACTACGGCCAGACGCTGATCGACGCATGAGGGCCACCGCGGTGGTGCCGGTGAAGCGCTTCGCGGTGGCGAAGTCGCGCCTCGCCCCGGGGGTCGACGCAGCCCGCAAGCCGGAGCTGGTGGCGGCGATGATCGCCGACGTGCTCGAGGCAATCGGCCGGGCGCGCCTGGTCGAGCGGACGATCGTCGTCAGCCAGGAGCCGGTGGCGGCGGAGCTCGCCACTGCGGCGGGCGCGGAGCTCGTCAGCGACTTCGAGGACGCGAGTCATTCCGCCGCGGCGATGGCCGGCGTGCGGGCCGCGGCGGCGGCCGGGGCGCGGTGCGTGGCGCTCCTGCCCGGGGACTGCCCGCTGCTCGACCCGCGCGAGCTCGACCGCATGCTCACGGGCGTCCCCGACCCCTACGTCGCCGTGATCCCCGACCGCCACGGGACCGGCACCAATGCCCTGGTCCTCGCCCCGCCCGACGCGATCGAGCCGAGCTTCGGCGAGGGCAGCAAGGAGCGCCACGTGGCGGCGGCGCGGGCCGCCGGGATCCCGTTCGGGGTCGAGGAGCTGTCGTCCCTGGGACTCGACCTCGACACCCCCGCGGACATCGTCGCCCTCACCATGGCGGTCGAGCGCGACGGCGGGGCGAAGCGGACGGCGAAGGCGTTGGGGATATGAGCGACGGCGCTGCCGAAGTGCGCGTGCGTCCCGTGCTCGGTATCCCCGAGATTGCCGCGGACGATCCTCTCGGCGAGCTGATCGCCGATCGCGCCGGCGAGCTCGTCGACGGCGACGTGGTCGTGATCTCGCAGAAGGTCGTCTCCAAGGCCGAGGGCCGCACGCGGCGGCTCTCCAGCGTCATCCCGAGCGCCGAAGCGAGCAAGCTCGCGCGGATCCTCGGCAAGGAGCCGAACCTGGTGCAGCTGATCCTCGAGGAGTCAGCCGAGGTGGTGCGGGCCGAACGCGGCGTGCTGATCGTCGAGACCAGGCACGGGCTCGTCTGCGCGAACGCCGGGATCGACAGCTCCAACGTCGGCGACTCCGGGTCGGTATTGCTGCTGCCCGAGGACCCTGACACTTCGGCACGCCGGTTGCGCACCGAGATCGGCGGCTCGACCGGGGCGAAGATCGGCGTCGTGATCGCCGACAGCTTCGGCCGCGCCTGGCGGATCGGCCAGGCCGAGGTGGCGATCGGCTGCGCGGGGCTGGTGCCGATCGACGACTGGCGGGGCCGCGAGGACGCGAGCGGCCGCGAGCTGATGGCGACCCAGATCGCGATCGCCGACGAGGTCGCCGCGGCGGCGGATCTTGTCCGCGACAAGGCCGCGGCCGTGCCCGCGGCGGTGGTCGGTGGCCTCGGCCGCTGGGTCACCGAGGAGGACGGCCCCGGCGCGGCGGCGATCCGCCGGCCGCGCGAGGACGACCTCTTCCGCTAGCTCTTGTCTCTGTGGAAGAGCCCGCGGGCTTTGTCGGCGAGCTTGTCGATGCCCTCCTTGGCCTTGCCCTCGGCCTGGTCGAGCTTGCCCTCGTTCTGCAGGTCTTTGTCGCCGGTCAGCTTGCCGGTGGCCTCCTTGACGCGGCCTTTGGCGTCATCGGTGTTGCTTGGCGTGTCAGCCATGTGTCCCTTCCGTTGATTCCGTGCAGGGGACAGGTACCCGGGGTCCGGGGCGCCTACTCGGCGACGACGAGGACGGCGGAGCCCTCGATCTTGCCCGCGCGGGCGTCTTCTAACGCCCGCTGAGCGTCCAACACCGGGTAGGTCGTGACGGCGGCGTGCACCGGCACTTCGGGCGCGATCCGCAACAGATCCTCGCCGTCGGCCCGGGTCAGGTTGGCGACGGAGCCGAGCGTCCGCTCCTCCCAGAGCAGGTCGTAGGAGAAGGCGGGGATCTCGCTCATGTGGATGCCGGCGCTGATCACCCGGGCGCCGCGGGCGCTCGCCTTCAGCGCCTGGACCATCAGCGGCCCGACCGCGGCGAAGACGATCGCCCCGTCGAGCTCCTCCGGCGGCAGCTCCGAGGAGCCGCCCGCCCACTCGGCGCCGAGCCGTCGCGCGAACGCCTGCCCGTCGGTGTCGCCGTCGCGGGTGAAGGCGAAGACGCGCCGCCCTTCGTGGACGGCGACCTGGCAGAGGATGTGGGCGGAGGAGCCGAAGCCGTAGAAGCCGATCCGCTCCGCCTCGCCGACCAGGCGCAGCGCCCGGTAGCCGATCAGCCCGGCGCAGAGGAGCGGCGCCGCCTCGGCGTCGGAGTACAGCGGCGGGATCGGGAAGCAGAAGTCCTCGGCAGCGACCGTGAACTCGGCATAACCGCCGTCGACGTCGTAGCCGGTGAACTTGGCGTTCTCGCAGAGGTTCTCCCGCCCTTCGCGGCAGTAGCGGCAGGTGCCGTCGGCCCAGCCGAGCCAAGGGACGCCGACCCGGTCCCCTAGCTCGAACCGCCGCGCCCGCTCCCCCGCCGCGACCACCTCGCCGACGATCTGGTGTCCCATCACCAGCGGCAACTTCGGCTCGCCCTGAAGCTCTGCGTCGTAGATGTGGAGGTCGGTGCGGCAGACGCCGCAGGTCCGCACCGCGAGCTTGATCTGCCCCGGCCCGGGCTCCGGCTCCGCCAGCTCACCCGCCCGCAGCGGTTGCCCCGGCCGGTCGAGCACCATCGCCCGCATCAGGCGGCCGCGTAGGTCTCGACGATCTCGTAGAGCGTGGTGCGCTGGGCGGGGGTGCGGCCTGCCTCGCGGGCCGCGGCGACGAGGTCGTCGACCTCCAGTTTCACCCCATGCTGGGACCCGGCCATGCGGGAGATGTTCTCCTCCATCAGCGTCCCGCCGAGGTCGTTGACCCCCCAGCGGAGCGCCTCGGTCGCGCCCTCGAGGCCCATCTTCACCCAGCTCGCCTGCAGGTTCGTCACCGTCTTGCCGAGCGCCAACCGGAAGGCGGCGGTGTGCTTGAGATTCTCCCGCACCGTGATCTCTTCGATCCCGTGCGTCCGCCCCAGCAGCGTGTTGAAGGGGATGAAGCTGAGCGGGACGAACTCGGTGATGCCGCCGGTCCGTTCCTGCACGCCGCGGATCACCTGCATGTGGCGGGCGAGCTCGCGCGGCTCCTCGATGTGGCCGAACATCACGGTCGAGGTCGAGCGCAGCCCCGCCCGGTGGGAGGCTTCGATGATCTCCACCCAGCGCGCCGCCGGAAGCTTGTTCGGGGAGATCCGCTGGCGGACGCCGTCGTCGAGCACCTCGGCCGCCGTGCCCGGGGTCGAGCCGAGCCCGCAGTCGAGCAGGTACTCGAAGACTTCCCCGGGCTGCTTGCCCGACACGTCGCAGGCGTGGTTGATCTCCATCGGCGAGTACGCGTGCAGGTGCAGCTGCGGCGCCGTCTCCTTGGCGAGGCGCAGCCAGCGGCCGTACTCCTCCAGCGTCAGGTCCGGGTGGATGCCGCCCTGCATGCAGAGCTCGGTGGCGCCGAAGTCGACCGCTTCGGTAATCCGCGAGGCGAAATCGCCCTCCTCGACTTCGTAGGCGTCCGGCGAGCGCTTGCCCTGGCCGAAGCCGCAGAAGGCGCAGCCGACGATGCAGATGTTGGTGAAGTTGATGTTGCGGTTGACGACGAAGGTGGCGACGTCCCCGGCCAGCTCGGCGCGCAGCTCGTCGGCGGCGATCCGCATCTCCTCGATCACCTCAGGGCGCGTCTCGGCGAAGAGCGCGGTCAACTCGTCTTCGGAGAGCTCGATCCCCTCGCGGCCCTTCTCGATCGCCCGCGGCGCCAGCGCGGCGTCGAGCTCCTCTTCCGAGCGACGACCGGAGCCCCGCCGCGGGATGAAGCTCCAGTACTTCAGCTTGATCACGTCGAGGACGCCCTGCTCCATCCACTCCATGTCCATGTACTGCGGATAGACGCAGAGCCGCTCGGTGAGGGCGTAACCGCGCGGCGCCAGCTCCTTGCGCACCTGATGCGGGGACGGGAACGGCTCCTCCGGCGAGATGTGGTCGCCGTTGGCCGAGAGTCCGCCGAGGTCGGTGGCGCCGGCTTCAACCAGCTCCGGCCACCAATCGCTGAGATTCGGCGGCACCTGCACGCCGACGTCCGGCATGAGCCGCTTCGACTCCGCGATCAACCGCTTGATCTCATCGATCGGGACGGGCTCCGACCACTCCGGGAGGGGAGGCGGCGAGGATCCTTCCCTCACGAACTGCGGGGAGGTTCGTCCAGGAT
>JBOGYZ010000133.1:0-15927 GCA_050697015.1 Solirubrobacterales bacterium
GGGCGAGCCGTGCGGCGATCGCGCGGCCGATGCCTTCCGGCTGCAATTCGCCGAGGCGCGCGGCCCCGGCGGCGTCGGGCGGGATGCCCTCGGCGTCCGCCTCCCGCAGCAGCTCGTCGCAGAAGAATGGGTTGCCGGCCACCCGGGTCGCCACCGCGGCGCGGAACGCCGGGTCGGAGGTGGGAAGACGGACGGCGACGATCGCCTCGATCGATGCCGCGCCCAGCGGCCGGAGCGTCGAGACCCGGGTGCCGACCCGCTCGCGCAGGTGGGCGAGCAGCTGCGCGTTGGGGGGCTCGCCCGGGTCGCCGGTCCGCGCCGCCAGCACCAGCGCCGCCGGCATCTCCTCGATCCTCCCGAGCAGGTAGGAGGCGAAGCGCAGGCTCTGCGGGTCGGCGCGGTGGGCGTCGTCGACGAGGATCAGGAGCGGCGCTTCCTCGGCGAGGTTGCTGGTCAACCAGTGCAGGCCGTGGAGGATCGGGAAGGGGTCCGGTCGTCGCGACGTCTCGAGCCTGGCGCCGGCCTCGAACAGGATTCGGGCCAGCCCGGCGGCTCCGGCGAATGGCGCCTTTTCGTCGGCGAGGCCGCCGTAGAGCTGGACGACGACGCCCCAGGGCAGGTCGGCCTCCAACTCGTCCCCGCGCGCCTCCAGCACCCGCAGTCCGCCTTCGCGGGCCCGCCTGGCGGCGATCCGCAGAAGGCTGGTCTTGCCGATCCCGGCCGGTCCCTCGAGGAGGACGCCGTGGCCCGCCCCCGCTTCCACCGCGAGGACCGCCTCCTCGACCGCGGCGATCTGCGCCTCGCGCTCGAACAGCCGCCCGGTCACCGGCTCCTCCTCGGACCTGGACACGGACGGGCCGGCTTCCAGCCAGGCCCGGGGACGCTCGCGCGCAAGAGCTTCGTGTAGGGGTCGCGGGGGTGGTCGAGCAGCTGGTCGGTGGGACCGGTCTCGACGATCCGTCCCTGCCGCATCACCAATGCCTCGTCGGTCGCCTGGCGGACGACGGCGAGGTCATGGCTGATCAACAGATAGGAGATACCGAGCTCGGCGCGGATGTCGGCGAGCAGGTTGAGGATCTGGGCCTGGATCGAGACGTCGAGCGAGGCGACCGCCTCGTCGAGGATCACCACCTGCGGGCTCGCCGCCAGCGCTCGCGCGATCGCCACCCGCTGCCGCTGGCCGCCGGAGAGGGCGGGCGGTCGCGCGGCGAGCACGCGCGCGTCGAGCCCGACGATCTCGCCGAGGCGGGCGACCTCGGCTCGCCGGGCGCCCGAGTCGAGTTCGGAGTGCAGGCGTAGCGCCTCATTGATCGTGCTCGACACCCGCTGGCGCGGGTCGAGCGAGCCGTATGGATTCTGGAAGACCATCTGCACCTCGCCCCCGCGCCGGCGCCGCTCCTTGGCCGTGCGGGTGGGCAGCGAGCGGTCGCGGCCGCAGGCGACGATCGTCCCCGCGGTCGGCCGGGTCATCCCGACCAACATGCGGGCCACGGTCGTCTTGCCGGAGCCCGACTCGCCGACCAGCCCCAGCGAGCCACCCGCGCGCAGTGACAGGTCGACCCCGTCGACCGCCGCGACTCCGCCGAACTCCTTGCGCAGGCCGGTGGCGCGCAGCACCGTCTCGGCCTCAGACATGGGACAGCTCCCCGGCGCGGATGCAGCGCACCTTGCCCGGCCCGACCCGGCGCAGCTCCGGTAGCGCCACCGAGCACTCCTCGATCGCGTACGGACAGCGGCGCGCGAAGGCGCAGCCGGCGGGCGCCTCGAAGGCGGAGACCGGCCTGCCGCCGATCGCGGGCAGCCGCGCGACCGAGTGGTCGACCCGCGGACGGGCGCGGGCGAGCGCCGCGGTGTAGGGATGCGACGGCCGCTCGGCCACGGTCGCCGCGGCGCCCTGCTCGACGATCGACCCCGCGTACATCACCGCCAGCGAGTCGCAGACAGCGGTCGCCAGGTCGAGGTCGTGGGTGATGAAGAGGATGCCGAGACCGCGCGTCCGGCGCAGGTCGTCGAGGATCGCCATCACCTCCGCCTGGGTGGTGACGTCGAGCGCGCTGGTCGGCTCGTCGGCGAGCAGCAGGAGCGGGTCGCCGAGGAGCGCCGCCGCGATCATCACCCGCTGCAACAGTCCGCCCGAGAGCTGATGCGGGTACTGGTCCATGCGGCGCCCGCCGTCCTCGATCCCGACCTCGGCCAGCGCCGCGACGGCTCGCTCGGCCGCCTCCTCGCCCCCGACCCCTTCCAGCCGCAGAACTTCGGTGAGGAACTCGCCGACCCGGCGGACCGGGTTGACGTGGGCGCGCGGGTCCTGGAAGACCATCCCGATCCGGCCGCGGAACTTACGCAGCACGCTCCCGCGCAGGCCGAGCACCGACTCACCCTCGAAGCGGACCCCGCCGCCGGGGCGCGCGCCGCGCGGCAGCAGGCCGACGATCGCGCGTGCGGTCATCGACTTCCCCGAGCCCGACTCGCCGACCAGCCCCAGGCATTCGCCCGCGCCGATCGACAGCGAGACGTCGTGGAGCACCGGCCGCTGCTCCCCTTTGAGCGGCAGGGTGACGCGCAGGCCCTCGACCTCCAGCAGCGGCGCGGTCATCGGCGCTCGCTCCGACCCGCGATCCGCTCGCCGAGAAAGTTGACCGCGACGACGAGGACGACGATGCAGAGACCGGCGCTCAGCGTCTCGGCCGGGTAGCCCTGGAGGACGCCGGACTTGCCCGCCGCGACCATCGTCCCCCAGTCCGACTGCGGTGGCTGCACGCCGAGCCCGAGGAACGAGATCGCCGCGAGGTCGACGAAGGCGTAGGCGAAGAGCAGGGTCGCCTGGGAGGCGATCAGGGGCGCCAGGTTCGGAAGCAGGTGGCGGGTACAGAGGACCCAGGCGGACTGGCCCTGCACCTCGCCCGCGGCGATGTACTCCTCGGCCCGCTCGCGCAGCGCCGCGCCGCGCAGGACGCGGGCGATGTAGGGCGTGTAGGCGATCGAGAGCGCCAGGGCCGCCGCGGTCAGCGAGGGTCCGAAGACGGCGGCGGCGAGGACGGCGAGGAGGATGCCGGGGAAGGCGAAGAGGATGTCGAGGCCGGTCGAGATGACGCTGTCGGTCCAACCGCCGCGCCAGGCGGCGACGACCGAGAGCGCGACGCCGAGCAGCATCGCGATGAGGACGACCACGGTCGGGCCGATCAGCGACGGGCGGGTGGCGGCGAGGAGCTCCGACAAGAGGTCGCGGCCCTGTTCGTCGAAGCCCAGCGGGTGGGCGGCGATCGGGCCGACGAAGGAGTAGGCGAGGTTGGTCGCGTTCGGGTCGTGGGGAGCGAGCAGCGGGCCGAAGATCGCCAGGAAGACGGCGATGCCGACGACGGTGAGAGCGACCCCGGCGGCGACCCGGCCGCGGCCGGGGCGCGAGCGCCACCGCGGCCGGGTCCGCACGAGGACGTCGGTCGCGCTCATTCGGCCCGCGCCCCGAGGCCGACCCGCGGATCGAGGAAGCCGTAGAGGAGGTCGACGATCGTGTTGCCGATCAGGAAGGCGGCGACGAGGACCAGCGCGACCCCCTGGACAAGGGCGATGTCTTTGTTCGATGCGGCCTGGACCAGCGCGGCACCGAGGCCCTGCAGGGAGAAGGCCGTTTCGACCACGGCCGAGAGGGCGATCAGCGAGGTGATCGTGATCCCGGTGACGGTCGTGATCGGGATCGCCGCGTTGCGCAGGACGTGCCGACGGATCACGGTCGGGTTCGACATACCGCGGCCGAGAGCCGTTTCGACGTGCTCCTTCTCGGACTCCTCGCGGACGCTGACCCGAGTGATCCGCGCCACCACGGCGACCCCGGAGAGGGCGAGCGCGACGGCGGGCAGGATCAGGTGTTCGAAGCGACCGACGACGCCGCTGCCGGCGCCCAGGGTCGGCAGCCAACCGAGCTGGACGGAGAATACGTCGAGCAGGACGACGGCGGCGAGGAAGGACGGGATAGCCGCCGCGACCGTGGTGCCGAGCACGATGGCGTTGTCGACGAGGCCGCGCCGGAGACCGGCGAGGAGGCCGAGCCCGATCCCGCCGAGCGCGATCAGGAAGCCCGCGAAGAGCACCAGCTCGAGCGTCACCGGCAGCCGTTCGCCGATCGCCGTGGCGACGCTCTGATGGAGCACGATCGAGTCGCCGAGATCACCGTGGAGGGCTCCCGTCAGCCAGTGCCAGTATTGGGCCAGGAGGCCTTCGTTCAGGTGGTACTGCTCGCGCAGGTTCTCGAGCGCAGCGGGCGGCAGGCCGCGACCGCCCGAGAGCGTCGTCAGCGGGTCGCCCGGGGCTACCTGAAGCGCCAGGAAGATGACGATGCTCGAGACGAGGAGCGCCCCGAGCAGTATCGCCAGCCGTCTGAGGGCGAAGCGGAGCATCTGCTCAACCCGCCGCTCCGAGTCCGTTGGCCCAGGGCGCGAACAGGTAGACGAACGAGGTCGGCACACCGGTCAGCTCCTTGTTCAGCACCAGTTGTTGGCGGGGCAGGACCAGGGGGATCCAGGGCAGCTGTTCCATGAAGCGGTCGCCCACCGCCGTGACCAGTTCTGCCCGCGCGTCCGGATCGGCCGTCCGCCGTGCCTTTTCCAGATCCTTCTGCATCCGCGGGTCGGAGAAGCCGTCGAAGTTGTCCAGTCCGTTCGGCATCACGATCAAGCCATAGAGATTCGCCGGTTCGGCACTTCCCGGATAGCTGATCGTGGGGAAGCCGTCGAGGCCTTCGCGTGCCTTCGGATCGCTGAAGAAGCCGATGAACTGCGGTGCCGAGACGCTCTTCAACCGCACTTTCAGGCCGATCGATTCAGCCGCCGCGCGGACCGCGTTGGCGGCGGTCGAGATCGCGGAGATTTCGTTGCTCATCCCGATCGTCAGGGTCTGCCCGGCGGCGCCCGCTTCCTCGATCAACTTCTTCGCCGCCGCGACGTCCTGTTCCGGTTCGGGCAGCTTGTTCCAGTCGGCTTCGAAGACCTTCCTGCCGTAGCCCCAGGTCCCGGGGTTGACGAAGGTCCGCGGCGCGATCGCGGTGCCCTTGAAGCCCCCTTCGATGTAGGAGTGGCGGTCGAACGCCAGCGAGAGCGCCCGACGCACCTCGACGTCCCCGAGCACCCCTTCCAGGTTGGAGATCGCGAAGGCCGCGGTCGCGTAAGAGGACCCTTCGTAGACCTTGACCGAGGGATCGGCTTTCAGCTCGTCGATGGTCGGCAGCTGCAGCGTGTAGACACCCGAGATCTCGCCGGTCTTCAGGCCGGCGGTGAGCGCCGCTTCGTCGGGGACGCCGCGGAAGTCGATCTCCTGCGCCTTCGCCTTTTCCCCGCCCCAATAGCCTTGCTGGCGGACCAGCGTGAGCACTTCGCCGTTCCAGTCCCCGAGCTTGTAGGCACCGCTGCACATGATGCTGCCACCGGGGGCACCGAGCGATTTGCCGAGGCCCGCCGAGTAGGCCTTCTCCAACACCACGGCGCCGGTGGAGGAGAGTTCGCCTTCGAATTCGTAGTCGGGATGCTTCAGCCGGATCTTCAGGGTCGACTTGCTCGCCGGCGTCATTGAGCCGATCACTTCGAAGGACGACAGGTAGAAGCTGGCCACCGCTGGGTCCAGGTTCCGTTCGAGGCTCCAGGCGATGTCCGCGGCGGTCACCGGCTCGCCGTCCCAGAAAGTGGCCCCCGGTTGGAGCTTCAGGACCAGCCTCGTCGGACCTTCGTAGGTCAGCGTCGCCAGGCCGGGGCCGATGCTGCCGTCGGGTTCCTGACGCAACACCGATTCGCACATCGCCGAGATCACGGTGTTCTCGGGGTAGTCGATGGCGTGCACCGGGTCGAGCGTCTGCACCGGCCGGTACAGGGCCCAGGTGACCTTGCCGGTCTCGCCGCCGGCCGCCGGCGTCATCGGGTCGAGGTCGGTGACCGACGATGGCGTATCGGGGGCTGCGGTCGACGATGCGGTTTGCGCACTACGACCGCACCCCGCGATCAGTCCCGCGGCCAGCACCAGTCCGATCACGACGGAGCCCACCAGGAACGTTCTCATCTGAGCTTCCTCCTCTCGTCGCACTCCGCGATTCGTTCACCTCGCCGACCGGGACCGGGCGCCGCCTTTTCCACTCCGCCGCTGATTCTGTACCACGCTTGTACCGCTGTCACGCGTGCATCACTGATCGGCGCGCATCACCCCGCATCGCCCCGCTCCGCCCGGAAAGACAAACGCCCGCGCGGCCTTGCCGGCGCGGCAGTGCTATCGGGGAGACAGGATTTGAACCTGCGACCGCTCGGCCCCCAGCCGGTGCACCTATCGAGCAAATCCTGTCGTTACCACTGACGGCTCAGGTGAGAGGAGGCGGATCTCTCAAGCAGGTGTACGGCTCGACGCGTTGGGCGACGAACCGGCGCGCATCCGGAAGTTCGGACGGGTAAGCCCGGAACACCGTCCTGGAGTGTTTGGCCGATGGCCGCGGGGTAGCTCGCATCAGAGGGAACCAGCCCAGACCAGATCTCTGAGGAGGCTCCCGTGACCTTCCCCGGAAGCATCCTGCTCAGCGCGGTCGGAGCGGGGCCGCGAGCAGACGCCTCGATGGCGGTGGCGGTCGGGCAGACGTCCAACTCAACGGAGTCGACCATGGCGGGGTTGAACGCGCATGCGACGGGTACACAGTCCACGGGTTGCCGCGAGGGCCGTGCCGCCGAGAGACGCGGCTCGCATTGAAGCGACCCGACCGGAGGGCAGGCTCTCCGGGGTTCGCGCCACGGGCCCGCACTTCGGTTGTCTCCGGGCCCGCGCCGGCACACGCCGAAGGCCCGACGGGCCAGTTCAACCGAAGGAGGAAATCGTGGCTGAGGAAATCATCGAGATGTGGGTGTTCGCTGTGGATTCGGGGATCGGAGCCGATCCGACCCAGGGCATCGACGTGACCGGCTTCGGAGTCGAGGCTCTCGACGGCAGCATCGGCAAGGTCGACAAGGCGACCTACGAGGAGAACGCCCACGGCCTGGTCGTCGACACCGGTCCATGGATCTTTGGGAAGAAGGTCGTCCTGCCTGCCGGTGTGATCGAGCGCATCGACCCGGAGGAGGAAAAGGTCTACGTGTCGCGGACGAAGGACCAGATCAAGGACTCCCCGAAGTTCGGCGAGGCCGAGCTCGACGCCGACGCCCGCGGTCAGGTCGGGGACTATTACGGCCCGGGCGGGGCGGGGGCGAGCGCCGGCTGACGAAGGCGGCCGGTCTCCCAGCGCCTGAATCGCGACGACCCCGGCACGGGTGGGTCGCCCGGATCATGGATGAGACTCGGCGGCATGCAGGCGCTGCGGACAGGTCAAGTGACCGGACCCTGCGGCCGAACCGTGGCGGTCGGGTCCGGACCTGCATTCAAGGCCTCGGACCGCCTGTGCCGATGAAATCGGATGAGAAGACTCTGCGGGAACCTGACCTACGCGAATATCGTGGCGACGATCGCACTCTTCATTGCTCTCGGCGGCGCCAGCTACGCCGCGACGCAGCTCCCGAAAAACAGCGTGGGACCGAAGCAGCTCGAGAACGAAGCGGTGACGCCGGCAAAGCTCAGTTCGTCCGCGAAGTCGACGCTCACCGGGCAGACGGGGCCGATGGGGGCGCAGGGGCCGAAGGGCGACCAGGGCAACGCAGGTCTACAGGGCCAACAGGGGAAGCATGGCGTCCGGGGAAAAGCCGGGGAACGGGGAGTCCGAGGGGAACCCGGGGAGCAAGGGATTCAGGGGGAACGGGGCGTCCAGGGCACCCCCGGGACTGATGGCTCCCCCGAAACCCCGAGCCAGGTACTCGAAAAGCTCAAGCAGGTAGATGGCGAAGGCTCCGGGCTCGATGCCGAGACGGTAGGAGGGCTGAAAGGTTCCGAACTGTTGACGGCCGAAGGGGCGACTTTCACCAACGCCAATCTTCCGATCGCATCTCCAGTAGACGACCCGAGCCTCTGCGCACGATGGGACTTCTGGTATTCGGAAATCGCCAACCCGGTTCGTTATTACCGGGACCCACTCGGCTTCGTGCACCTCGAAGGCACCGCCGCCTTTTGCGCTGCTGCGGGGGTCGGCCCAAGCACGCTCGTCTTCGAACTGCCGCGGGGCTACCGGCCCGAGGGCGATACCGGATTTGAGACCTATGAAGCCATGGACGTCGCTATCCTGCCGACCGGCGAAGTGACGACCAGCGGCCCGTTCTATGAAGACACCACCATTAGATTCTCCGGGGTCAGCTACCGCTGTGGCCCCTCCGGTCAATACGGCTGCCCTTGAACCCGGCCGGGGCCCGAAGCACGGAGTCGACTCGCACAACCCTCGCCCGGCCGGCGAAACCCGCGCGAGCCGGATGCGAACAACGTTCGTGCCGTGCGTCGTCGAATTCCCCACGAGCAGTACCAGTAGCAATGCATCCTGATCAGACAGGGCTCAGCTCTGCGGGTGCGCGGTGAATGGGAACCTGCCGCCAACGCATCCAGGCAGGCCGCTCCCTTCCCCCGCCACGATGGCGCCCCTCACGCTGTTCGGCCCGGCGAAGCTGCCTTCGACTTCCACCCCGCCGTTGTTGGGATAAACGACCCCCGAGAAGTGCCCATATTCGTCGACCGTCATCGTCAAGGTCTGATTCTTGAGGTTCGCCTTCCCGCAGATGACGTCCTTGTAGGTGAGGCGCACGTTCGTCACCGCCGGCCCTTCCCGCACACCGAGGTAGATCGGAAAGCCCTGCTTCGTCTTGCCCTTCCAGGGACCGATCACGGGTTCCGTGCTGCTCGCGAGACTGGAACCGACCGTTCCCGTGAACGCGACGGCGACAAGGAGAACCACCGCGGGCGCGGTCCAAAGTCCGCGCCGGCCCCGCCTAGAAGCTCCGTTAATCCTCACGGTAGGCCATAGGCTAAACGACGAAGGGCCACAAATCCGCTCGCGCGCGGCTTTGCAGAGCCTGCGAGGGCGGCAGTGAATATCGGGGAAACAGGGTTGGAACCTGCGACCGCTCGGCCCCCAGCCAGCTGACCCGACTGCTCTTTCCGTCCGGACGCGCCCCTCCGTCCCCCGCGTCCCCGACCGACAACCCCGAGGACAGATCGGACGATGCATCCGGTACCAAGCGTGGTACTACGGGAGGCGATCGAGACCGCCGGCGGGAAGGCCGGTCAGTTCCGGGCATGGACTCGACCATGGAACCGTCGTCCTCGGGACAGCTGTAGGTACCTTCGGGCCATTCTCGAAGAGCATCGAGGGCGGTCGAGTACCGTGCGACCTCCGCCGGATCACGGACGAGAAAGGACAGGGTTTCCGCTCGCCGATGGTCGTAGAGAGGTCGGTGCCGGGGTTATCCGCGCCGGCCGGTTTGACTTCACTTCGAATAGGCGACTCCGGGCTGCGCGGTCGCCAGAATCCGCACTACCTTGATCTTCGAGTGGCGGACGGTGACCGCGGCTGGACCGCATCGGGGAGCCGAATCCGCGGTCGCGGAGATGCGCATGGTCAGCTCGACCTTGGTACCGGGCGGCAGGGCGCCGCGAAGGTTCGCCGGGAGTGGGATCCGCAGGTTGCGAGCCGTCGCGATGTGGAGGCCGAGGGGCGCGAGGACGACCGAACGCTCCTTCCCGTTCGTCGTGTAGGTGAGGCTGGGGGCGACCACGACCTGCGACGGGGTGCCGACGCTGATCCTGGCCCGGACGCCTCTGGTCGAGGGGCCCGAGCCGGGGACGGGGACGAAGGTTCCGGCCGAGGTGCCGACCGCGACGCAGGACGGAGAGGTGGGCTCACCGAGCGCTCGCGGCGGGGGGTCCTGGGGCGGCGGGGGGTCCTGGGGCGGCGGGGGGGGCGGCATCGGCCCGGGCGGCGAGTTTTCCGCCGTGAAGTTCGCCCCTACCGATCGGGCGCCGCTCATCGTCACGGTGCAGGGTTCGGTTCCGGCGCAGTCCCCCGACCAGCCGTCGAAGGTGGACCCCGCCGTGGCGGCGGCGGTCAGGGTCACGACGGCTTCGTCGTCGAACTGAGCCGCGCAGGACGCACCGCACTCGATCCCCAAGGGGGTGCTAGACACGGTCCCGGACCCGGTGCCGGTGGCAGCGATGACGAGGCGGGCGGCTTCGTGGCTGGTCGCCTGCACTGCCTGGCCCCCTTCGCGTCGCCCGATGATGATCGCGTTGCCGTCGGAGTCGACCGCGACCCTCCTCTCGTCGCCGCGCGGGCCAGCCACCTGGATCGGCGTTTGCCAGCTCCCGGCGGCCGTCTTCGTCGCGACTTCGGCGGTGCCGACATTGGTCCAGACCACCACCGCATCTCCGTCGAGATCGAGGGCGACTTCAGGTTCGCTGGCTCCCACGCCGGGGGGCGACAGTACGGCCGGCGCTCCCCAGGCGCCGCGATGGCCGACAACGGCTTCGGCGTCGAAGTAGGACCCGGTGAAGGTCTGCCAGACGACGACGGCATCGCCGGCGGGGTCGACGGCGAGCCGCGGGCTGATGGCGGTCCTACCGGGCGTGGAGATTTCGATCGGCGCCCCCCACGGGCCGGTGGGGGGTCGGAGCGCGCTCCAGACGGTCCAACTGCCGTTGTACTGAGTCCAGGTCGCGACGATGTCGCCGGCCTGATCGCCGGCGACTTCGGGTTCGACCGCGTTACCCCCCGGAACCGAGAGCACGGACGTCGGTCCCCAGCCGCCGCCCGCCGGCCGTTCGGCGATTTCGATTTCGTGGTTGGGGTTGCGACGCTCCCAGATCGCGGTCGCCGTGTCGGCACTGTCGAAGGCGACGGTCGGCGTCGATTCTTCGGCGCCCGGGACCGACAGATCGACCGGCGCGCCCCAGACGCCGGCAGCGCTCATCGAAGCCGCCTGGACGCTGGTTTTGGCCCACGGTTCGAAGCGCGTTCCGAGCAGGCGTTCCCAGACGACCACCGCTGCTCCGGACGGATCGCACGCTACCCGCGGCCGCTGTGATTCGGTTCCGGCACCGGAGATCTCGACCGGCGCCCCCCAGGGTCCGCCGGCACTACCCACGGCTGCCTCGACGACCTCGTGCGAGCCGTCGAACTGGCTCCAGGCCATGACAGCGTCGCCGGAAGGGTCGATTGCGATCGCGAAGAATAGCGGCGCATAGGGCGAACTGGCGATGTTCACCGGCGGCTGCCAGCTGCCGCCGGCCGGCCTTTCCGCGACCTGGACGTGTTCGCCGCCGCTCGAGTTGCGGAAGACCGCCACCGCGTTGCCCGCTCCGTCGAACGCCACCCGGCCGGTTTCGTTCGCGATGCCCCCGGCCGAGATGTCGGTCGTCGGAGACCAGGGAGCGGCGGCGGCGGGGATCGCGATCAGGAGGAAGAGGACGCTAAGGGATATCAATGCCGTCGTCGCGGCGCTCGCTCTGCGTTTCATCGGTGTTCTGGGCCTCCCTCGGCGGTGCTTTGCGCTCCCGCTACTTGCGAATAGGTGGGGATATCGGCCAAAACCGGAAGAGACTTGAGCGCCTCGGTTGGCCGGCGTTCACCGACGACCAGCGCCCCAGCATCGAACAAGAGGTCGCGGAGAATCAGGATTACGGGAGGGCGGTCTGGACTGGCCGAGGTAGTCACAACGCGCGATACCACGGGGCCCTGGTGGGGCCGACCGAAAAACCGGGAAAATCCGCTAGCCCGCTTAGCGGCTTCAGAAGAATCGGGGAGACAGGATTTGAACCTGCGACCGCTCGGCCCCCAGCCGGTGGACCCGACCGCCAGATGTGTCCGGCCTCGTCCCCACGCGTCCCCGCGTCCCCAACCCCCAAATCTGGGCCGTATCCGACGAAGGGACCTCGGAGCGCCGCCTCCGGCAGAACGCAGGGGATCAGAAACGCCGGGCCCTTCCGTCTAGTTCAGGATCCATTTAGCGGCTGCCCTGGCCGCCTTCGTCCCGGCCGTCGCGGGGCCTGTCCTCGCCGCGGTTGCTCCCAACTGCTTCGCCATCCGTCCGGCACTCTCGGCGGCCTTTTTGAGGTCGTCATGGTTGCCCGGCGCCCCCCTCCCCTCCGGGATACCCCCTTCCCCTCTCCCTGCCGCCGCGGGGTGATCGGTTCTGGTCTTATCGCTCATCTTCAATCCCCTCGTTCTGGTCCAAGGTCTAGGTATAGACGCTCCGCCTCGCCCTCGCCGGCGATTTCACAACCCGACAACCGGTCTGGTGGCGCGGGGGCGACTTCACGGTGCCGACCGAGGTGCCGGCGCTGGGTGGCACAGGTCGATTCAGGCTCGAGGCCAGTGGTGAGTCGCCCTGTTGTGCCGGACCGCGCCGCGGACAAGGGCGCGGAACGCCCATACCCCAGGGAGTTGACGGGATATGCGCCACTCGGGCAGTCGGTCGGATGGTGAGGTTGAGCCTTTCTACGTTCACGATCCAGCGTCGCTCCGCTGTGCGGGCCGGGTGATCAGCTCAAGACGGGGCGGCGATCAGGCCGCCGCGCCGCCCGGACAGCAGTTGCCTTCGATCCGACAGCAGGTCGGCGTCTGGCATCCCGCACAGGTGGCAACCGAGAGGTCGCAGCAGTAGTCGCCGCAGAGCAGGTATCCCGGTTCGCAGCCCGGGGTCACGTTGCCACTGCCGTTGGTGCTTTCGGCCGGAGGCTTCGCTTGCGATTGGCATGCTTCTTCGCCTTCGGCTCGTTCCCGAGCAAACAATATGTTGCAGAACTCGGAGTCTGCAATTGCCTTTTCGCGTTTGCGGATGATCCTGGCGACCTCCTTTTTCTGCCGCCTCTTCTTCGCGGCCGTCTTCGGTGGCGGGACGGTTTCATAGAGACGGAGCAGTTCGAGCGCTTCTTCCAGTTCTTCGAGCGGCGTCTTCACACATGCCTGAAAGACGGCGTACACCGATTTGAAGCTTTCGGACACGCATTTCGAGCGGGAGGCCTGATCGGCCGCTGCCCGGGGAGGGCCCGCAAGGCCCAACGGCCCGCCCAGGGCCGCCGCACCCGCGGCGCCCGCCGCGAGCCGCAGGGCGCTCCGCCTGGTGGTGCCCCCGGAGGCGGTGGCCGCGGGCGCCCGCGTCTCGTGCCCCCGGACCGTCCATCGGGCGAGCGAGTCGAGCCAGCTGTCCTTGAACTCGCGGCTCATGACAGCTTCCGTTCCAAACGGGCCTGGAGGTGCTTCGTTCTGAGGAGCGCCGCCGCGGCACCTCGCGAGGCGTCGGCCGCCGCCGCCGGATCGATCAGGGAGAGCGCTTGCTCCTGTAGATCGAGCGAGGCGATCAGCGAGGTCAGCCAGCGCGTGGCCAACTCCTTGCCGTTGGAGTCGGCCGGCAGGGTGCCAATCCGTTTGGCCGCGTGCCCGGCATGCCGCCTCCAACGGGCAAGGACAGAGAGTGCCACCGCATCCTGGGGCGAGGGCGAGTTGAAGCCGGCGGTCCCGCTCGCATTGGCCTTGGCGAGCGCCAGCAGAGCAACGGTGTAGTCGGAGGCGTCCTCGGCGAGAAGTCCGCGGTAGCGGTCGACGGTCGCGGCGACCGGTGATGCGCCGGTTTGGGTCGCGCTCACGCGACGACCTCCATCGCACGCACTGGCGTCACGTTCGCTGCCAGGAGCGAAGCACGAACGGGATCGGCGCCAAGCGCCGGCGGCCCCACGATCGTACCGTCGACGGTCAGGTGGATCAGGGCCGGGAAACCGTTCACCCGGTATCGATCGAAGAGCTCCTGGTCAGTCTGAGGGATGACCTGGTCCAACCCGAATTCGGTGGACTTCTGCTTGATGCGATCGATGACTCCGCCGCTGATGACCACGAGGGTCAATCGATCGGCCTGGCCGCTCTGGACCTCGGCGACCGCATCGAGCACGAGGTCGCAGGCACCACAGCCCGGATCGGTGAAGAACATCGCGACAGGAAGGCCGCGGCTCAGCAGTGAGTCTCGCGAGACGGGCGCGCCGTCAAGGTAGGTGGCGGTGAAGTCGGGCGCCGGCATTCCGGTCGGGAGCGCGACGGGCACCCCGCGATCCGACCCCGGCACGCTTCCGTCGTCCAGGGAGTCCATCTCTCGGAGCAGTCTTCCGTTCTGCCTGAGCAGCATCCAACAGAAGCAGCTGAGTCCGACGATGACGGCCGCCATGCAGAAGATGACCACGCGGTCCCCGGGCGCCGGGACGGTGATCCAGTGCAGCGCTCCGACCGATTCGCCGCCGAGTAGGACGAACCCCGCGGCCACGGTCAGGACGCCGTTGCGAAGTAGGGCGCCTCGACCTACCCGCGTCTGGGCCGCCCCTCCGAAGCAGTTGCAGTCCGGCGCCGACCCGCTGAGGAGCACGCGGATCATCGCCACGCTGAAGACCACGAGGAGGACGGCGGCCGCGAGCGCTCCGAAGCGGCCGGTCGCAGCCGGGATCAGGGCCGCGGCGACCGCGAACTCGGCGAGCGGGATCAGGATCGCCCCGGTCGGGCGCAGTGCCTCCGGGACCCCGAATCCCTCCAGCGCTCCTTCGGTCGCCGACACGTCGAGGAGCTTGGCGACGCCTGCCGAGGCGAAGATGAGTGCCAAGAGCAGCTGGGAGATCGATACCGCGATTGACATCAGACTCCTTGGTCGCCTGCGGTCGGACTCTATCCCGGGCGGCCCCGCTTGTCACCACCGGCGACGATCCGCCAGCGCCACAGGACGACACAGGAAGGCACCTGGTAGACCAGGCGGAGATCTTCACCGATCTGGCCAACCGGTCGTTTCAGGACCACGCCAACGAGCGGCATCAGGCTGAAGTTCGAGGGTGGCACGCAGGAGAACTACGACCCGGCACATGGGGTGATGGAGATCGACACCGATCCTCCGGCCCGGATGATCGTCCACTCCGCCGGGCCGATCCAGGGCGGCTGGGGCGTGATCGATTTCTGGGAGTCGCGCCAGGCGTTCGACGATTTCGTCGCCGCGCGACTGATACCGAACCTGCAGAAACTGGGGGGTTACCGGGACGTCGGGCAGCTGGGCCGCCACCGCACCCTAGGTTTTGCGGCAAGCCACACCAACGGCGCCACGATCCCGGTCGGTCGTGGAGGGGCTGAATCGATCCCCGCCCGATCGGTGCCGGGACGACCATCGACGAAGCCGTGCGACATCTCGACCGGCACCGCGACCCAGGGGTCGAGTCTGAAGAGCTTCAGGGTCACCTTCATCGATTGCGCCGCAGCGGCGCCCCCGACGGGCGTGAAGGTGATGATGATCGTTAGTTACTACCTAACATGCCCGATCAGCCCGGAAGTGGTTCCGTCTCCCGCTTGCCGGGGATGTACGCGGTCTCGGGCTCCAACATGCCGCGAAGCTGCTCGCGCATTTCCGCGGTGTCCTCGTGGCCGTGGACGACAGCAGCGTGCTGTGCCGCGGCGGCCACGACCTCTTCTTCCTCGCCGATGATCGTCAGGGTGCAGTCGGAGTCGCTCTCGAAGCGGCGGCAGTCTGCCATTACTCGGTTCATTGCAAATCCCCAATCGTCGTCGACGCGCTCCAGCGCGCGCCTTGAGTTGTCCTACACCCGGTCGCCTAGGGGGTCAAGGCAATAAAGGTGGCGATATCGCGGAACCGCCTTCCCGGGACGCCTCTGAAGAATCGGGGAGACAGGATTTGAACCTGCGACCGCTCGGCCCCCAGCCGGCCGAGGGCGGCTCCATCGAGCGCCCGGCTGGGTGACGAGCGCTGGCGGCGCCTGCTGGAGAGCCACCTGCCCCCGGGGTTGCGACCTCACCTGTGCGCCCCCGTTATGGCCGCCGGCAAGCCAAAATCATCTACTCTGACCTCGCCACGGCAACGGACACCTCCTCCCTCAGCCGATCTAGAACCGCGTCCACCTCGGCCCGTCCAACGACGCTCAGAACCAAAGGAACTTGAGGTGGTCGCCGTTTCTCGTCTCGTCCTCGGTGGTCGGCATCCCGTGAGGAAGCCTTTGTAGGTCCAACAGCGTCCCCTGCGGGAG
>JBOGYZ010000134.1:0-16093 GCA_050697015.1 Solirubrobacterales bacterium
CACGCCCGGGACGTGACTCGGACGGGCGGGGCCGACCGGAAGAACGCAGTCCTGCGCGCCTAGTACCCGCGTTTCCGGCGCCTGCGGCCGCGCATCAGTTTGATGCCGATCAGGAACCCGACCGCGGCGGCGCCGATGATCAATTGCTGTTTGTGGTCCTCGACCTGGCGGCGCCAGTCGGTCACCTCGGTGACCTTCCCGCGCAGCGCTTCGACGTTCGTCCCCAACTGCAGGCGCTGGGCCTCGATGTCTTTGCGGATCTGCTCGGCAGAGCGGCCGGGCTGACCCCCGGTCGAAGGCCGCGCCGGTTTCGGATCGACGCTCATTTTTCGGCGTCCCCTTTCAGCATCTCTTTGGTGAGTTTGGCCTCCTCGATCGCCTGGGTCGGCACCGGCGGCGAGCCGGCCTTCACCGCTTTGTAGGCGATCAGCGCGGCGAGCGCGGCGATCAGCAGGAAGACGGCGGCCTCGATGAAGAATCCGGGCCACGTCTTGCCGTCGAAGACCTCTTCGTTCAGCAGCCAGGCGATCCCCTCCATCACGAGGATCAGGGCGAGGA
The DNA here is from genome assembly GCA_050697015.1 of Solirubrobacterales bacterium. GTDB lineage: Bacteria > Actinomycetota > Thermoleophilia > Solirubrobacterales > 70-9 > VAYN01. The sequence continues at coordinate 559 of JBOGYZ010000134.1, forward strand.
AGGCGAAGACCCCGGCGGAGATGCCGACGACCGCGCCTTTGGCGATCTTGCCCGCTTTCTCGGAGACCTCGGCCTTGGCGAGCTGAATCTCTTCGCGGACGAGGCCGGAGACTCCTTCGGTGACGTCGAAGACGAGCTCGCCGAGCTTGCGCTCCTCTTTCGGGTCGTTCGGCGGCGGCACCGGCGGTGGCGTCTGTGGCTGGGTGGGTGGCGTCTGGCTGTCGGGCATCGGGGTCTCCCTCTCTCGGTCGGGCGGGTTACTCCGGCGGGTCTTCACCGTAGATGCGGCGGAAGACGACGGCGGCAAGTCGCGCCGCGACGATACTCGCCAACGCACCGGTGGCCGCCAACAGCCCGCTCCAGACCAGCCTCTTTGCCAACTCGTTGTCCACTCGTACGACCTTTCCCCTGGGAATGAGGGTCAAACCCTAGTCAGCGCGGCTCCAGGCCGTCGCAGATGGTGGTCACGAGAAGGTTCCGTGCTTCGTCGAAGCGGGCCTCGGCGACCTCCACGTCGTCGAAGATCCACTCGGTGAGGAGCTGCTCGACGGCGCCGTAGAAGGCCTGCGAGGCGAAGCGCGGGGCGATGTCGGAGCGGAACTCGCCCGCCGCCTGGCCGTCGGCGACGATCTTCGCGATCCCTTCGTAGGCGCGACGGATCTCCTCCAGATGGGTGCGGCCGAACGAGTTCGCGGCCCGCGTGACCTCGACGATGATCACCTTCATCAGCTCCGGGTCGTGCCGGTAGGACTCGAAGATGAAGCCGGCGCAGGCGCCGAGCTTGTCGCGGTGGGAGGCGTCGGTCTTTTCCGCCTCCTCGATCGCGGCGAGCAGCAACGACCAGCGCTCGAGGAACAGTTCGTTCAGGACCTGGTCCTTGGAGTTGAAGTAGTGGTAGACGAGGCCGTAGGCGACCCCCGCCTCGTCGGCGATGTCGGAGACGCGGGTGGCGTGGAAGCCCTGGCGGGCGAAGACCGTGACGGCGGCGTCGAGGATCTGCCGGCGTTTGTCGACGGCGGCGGAGCGCTGGGCGGAGCGCTGCTCCATCAGACGTAGACCTCCGGGCGGCGGTTGGCGAGGGCGGGGAGGGACTCGCGCACCCGCTCCTGGGCGGCGAGGTCGAGGTCGGCGGCGATGAAGCACTCCTCGTCGGGGGCGGTCGCCAGCACCACGCCCCAGGGGTCGACGATCATCGAGCGCCCGTAGCTGTCGTAGTGCGGCGGCGCCTTGCCGACCTGGCCGGGGGCGAGGACGAAGACCGCGTTCTCGATCGCCCGGGCTCGCAGCAGGACTTCCCAGTGGTCGCGGCCGGTGGCGCTGGTGAAGGCGGCGGGGACGGTGATCAGGCGGGCGCCGCGCACGGCGAGGATCCGGTGCAGCTCGGGGAAGCGCAGGTCGTAACAGACGGTGAGCCCGGCGACCAGGTCTCCGACCGGCGCGGTGACGATGTCGGTGCCCGGCTGCTCGTGGGCCGACTCGCGGTAGGCGACGCCGCCCGCGTCGACATCGAACATGTGGATCTTGCGGTAGATCGCGAGGTCCTCCCCGTCGGGACCGATCAGCACCGAGGCGTTGAACGGCTTCTCGCCGTCGCCGACCTGCTCGGAGATCGAGCCCGCGAGAAGGTGGATTCCGAGCGTCCGCGCCCAGCCGCGGGCGGCGGTCAGGCTCGGGCCGTCGAGCGGCTCGGCGCCCGCCGCGAGGTCCTCGCCGGCTGCCAGCAGGTTCCACTTCTCCGGCAGCGCGACGAGCTCGGCGCCGTCGGCCGCGGCGGCACGGACCAGCGCCTCGGCGCTCGCCAGGTTCCGGGCCTTGTCGGCGTTAGAGTTGAGCTGTACGGCGGCGACGCGCATTGGTGCGTTTTACGGCGCTTTCTCGGCACCCCGTCGGGGCAAGGTAAAACCGATTGACGGGTCAATCAAGGTGCCAGTATAGGCGCCTTTCCGGGGCTCGACCGATGGCGAGCGCCCGCGGAGCGCCTAAGAATCAGCGTCAGGCGGCTTCGGGAAGGCCATCGCGCGGGAGATCAGGCGGTCGAAGACCGGGGTCGGCAGCAGCGGCTTCAGCCGCACCATCACCTGCGCGTCGAGCCCGACCAGGTAACGGGCGCGCGGCCGGCGCGCCTCCAGGGCGTGCTCGATCCGGGCCGCGACCTTCTCCGGCGGGACGCCCCGCTCGGCGGTGTCTTTGACGACCTGCCGGTAGCGCTCGACCGCGCCGCGATAGAGCTCGCGCATCCGCGGCGATGCCGCCTCGAAGATCCGGTCGGCGTCCTTCTCGCCGCTCGACCAGATCGGCGTGTCGATCGAGCCCGGCTCGACCAGCACCACCTTGATCCCCCACGGTGCCAGCTCTTGGCGCAGGCTGTCCCCCAGCCCCTCCAGCCCGAACTTGGCCGCGTGGTAGGCCCCGGTCATCGGCAAGGCGACCCGGCCGCCCACCGAGCTGATCAGGACGACGCGTCCCCGAGCGACCCGGATCGCGGGCAACATCGCCTGGGTGACGGCAAGCTGCGCGGTCAGGTTCAGCTCGACCTGGCGGCGGAAGTCCTCGATCGGCAGCGCCTCCAGCGGCCCCGCCACCGCGGCGCCCGCGTTGTCGACGAGCCCGTCGAGACCGCCCGGCTCCGCCCCGACCCGCTCCGCCGCGGCGTCGATCGCCTTGGGCTCGAGAACGTCGAGCATCAGCGGCTCGAGTCGCTCCGACCCCTCGGCCCGCAACGCCGCCGCGTCCTCCTCCCTGCGGACCCCGGCGAAGACCTTCCACCCCGCCCCGTCGAGCCGCCGCACCGTCGCGCGCCCGATCCCGGACGAGGCGCCGGTGACGAGCGCGGTCCTCACCCGCGGCGGCTTTCGAGCTCGGCGACGAGGAGCTTGGTGTGGAGGGAGGCGATCAGGTCCTTCAAGGGCTGGGCGCCGGATTCGAGCATCTCGACGGCGCGCTCTGGAGGGACCTCGCCGGCAAGGCGGTTCATCACCATGTCGACCTCCTCGCGGACGAGGGTCTCGAGCGCCTTTTTGTAGCGCAAGGTGTCGTAGACGGTGAAGCCGATCTGCTCGTCGTAACCGCCCGCGCGGAAGCGGCTGATCGCCTCGATGATGGTGACGTCGGAGGGCGAGTAGCCGCGGCTGTTGGGCGTGAGGACGCCGATCTCGGCGAGGCGGTCAAGAACCTCCTTGGGGACGCCGTAGCGCTTGCGGACGTCGGCGGCGCTGGTGCGGGTCTTCTCGCCGGCAAGGGCGCGGTCGAGGATCTGGTCCTCCAGGGCGAGGAGCGCCTCGGCCCGATCGGTGCCCTCGTCGAGCACTCCCTTGATCGCCTTCAGCGGCATGAAGCGCTCCTCCTGGAGGCGCTTGATCAGCCGGATCCGGTCGACGAACTCGGGCGGGTAGTACGCCATGTTGCGGCTCGTCTTCACGCCTTCCGGGAGAAGCCCCTCGCGCAGGTAGTGCTTGATCGTCGGCGCGGGGACGCCGCTGGCCTCGGCCAACTCGCCCATGCGGAGGAGCTGCGTCGTCTCGGTGGCGTCGGTCGCCATCGCGGCCGATCTAGGCGGCCGCGGCAGCGGAGCGGGCGGTGATGCCGAGCAGCTCGCGGGCCTCGGCGACGGTGGCGGGGCGGCGGCCGACGTCTTCGGCCATCTGGCGAGCTTTGCCGATCAGGTCGCCGTTCGAGCGGGCCATCGTGCCGTCGGGGAGATAGAGGTTGTCCTCGACCCCGGCGCGGACGTTGCCACCGATGACCAGCGCGGCGCCGAGCAGTTTCCACTGGTCGCGGGAGATGCCGATCGTCTGCCACTGGTTCGGGCCTTCGGGGCCGCCCGGGATCTGGTCCGACATCAAGGTGACGTTGCGCGGGGTCGGCCGGATGCCGCCGGTCACGCCCATCACCAGGGAGATCTGGAGGGGCGGCTCGAGCAGGCCCATGTCGATGAGCGGGTCGAGGTTGGCGACGTGGCCCGCGTCGAAGCACTCGTGCTCGGGCTTGATGCCGAAGTCGCGCATCGCGGTGAGGAACTCGATGATCGTGTCGAAGCTGTTCTCGAAGACCGTCTTGAAGACGAAATCCTTGCGCCGCCGGGAGTACTTCGCGTAGTTCATCGAGCTCATGTTCAGCGCCGCCACTTCGGGTCGGCACTCGCGCAGGTACTCGAGCCGCTTCTCGATCGGGATGCCGATCGCCCCGGTCGAGTAGTTGATGATCACGTCATCGACCGCGCCGCGGATCGCCTCGGTGATCGCCTTGAAGTCCTCGACCTCATACGAGGGCGTGCCGTCCGGCTTGCGCGCGTGGATGTGGATCTGGGACGCCCCCTCCTCGACCACGCGCCGCGCCTCGGCCGCATACTCCTCGGGCGTGTAGGGGATCGCCGGACACTGGTCGCGGTTGGCGATCACCCCGCTGATCGAGCAGCTGATGATCACCGGGTCCTCATAGCGGCTCATACAGGCATCACCCCATGTCGTTTCGGCGGCTTCGTCACGTGTTTGTTGCGGGACATGCGCAGGGCCTTGACGATCGTGGGACGGGTCTCGCGCGGATCGATCACGTCGTCGATCATCGCGTTGCCGGCGGAGATATAGGGGTCGATGTTCTGGCGCACCGCGTTCAGCATCGCCTCGCGGGTCGCCTCGGGATCGTCGGAGGCCTCGATCGCGGAGCGGCCGATGATGTTGACCGCGCCCTCGGCCCCCATCACCGAGATCTCGGCGCCCGGCCAGGCGACGATCAGGTCCGGCTCGTAGGCCTTCCCGCACATCACGTAGTAGCCCGCGCCGTAGGCCTTGCGGACGATCACGGTCACCTTCGGCACCGTCGCGCGGCTGACCGCGTAGAGCATCTTGGCGCCGTGGCGGATGATCCCGGCGTGCTCGACCTTCGAGCCGACCATGAAGCCGGGCACGTCCTGCAGGAAGACCAGCGGGATGTTGAAGGCGTCGCAGAGGTTGATGAAGCGGGCGGCCTTGTCAGCGGAGTCGTTGTCGAGGATCCCGGCCAGGTGCTTCGGCTGGTTGGCGACGATCCCGACGGGCTGGCCGCCGAACCGCGCGAAGCAGGTGATGACGCTTCTGGCGAACTTCGGTTTCAGGTCGAAGTACTCGCCGTCGTCGACGATCTCCTTGATCACGTCGTACATGTCGTACGGCTTGCGCGAGGAGTCGGGGACGATTTCGAGGAGCTTCTCCGACATGCGGTCGACCGGATCGGCACTCTCGCGCAGCGGCGGCTTCTCTTCCCAGTTCGGCGGGAAGAACGAGAGGTAGGACTTCACCGCGGCGATGCACTCTTCGTCGTCCTTCACTTCGAGGTCGCCGACGCCGCTGATGCGGGTGTGGACGCGGGCGCCGCCGAGGTCCTCCATCGAGATGTCCTCACCGGTCACGGCTTTCACGAGATGCGGCCCGGCGAGCGCCATCGCGCCCTGGCCGGCGACCATCGGCACGAAGTCCGAGAGCGCCGGGATGTAGGCGGTGCCCGCGGCGCAGGGGCCCATCATCGCCGCGACCATCGGCACCACGCCCGACATTTCGACCTCCTCGCGGAAGAGCGAGCCGGAGCCGGCGAAGAGCGACCCCGCCGCCTCTTGGATGCGGGCGCCGGCCGAGTCGAGGAGCCAGACGAAAGGCATGCGCTTCTGCAACGCGATTTCGCGCAGGCGGCCGACCTTGAGCTCGCCAGTCATCCCCATCGAGCCGGCCATCACGGTGAAGTCGTAAGCGGCGATGCAGCAGGGGCGGCCGTCGACGTCGCCCCAGCCGGTGACGACGCCGTCGGCGGGCGCCTCGACGTTGTCCATCGCGCGCTGGGCGAAGTGCGGGCGGCCGTGGAGGCCGAGCTCGACGAAGGTGCCCTCGTCGACGAGCAGGTCGACGCGCTCGCGGGCGGTGAGCTTGCCGAGCTCGTGCTGCTTGGCGATCTTCTCCTCGCCGCCGCCGAGGAGCGCCGCCTCGCGCCGCTCGTGCAGCTGCTCGTTGAGCTCGGTGAGTGGCGCGGTACCCGGCAGGAGGTGGCGCTTCTCCGTCTCCGGATCGGTGGCCATCAGCGCCCTTTCCACCTCGGCTCGCGTTTTTCGAAGAAGGCCTGGACGCCCTCGCGGATGTCCTCGGTCGTGAAGGTGAGCGTGAGCTGCGAGCGGAGGAACTCGAGCGCGTCGTCGACCGGCATGTCGGCCTGCCGGTACATCGCGTCGTGGCCGAGCCTCATCAGCAACGGGGACTTGGAGGCGAGGCGGCTCGCCCAGTCGGCGACCGCGGCGTCGAACTCCTCGGCCGCGACGACCTTGTTGGCGAGGCCGAAGGCCACGGCGTCCTCGGCGCTCATCCGGTCACCGAGAAGCATCATCTCGTTGACTTTCTTGCGCGGAACGTCGCGGTAGATGAGCGCCATGATCATGTAGGGGAAGGCGCCGACGTTGATCTCCGGCGTGGCGAAGGCGATGCCCTCCTTGGCGATCACGAGGTCACAGGAGAGAGCGAGTCCCAGGCCGCCCGCCATCACGTGGCCGTTGGCGGCGCAGAGCGAGGGCTTGCCGAGCGCCGGCATCAGGCGGAAGAACTCGAGGAAGAGGTCGGAGGCGAAGTGTTTCTCGATCAGCGCGGCGTCGGCGGCAAAGCCCCCGAGGTCGGCACCCGCACAGAAGACCTTGTCCCCCGCGCCGGTGAGGACGACCGCGCGCACCGCTTCGGAGTCGCGCGCCATTTCCATCGCGGCGACGAGCTCGGTGAGCATCTGGCCGGAGAGCATGTTGCGCTTCTCCGGATCGTTCAGCGTCACCGTGGCGACGCCGTCGGCGACCTCGTAGAGGACCTTGTCGAAGCTCCCGGCACCCATGCGGTCGGGAACCATAGCGCTTTATCGAAAGTAGGAAGTTCTACTTACCGCCTTGCCGCCGCTCCGAACGTCACTGCCGCAGCGTGTCACGCCCGCCGCCGCCCCTCAGCGTGTCCTGTCCCGGCCCGCCGATCAGGACATTATCGCCGGCGTCCCCGATCAGCGTGTCGGCGAAGCGCGAGCCGGTGAGGTTCTCGATCGAGGTCAGCGAGTCGCGACCGGCCGACTCCTGGCTCGCGTGCTTGGCGCGTTCGACGACGACCCCGGCCGGTTCGGCCGAGTAGTCGGCGGTGTCGGAGCCCGGTCCCCCGTCCACGGTGTCGCGACCCTTTTCGGGCAGGATCGTGTCGTCGCCACCGTCGCCGCGGAGAGTGTCGTAGCCGATGCCGCCCGCGATGCGGTCGTTCCCGGGGCCTCCTTCGAGCGTGTCGACGCCGCGTTCGCCGGTGAGCACGTCACTGCCGGCGCCACCCTTGATCGTCCCGTCGCCTTCGTTCTCGATCAGCTGGTCGTCACCGGAGCCGCCGTCGATGTACTCGTTGCCGGTTTCCCCGTCGACGAAGTCGTTACCTCCTTCGACGAAGATCCGGTCGCTGCCCGTGCCGCCGTAGACCTGGTCGTCCCCTTCCCCGGCGCAGATCGTGTCGTTGCCGCCGAGGCTGTGGATGATGTCGTTGCCTCCACCGGTGACGATCACGTCACTCGCCTTGGTCCCGGTGATGTCGTCGTTGCGATCGGTGCCGACGATAGTCGCGCGCTTGCCGTCGCAGGTCGAGGGGGCCTTGCGAGCGCCGGCGGCGGCGGGAAGCGCGGGCAGGGCAAGGACTGCGAGGAGCGGCAGAAGGCGGCGGGGTTTTGGCATGAGCCCAGGATAAGCGCGCGCTTGGCGGCGACGGGCCAGGTGCTTCACCTCGTCGTCGACTTGTCGAAAGTAGGAAGTGCTACTGTCCACTCGCCTTCGGGGCGGGCACGGGAGCGCCCCGGTCAAACCGACCAGAGGAGAGAACCGTGGCGACCGCGACCTCAGACGGCTCCAGCGTCATCAAGCCCGACCACGCGGCAGGGCGCAAACACTTCATCTTCAGCCAGGAGCACGAAGACCTGCGCGAGTCGATGCAGGCCTGGGTGAAGAACGAGCTCTACCCCCACCGCAACGAGTGGGAGGACACCTACTGGCCCACCTCGGCGATGGAACGGGCGGGCGAGCTCGGCTTCCTCGGCCTCTGCTTCCCGGAGGAGTACGGCGGCCAGGGCGGCGACTATTACTACTCCCTGGTGCGAGCCGAGTGCATGAGCTACTCCGGCTCGGGCGGGACGAACATGGCCTTCGCGGTGCAGTCCGACATGGTGCTGCCGCCGATCCATCTGCTCGGCACCGAGGAGCAGAAAAAGCGCTATCTCGAGCCGGGCCTGAAGGGCCAGAAGGTCGGCTGCCTGGCGATCACCGAGCCCGGCGCCGGGTCGGATGTTGCGGGAATCCGCACCACCGCCATTCGCGACGGTGACGAATTCGTCATCAACGGCTCGAAGACGTTCATCACCAACGGGCCGCGCGCCGACTTCATCGTCCTGGTGACGAAGACCAACCCGGAGGAACGCCACGGCGGGATCACCCTCTTCGTGCTCGACCTGAAGGACGACGAGGGCAACCACGTGCCCGGGTTCAGCGTCTCGGCGGAGCTGGAGAAGATGGGCATGCACGCTTCCGACACCGGCGAACTGGCCTTCGAAGACGTCCGCGTCCCGGCCGATGCGATCCTCGGCGAGGAGGGCAAGGGCTTCTACCACATCGCCTGGGAGCTCCAGGGCGAGCGTCTGGTTGCCGCCGCGGGTTGCCACGCGGGGGCGGAACGGATGATCGAGAAAGCGATCGAGTACGCGCAGGAGCGTGAAGCCTTCGGTCGCCCGATCGGCAAGTTCCAGGCCATCCGTCACAAGGTCGCGGAGATGGCGACGAAGACCGAGGCCGCCAAGGCGCTCACCTACGCGACCGCCTGGCGCTTCGCCAACGGCGAGTATCCGGTGCGCGAGATCACGATGGCGAAGCTCAACGCCTCGCGGGTCGCCTGCGAAGTCGCCGACGACACGATCCAGATCTTCGGTGGCTACGGCTACATGAAGGAGTACGAGGTCGAGCGCGCCTACCGCGACGTCCGCCTCAACCGGATCGGCGCCGGCACCGACGAGGTGATGCTCGATGTGATCGGGCGGAGCTACGGGCTGTAGGCCCGAGCTCCGTCAGGTCCGGAGCAGCACCGTCACGAAGAGGCCGACGATGCAGAAGATCGTGGTTGCCCAGAGCCACCAATTGAGCGACCGAAGATCCTCGATGTCCCCTTCGACGCGATCGAAGCGTCGGTCGACGTCGTCGAACCGTCGATCCACGGTCTTCACCAGATCGTCGACCCGCTCATCGGTCCACCTCGTCCGCTCCATGGCTCGACGGTACTCCCCGCCCACCCAGATTTGTGAGTCCGTTACAGAGAATTTGCATTCGGCCAGATGAGCGCGCCCGTCGTCAAAGACAACGGCGCGCGGGCGGTGCTGCCGCCGTTCGGTGCCGAGCACGAGGAGCTGCGCGAGACGGTCGCGCGGTTCGTCACCACGGAGATCGCGCCGCACGTAGACGAGTGGGAGCGTGCCGAAGAATTTCCCCGCGAGCTTTACGGGCGCTGCGCCGAGCTCGGCTTCCTCGGCCTGAAGTTCCCAGAGCGCCTCGGCGGACAGGGCGGCGACCACCTGCATGACGCTGTGTGGGTCGAGGAACTCGCGCGCTCCGGCGGGTCGGGCGGCGTCGCCGCGGGCCTGAACGCGCACACCTCGATCGCCCTCCCTCCCATCTTCAACTTCGGCACCGAGGAGCAGCACCAACGCTGGCTCGTTCCGGGGATCGCGGGCGAGAAGATCGGCGCGCTCGGGATCACCGAGCCGGGCGCCGGCTCCGATGTCGCCGGCATCGCCACCACCGCCCGGAAGGTCGACGGCGGCTACCTCGTCAACGGCTCGAAGACCTTCATCACCAACGGCGTCCGCGCCGACTTCCTCGTCTGCGCCTGTAAGACCACCGAGGCGGGCAGCCACGGCGGCATCTCCTTCCTCGTCCTCGAGCGCGACATGCCGGGATACGAGGTCTCGCGCAAGCTGGAGAAGCTCGGCTGGCGCTCGTCCGACACCGGCGAAATCTCCTTCACCGACGTCGAGGTCCCCGCCGCGAACCTCCTCGGCGAGGAGAACGGCGGCTTCGGTCTGATCATGGCCAACTTCGCCTGGGAGCGACTCCTCATGGCGGTCGGCGCCGTCGGCGCGATGCAGCGCCTCCTCGACACCGCTATCGGCTACGCCCTGGATCGCGAAGCCTTCGGTCGGCCGATCGGCACGTTCCAGGCGATCCGCCACCAGATCGCCGAGATGGCGACCAAGGCCGAGGTCTCCCGCGCCCTCACCTACGACGCCCTCCGCCTCTTCCACACCGGTCAACCCTGCATCCAACAGGTCTCGATGGCCAAGCTCCTCACCCAACGCACCATCCTCGAGATCGCCGACCAGACCCTCCAGATCCACGGCGGCTACGGCTACACCCGTGAGTACGGCATCGAGCGAGCCGTCCGCGACGCCCGCCTAGGCCCGATCGGCGGCGGCACCGACGAGGTGATGAAGGAGATCATCGGTAAGACTCTCGGCCTGTGATCTACCTGCTGCGACACGGTGAGGCCGAGGACGGGACCGGGGACGACGCGGCGCGGAGGCTGACCGAGAAGGGCGAGCGGCAGGCTCGGGACGCCGGGATCGCGCTCCGGGAGCTTGGGGTGGGGATCGACGCTTGCCTCGCGAGTCCGAAGGTGCGGGCGCTGGAGACGGCTCGGCTCGCTTGTGAGGCGCTTGGGGTCGAGGTGGAGGTGACGGAGGCGTTACGGGGCGGGGCGTTTGATGCGCTCGATCTCGCGGCAGGGCGCGGGGACGTGTTGCTAGTCGGCCATGAGCCGGACTTCTCGCGCGAGGTCGGGCGGTTGACCGGGGGCAAGGTGGCGATGAAGAAGGGTGGGATCGCGGTGGTCGACGGGTCCGTGCTCGTCGCGCTGCTGCGGCCCAAGGAGCTCAAGAGGATCGCGGGCTGATGGCCGGATCGCGTTCCGCTGTTCCTTATGTGGGATATACCGGCATAAGGAACAGCTGGCTGGGGTCAGCCGAAGATGAGGTAGGCGGTGCCTCTGATGATGAGGAGGCAGCCTAGGGTCAGGGCGACGTAGCCGGCGGCTCGGGCGGCGTTTTTCTCGATCCACACGCGGAAGCGGACCACGGCTCGTTGGGTCCGCTCCGGGGCCAGCCAGAAGCCGACCAGGGGCAGCTCGAGGAGGAGCTGTTGGATCAGGCAGAAGATGATCACGGCGAGGGCCGTGGAGACGGAGGGCCAGCCGAGCTTCGCGATCTTGTCGAGGGCGACGAAGTAGGAGGCGCCGGGCAGGGAGAGGAGAGCGCCGACGGCGAAGGTGATGCGCATCGAGCCGCGGCCGAGAAGGCGTTCGGGGAGCGATTCCTTTTCCTCCTTCGGGCCGTGCTTTTCCTCGTGACGACGTTTGCGGCCCTCTTTGATCTGCGCCACCCGCCCCGAGATAAGCGCCCATCCGACGAGGGCGAGGATCGCGCCGAAGACGAGGTCCTCGAGCGGGCTCAGCGTCTTCTTGCTCGATTCCACCCCGGAGGACTGGTGGAAGGAGAAGACGATCGCCAACCCGAGGCCGATGCTGGCGACCCAGGCGCCGAAGAGGTAGCCGGTGATCAGCTTCCGCGGGTCGGGCAGCAGCATCATGATCGTCACCGCCGCCAGCAGCGTCGGGTTGAACATCGCCAGCAGCGAGAGCAGGAAGATGGAGAAGACGTCGCCCACGGCGGGGATTCATCTCACGTCCGGGCCTCGAGAGCAATGGGGCAGGCGCCCCGAAGCCGCCCCGCGCGGACACCAGAGAAACTGGCCGGCGAGCCAGGATCGGCCCGTCCGTGTAGCCTCGCGACCGACTTCACGAGCTAGGAGAGGGGAAACATGGGACTTCTGGACGGCAAAGCCGCGATCGTGACCGGTTCGGCACGCGGCATCGGGCGGGCGACCGCCGAGCTGTTCGTGGCCGAGGGCGCGAAGGTGCTGATCAACGACCTCGACCAGGATGTAGCGGAGCAGACGGCCGCCGAGATCGATGGTGAGACCGCGATCTTCGCGGGCGACCTGACCAAAGAGGGCGCGGCCGACGAGCTCGTCGCCGCGGGCGTCGACGCGTTCGGCAACATCGACATCGTCGTCAACAACGCCGGCTACACCTGGGACGGCGTCGCCCACCGGATGACCGACGAGCAGTTCCAGGCGATGCTCGACATCCACACGGTCGTGCCGTTCCGCGTCGCCCGCGCGCTCGCCCCGCATTGGCGCGAGGCCGCGAAGAAGGAGCGCGAGGACGGCCAGGAGGTCTTCCGCAAGCTGATCAACGTCTCCTCGACCTCCGGGACGATGGGCAACGCCGGCCAGGTCAACTACTCGGCCGCCAAGATGGGCGTCGTCGGCGTGACCAAAACGCTGGCGAAGGAGTGGGGCCAGTTCAAGATCAACGTCAACGCGGTCGCCTTCGGCTTCGTCGAAACCCGGCTCACCGCCGCCAAGGAGGCGGGCGAGGAGATGACCACGCCGAGTGGCGAGAAGGTCGAGCTCGGCATCCCCGAGCAGATGCGGGCGATGGCCTCGGCGATCATCCCGCTGGGCCGCCCGGCGACCCCGGCCGAGGCCTCCGGCCCGGTGCTCTTCCTCGCCTCGCCGCTGGCCAACTACGTGCACGGCCAGGTGCTGAACGTCACCGGCGGCATGTTCGGGGGGATGTACACCTGAGCATGGCGAAGGTGCGGGGACAAACCGGAGCGAAGCGAGGGTTTGGCGCCACAGCCTCCCCAGAGGCTGGGGCGTCCGACCCGCTCTACCTGCGCTACGCCGACCAGCTCTGGCCGGTCACCAACCGGCTGGCGGGCGCCCACACCTTCCTCTATCGCAGGACGGGTGGGCGCCTCGGCGCGCGGGTTCCCGGTGGCCGAGGACGGATGCTGCTGCTCGACCACGTCGGTGCCAAGAGCGCCGCCCTGCGCACCACTCCCCTCCTCTTCGTCCCGGACGGCGAGAACCTCGTCCTCGTCGCCTCCAAAGGCGGCTTCCCGAAACACCCCGCCTGGTTCCACAACCTCCGCGCGAACCCGGTCACCTACGTGCAGGTCGGCGGGGAGCGGCGGCGCGTGCGGGCGCGGGTGGCGACGGCGGAGGAGCGGCCACGGCTCTGGGAGAAGGCCGACGCGGTCTGGCCGGGCTACGCGGACTACCGGGCGCGGACCGACCGCGAGATCCCGCTGGTGGTGCTCGAGCCCAGCTAGCGGCGCTGCTCGGCGGGGAGGCTGCCGCTCTCGGTCGCGACCGACTCGGGCGGCCACGGCCCGACCCAGTTGTCGCGGGCGCCGTCGATGGTGATCGTCGTTCCCGAGTAGAAGTCCCCCGCCGGAGAGGCGAGGTATGCCAGCAGCCAGCCGATCTCCTCCGGCCGTCCGGTGCGCCCGACCGGGATCGAGTGGGCGATCTGGCCGACCACCTCCGGCGGATACTTCGTCAGCAGCGTCTCGGTCGCGAACTGGCCGGCGGCGATCGCGCAGGTGGTGATGCCGAAGCGCGCCCACTCGATCGAGAGCGTCCGCATCATGTTCTCCACCGCCGCCCGCGCCGCGCCGGAGTGCACCATCCCCGGCATCCCGTTGTGGGGCGAGAGGGTGACGCTGAGGATCTTGCCACCGCCGCCCGGGATAAAGGCCTTCGTCGCCGCCGCGTGGGACATCAGCCACGTCCCGGTCACGTTCAGCTCGACCACCGTGCGGAAGCCTTTCGGCGTGATCGCCTCGGCCGGCGAGAGGAACTGACCGCCGGCGTTGTTTACCAGCACGTCGAGGCGCCCGTGCCGCTCCAGCAGGCCGTCGAAGAAGGCGTCTACCGACTCCTCCTCGCGGATGTCGAGCACCTCGTGGCCGAAGGCGCCCGGCAGCCCCGCGGCGAGCGCCGCCGTCTCGGCGAGCGGCTCCTCGCGCCGCCCGCAGCCCACCACGGTCGCGCCCAGCCGCACCATCTCCAACGCCGTCTCGCGGCCGAGTCCGGTCCCCGCCCCGGACACGACGACGACCCTGCCGTCGAGCAGACCGTCCCGAAACACCTGCGAACGCGAGCTTTCAGCCATCGCCGGCCAGCCTACAAGCGCGATGCGCGCGGTTATGTTGGGACTTCATGGCAGTCCACGTCGAACCCCAGGCCCTCGCCGGCCACCTCCCCGGCGGCAGCAGCGGAGCCACCGTCGCGGTGGAACCGCTGATCGCCGGCCACGTCGACTTCCCCCGCTCCGCGATGGTCGATCCAGGCGGCAGCTTCAAGACGCTGCGCCTGGCCCGCGCGATGTCGAGCTCCAAGCAGGCCGAAGAGGTCCCAGTGCCCGCCTTCCTGATCCGCCACCCGACCGTCGGCCCCGTCCTGGTCGACACCGGCCTGCACCCGTCGATCGCGAGCGGCGGCTCGGAGAACTTCGGCGGCCTCGCCAACCGCTTCGGGCGACCGTCCCTGAAACCCGGCGAAGACGTCCCCTCGCAGCTGCGCGCCAAGGGAGTCGAGCCGCGCCAGGTCCCGGTCGTCGTCATGACCCACCTGCACCTCGACCACTCCTCGGCGATCTCCGAGTTCCCCGACTCCGCGATCGTCGTCAGCGCCGCCGAGTGGCAGGATGCCGCGCACGGCTCCAAACCGGCGCTGAACGGTTATCGCCGCGCCCACTTCGACCTCGCCTTCGACTACCGCGCGGTCGACTTCGACGGCGACGCGATCGGCTCCTACGCCACCTTCGGGCGCACTTTCGACCTCTTCGGGGACGGTTCCGTGCGCCTCGCGTTCACCCCCGGCCACTCCGCCGGCCACTGCTCGGTGATCTGCCGCCTGGCGGACGACGACTTCGTCATCGGCGGCGACGCCATGTACATGCTGGGACAGCTGGACGGAAGCGAACCGCTGCCGCCGCGTCCCTTCGACGCCCACATGATGCGCCGCTCACTGCAGGAGCTGCGCCTATTTCACACACAGTTCCCCGGCGCGACGATCACGCCTGGGCACGATCCGGACTTCTATGCCCGGCTCGCTCCTCGCTTCGAGTAGCGAGCCCTTCGTAGAGCTCGCGGACGTGGGCGAAGATCTGGTCGGCGACCTCATGCTGGCGCTCGCGGCTCGGTTCGCTCTCAACCGGGAAGGTGAGCGGCTCGCCGTAGGCGACGGTGACGCGCGGGAAGCGCAGCCGCTTCCAGCCGCGCACGCCTGCCGAGCCGTGGATCGCGGTCGGGATGATCGGCGCGCCGCTCTCCAGCGCGATCCGCCCGATCCCCGGTTTCGCGGTGCCCAGCTGCTTCGACCGCGAGCGCCCGCCCTCGGCGTAGACGAGCAGCAGCTCACCTTGGTTGATCAGCTCGTAGGCGGTCTCGAAGGCCTTCTCGTCGCGGTGGCCGCGGCGCACGGGGAAGACGCCGCCGACCTTGAGGATGTAGGTGAGGACGGGCGGGCCGAAGAGCTGGGACTTGGCCATGAAGCGGACCTTGCGCCAGAGGTAGACGCCGACGAAGAAGTGGTCGGCCTGGCTGAAGTGGTTGGGCGCGAGGACGGCGG
>JBOGYZ010000135.1:0-6410 GCA_050697015.1 Solirubrobacterales bacterium
TGTTCTCGTAGCCTTTCAACGACGCGGCCGAGCTGGTGATCACGATCGCGCCGCCGCGGTCGCCCTCGATCAGGTGCGGGATCGCGACGCTGCAGGTGTTCCAGACCCCGGTCAGGTTGACGTCGAGCGCGATCTGCCAAAGCTCTTTGGGGACGTCCTGGGTCTTGGCCGGATAGCCGCCGCTGACCCCGGCGTTGGCGGCGACGATGTCGAGCCGGCCGAGCTCCTCGACGCCGGCGTCGACGGCGCTTCTCAGCCCGTCGACGTCGCGGACGTCGACCTCGGCGGCGACGATCCGCCGGCCGGTCGCCTCGACCTGGCGCACCGTCTCGGCCAGGTTCTCGGAGGTCGCCGGGGGGTAGGCCATCCCGAGGTCCTTGCAGACGTCGATCGCGATGATGTCGGCGCCCTCCTCGGCGAGGCGCACCGCGTGGCTTCGGCCCTGTCCCCGTGCCGCGCCGGTGATGAAGGCCACTTTGTCCTCTACGCGTCCCACCCGCACCTCCCTTTTCTCGCTCACACCCGACCCGAGGCCCGACCGTATCTCGCCGCGATCGCTTTCGTGCAGGCACGGGACCCCGATTTCGTGCGGATTTACAAAGGTCGCTCCTCGTCGTCCCGAGCCAAGGTCGGCGAGCGCCCGTGTGTCTACAGGTTGTCGATGTCGTGTTCGTCGGGATCCGGGATCGCCCCGAGGCGGACGACGATGTCGCGCGGCACCCTCCGCTCGAGGCCGAGGAGCAAGAGGGCGACGAAAAAGTCGACCTCGCCGGTCGGGTCGCCGAGCAGGTCGCGCCCGGTGAGCTGTTTGATCCGCGCCAACCGATAGCGGACCGTGTTGCCGTGGACCCCGAGCCGGGCCGCCGTCCGGCGGACGCTGCGCCCGCAGGTGTAGTAGGTGTCGGCGGTGAGCAGGAGGTCGACCGCTTTGGGGTCGCCGACGTCGTCGAGCGGCCCGAGGACGTCGGCGCAGAAGCGCCGCGCTGCCGAGCGGTCACTCGCGCCGAGGAACAGGCGGGCGGGACCGAGATCGTCGGCGGCGAGACTCGACACCAGGGAGCCGCCCGAGCCGAGCTCCTCCAGACAGTGGAGGACCTGACGTGATTCCTCGAAGGCGAGGCGGAAGCCGGGCGGGTCCGAGCAGATTCCCGACAGTGCCACCAATACCTCCCCGTCAGCGGCGAGCCGCAGGGCAACCTCGTTTACCCGGCTCCTCACCGCGGCGATCGCCGCCTGACGGGAGTCCGCCTCCGGGGTCGGCGCGATCACCACGATGCCACCCGCCTCGGCGGTGGTCGCCCCCTCCCAGTGGTCAATGCCTTGCGCGACAAACGCGGCGTCGAGCGCCTCGGACGTCAGCGGCGGCCCACCACCGGCGCGCCGCTTGAGGAACGCGACGACCGTGCCCCGGTCCAGGGACAGTCCGACGTAGTCCGCCCGGGCCCTCGCCCGGCCCGGATCGCTGGTGCCGCCGATCAGATCGCGTACCAAGACCTCCCTTGCGTGGGCGAGCTCCGCCCTCCCCCGCCTCCGCGCGGCGAAGTCGATCCCGACCGCCATCGCCGTCCGCCTCGCGGCGGCCGCGTCGGCCAACGAGAACCGACCTCCGGTCTCGAGCAGGGCTACGCAGCCGACCACGCGCCCGCCGTTCAGGACCGACGAGACGAGAACGCGATGCGTCATCCTCTCGGCGGGGATCGCGTCGATGATCGCCGTCCGCGCCATCGCTCCGTCAAGGATCTCGCGCATCTCGGGCAGGTCGCCGGCGAGACGGTCCAGCGCACGCAGGGTCTCCACCGGGGAGTCCGGACGGCCGCCGGTCCCGACCCGCTGCAGGGCGTCGTCGTAGATCGCGCACTCACGGTCGGTCAGCGCGGTGACCGCCGCCGCGATCTCGTTGACTCCGCGGGCGTCGACCAGCGCCTGGGTCAGCCGTTCGTCGAGCGCCCGGGCGCGTTTGAGCGACTGGATCTGCTGCTCCGCGGCGAGCTTCGCCTGTCTCAGGCCCTGAGCCTTCAGCGCATGTGACAGGGCGACCCCGGCGAACCGGCCGAAGTCGGCGGCGATCGCCTGCTCGGCCGCCGAGTACTCGCGCGGCAGGCCGGTGTTGTCGAGGAAGATGATCCCGACCACGTCCTCGCCGTCGAGCATCGGCACGCCGAGGACCGATTGCACGCCCCAATCGATCATCGCCGCGCGCACCGGCCGTGGATCGTGCCGTGCATCGGCGATCAGCACCGGCCGTAGGCTCGAGATGATCTCGCGCGTGAACCGGTCGGCGGCGGTGCCGCAGACGAGGCGTCGCACGCGCTCCTCCTCACCCGTGGCCTCGCCGAAGACTACCCGGCCTCGGAACAGCTCAGACTCGCCGTCCCTGAGATAGACGCAGCAGCGCGTGCTCGCGGTCAACTGGGCCGCGGACCGCGCCACCAGTCGGGCCGCTGTGTCGATGTCGCCGAGGGGATCGAAAGCGTCGGCGATCCGACAGAAGGCGGCGACCACATCGTGGCTCCCTTCCGACTCCCGCACAAGGCGGTCCTCCAGCAGCATCGCCGTGGTCATATCGACCACGCTGTCACGGGGACGCTCGATTACCTCAGTCATATCCATTTCCCCCAAATCATCCGGAGTCGTAGACGACACGGCTCGCCAGCATTTCCCCTCTGCCTCGACGCCGGTTCCCAGCCCTGCGCCGATGCGAACGGTAGCTCTCCCGCGAACTCGTGTCAAATAAATTCTGGTCGCAGTCGGAAATAAACGTTTTCGGCTCTGGAATGGGCTTTGGGCAAAATCGGTCCTGCATACCACCGCAGGCTCGGGTATCACGGCGACCGGGCCGGAGAGGGCGGTGCGCGGCTGGTCAGGCGCTCGGCGCCGGCACTCGACGGCGGGGCGCGGCGACGGGCCGATCCGGCCCAGGCCCGATCGCGACGAGGATCAACTCGACGAGCTGCTGCTGGAACTCCAGGGTGATCTCGCTATGCCGGGCAATCCCCTCGAGGTACAACGAGCCGACCAGGCAACGGGCGATGACTTCGGCCTCGATGTCCGACCGGGCCTCGCCGCACTCTTGCGCCGCGGTGATGACGTCGATCACGATCTGGTTGGCGGGGCGGGCGACGACCGCCTGGAACCACTCGTAGAACGCCGGGTTGCCGTTCTGCTCGGCCTGGACGTTCCCGTAGAGGCGCATCATTTCCTCGGTGTTATAGATCGAGGCCCACTCCCGGGCGATGTGCGTGAGGTCGCCACGTAGCGTTCCCGTCGCCGGGGCACTGACCCTGACCGTCGTCGTGGTCAAGGCGGCCATGATCAGCTCGTCGCGCTCGGGCCAGCGCAGGCGGACCGTCGCCCTCGCCACTTCGGCGCGATCGGCCACCCGCTGCACGCTGAAGCGTTTGATCCCGTGGACGCTGATCTCACGCAGCGCCTCCTTGAGGATCGTCGCCTCATAACTTGCGTCGCGCGGGCGGCCGGGGCCGCGCTTGGCCTTGCCCTTCGGCCGGTCGGACTCCCTGGTGTCGGGTGATGAGCTCATGGGCAAGACCGGGCCCGTCCGGGCGGCGACAACCGCGCCGCGACGGCGAATTCCCGTCTGCGACAATAATTAAGAACCGCGACCGGTTCGTAACGATCGCCGCGCGTCATTAGACGGTGGGACAAATCCGGTTGCGAGCCGAACCCTGATCGCCGGCCGGCTCGAGCGGCACGGACAACGTCAGGCAGGGCCGCTGCCGGCGAGGTCGGAGAAGCGCTCGCGCAGCTCTCGCTTCAGCACCTTGCGCGTCGGTCCCAGCGGCAGCTCGTCGACGAAGACGACCAGGCGCGGGCGCCTGTGCCTGGAGATCCGCTCCCGCGCCCACTCGAGCAGCTCCACCTCGGTGGAGCGTTCGGCGGTCGGGTCGGCCACCACAACCGCGAGCACCTCTTCGCCGTGGATGGGATGCGGGATGGCGATGACCGCCACCTGGGACACGGCCGGGTGGCGAGCCGGCACCTCCTCGACGTCGCGCGGATGAACGTTGAAGCCACCCCTCAGAATCATGTCCTTCTTGCGCCCGACCAGGCGCAGGAAGCCATCGACGTCCTTGACCCCGAGGTCGCCGGTCCGAAACCAGCCATCGACGATCGCGGTCGCGGTCGCCTCCGGCTGCCCGAGGTAACCGGAGAACACGTTGTGGCCGCGGATCACGATCTCCCCTTCCGCCTCAACCCCCAGAAGGGTGATCCGATCCTCGATGCCGGCGGCGGCGACCTCGACCTCGACCCCCCAAGATCGGATGGCCGATCGATCCCGGCCTGATGCCGATCGCAGGCTGGTTCGCGGCCGCGGCCGGGGAGGTCTCCGAGAGGCCGTACCCCTCCTGGATCTGACCCCCGAAGCGCGCCTCGAATTCTTCCAGGACGGCGACTGGGAGCGCCGCCCCACCCGAGATGCATACTCGCAGCGAAACCGGCGGCTCGGCCTCGCCGAGCACCTCGAGCAGTCCCATGTACATGGTCGGGACGCCGATCATCACGGTGACGGCATGCCTGCGAATCAGCGCCAGGGCCTCCTCCCCATCGAAGCGGGGCTGGAGGACGACCCGAGCACCGAGCAGAAGCGCGGAGTTGAGCGCCATGGTCTGGCCGAAGGTGTGGAAGAGCGGCCGGCAGCCGAGGACGACGTCCTCGGCGAGGAAGCCGTTGGCGATGAAGGCGTTGACGAAGGTGTTCATCGTCAGGTTGAGGTGCGTCAGCAGCGCTCCCTTCGCAGGATCGTCGCAAGGCTCAGGTACATCGCCCGCTACCCCGGCTCCTCGCCGAGGCCGGCGGGATCCGTCGCCCACTCAAGTCGGTCGTCCACCCCAGATGGCGGACGCGCCGCCATCGACCGGGAGGATCGCCCCGTGGATGTTGGACGCGCGGGGCCCCGCCAAGAAAAGGACGGCCTCGGCCACCTCGTCGACCTCGCTTGCCCGTTGCGAGGGCAACTGGGCGACGAGGGGGGCAAGCTGATCCTCGATCGCGCGAATTTTCTCCGTCAGGGTCGCCGCCGGTGCGATCGCGTTGACCCGCACGCCACGCGGTCCGTACTCATCAGCCCAAGAGAGCGTCAGCGAGTGCATGGCCGCCTTCGTCGCGCTGTAGAGCGCCAACTGCGGGGTGGGACGGAAGCCGTTGAACGAGCCGATGTTGACGATCGTCCCGCCTCCGTTCTCGGCCATCGCGGGTGCGAGCCGACCGGCCAGGAGGAACGCAGAGCGCACGCTGGTGGCGAAGGCCAGATCGAAGGTATCCACGTCCGTCTCATCCGTCGCAGTCGGCCCGAGCACCATCGCCGCATTGTTGATCAAGACGTCGACCGGCCCGCCGAGGTCGGTGGTCGCGGCGTCGACGAGCGCGTCGATCTCCTCCTTGCCCCCACTGAGATCGGCGCCGACGAACGTTGCCTGTCCGCCGTCATCGACGATCGCCTCGACGACCGCCTCACCGCGCTCCACGTTGCGCCCGGTGACGACCACCGCCGCGCCCGAGCGCGCCAAGCGTCGCGCTACCGCGGCACCGATGCCGTCGGTCGAGCCGGTCACCAGGGCATGGCGACCTCGCAACTCCCCGTCGTCCGTCATAGCCGCGATCGTAGTCGGAGCTATCTAAGGACGATGCAACCCGGTCGCGCGCCGTTTTGGCACTTTGTGCAAAGCGGCGGAGCGTCTCCGTTCGATCCCCCACTGCGTTCATGCTTCTCGAATCTGCCCTAGTGCAGGTAGTCGGCGTCGACGTGGTGGCCGACGGCACGGTCGCTGTTGAAGGTGACGTGCTCGCCGGCGTCGACCGGGAAGACCACACCGCGGCCGAGGTCGCCGATCTCCTCGGCGTGGTCGCGGAAGTCCTCCGGCGTCCCCTCCGGATCGGCCCAGCCCCAGCTCTGGGCGAGGGTGACGCGGCTGACGAAGCCGCCGGTCGAGGAGAACGCCTGGCCCGACACCTCGACCGAGTCGTGGACGAGCCAGAGGACGCCGTCGGCGACCTGCCGGGGCGTCGCGTGCTTGACCATGAAGTCGTTGAAGCCGGGCATCGAGAGGCCCTGGCGGGTCCCGGCGAACGGCAGCACGGTGTTGACCTTGATCCCATGCCGGCGGCCGTCCATGCCGAGCGCCCGGGCGAGCGCGATGATGCCGCCCTTGGAGGTGATGTAGGATGAAAGGTTCTCGGCACCGAAGACCGAGCCCGAGCCGGTCAGCAAGGCGCGGCCACCCGTCTTCGCCAGCTCCGGCCAGGCGGCGTGCATCACCCGGACGGTCCCGTGGTAGTCGTTCTCGGTGCCGAACTCGAACTCCTCCAGCGGCAGCTCGCCGAAGGGGCCATATCGACCGACCAGGTGGCTGGTGATGACGATGTCGACCCGGCCGAACGCCGCGATCGCCGCG
>JBOGYZ010000136.1:0-7067 GCA_050697015.1 Solirubrobacterales bacterium
GGACGGAGGCGACCTCCAGCCGCAGCCCGTATTCCTCGACCACCTTGTCGCGGAACTCGATCACCTCGCGGAAGTTGTGCCCGGTGTCGACGTGCATGATCGGGAAGGGGACCGGCGCCGGCGCGAACGCCTTGCGCGCCAGCTGCAGCATCAGCACCGAGTCCTTGCCGCCGGAGAAGAGCATCACCGGGTGCTCGAACTCGGCGACGACCTCGCGGATGATGAACATCGACTCCGCCTCGAGCGTGTCGAGGTCGTCGAGCTCTACGGCCGCAGGGCGCACTTTCGTGATCTCGTCCATCAGGAGCCCCTCAGCGGAGCGCTAGTTGATGCCGCACTCGGTCTTTGCGACGCCGGCCCAGCGGCCGTCGCGAAGGTCGCCGCCAGGGCCCACCGGCTGCGTGCAGTGCGTGCAGCCGATCGAGGGATAGCCGCGATCATGGAGCGGGTTGTAGGGAAGGCGGTGCTCATGGATGTAGTTCCAGACATCTCGCTCGGACCAGTCGGCGATCGGATTCAGCTTCCAGAGGCCGAACTTCTTGTCCCAGGCGAACTTCGGGGCACCGGCTCGGGAGCTGGAATCCGCTCGGCGGACGCCGGCGACCCAGCAGTCTACGGATGAAAGGGCGCGACGCATCGGCTCGACCTTGCGGATCCCACAGCAGGCGTCGGGCTCGCGCTTCCACAGCTCCTCGCCGTACTGCTCGGCCTGCTCCTCGATGGTCAGGTTGTGGTACCGGTCGAACTCGATCCCGAGCGCCTCGCCGAGGCGGTCGCGGGTCTCGTAGGTCTCCGGGAACAGCACGTCCGTGTCGAGGTAGAAGAACCGCGCGGCGGGGTTGACCTGGGACGCCAGGTGGGCCGTCACCGAGCTCGTTTTCTGGAACGAGCAGGCGATGTAGTGGTCCTGTCCGAACTGGTCGAACATCCACTCGATCGTTTCCTGCGCGGTCAGGCCCTCGAGCTTGTCGGCGATCGCCTCGTGATCGAGGTCGGTGATTGTCGGCACGTTGCCCGACAGCGTGATTGGCGGCGGTTTCATGGTTCCGTCAGTTCGTTTCGTCAGTTCCCCGCTACAGCGCGAGCTAGATCGCGCACTCCCCTTCGCCGCGGATGACTTCGTAGGGAGTCGCCCGCTGCCAGTCGATGAACTCTTGCATGGTCTCCAGGGAGAAGTCCACCGGCATCGTCAGATCTTTGACCTCGGCTTCGAAGCGCTCCTGGCCGACCCGCTCGGCGAAGGCGTTGAACTCCTCGCCCTCGGACCGCTCGGACTCGTACATGCGCACCCAGCGCTCAACCGCCTCGGGGACCCGTTTGGCCGGGAGCCGTGATTTCAGGCGCGTGCCGTAGATCACCTCGCCGCCCTCGTAGTTGCCGCCGATGTGCGGGATGTAGGCGGGCATCTGGCGGCCGCCGACCTTCAGCGAGGCGCCGTAGAAGCCGATGTTGGCGATGTGGTGCTGGCTGCAGCCGTTCGGGCAGCCGCTCATTTTGATGTGGATCTGCCGGGTCAGCTCGTCTTCCAGCTGCATCTCGTCGATCCGCTCTTTCACGGCCCGGTTGAGGCCCATCGAGGAGGTGATCCCGAGTTTGCAGCTGTCGGTGCCGGGGCAGGAGACGACGTCGGAGATCTCACGCGCGCCGGGGTCGCCGAGGCCGAGCTCGGAGAGCTTGGTCCAGACGTCGTAGACCGACTCGTCGCGGACCCAGCGCAGGACCAGGTTCTGCTGCACGGTCGAGCGGGCGTTGCCGCCGCTGTAGTCGCGCATGATCTGGCCAAGGCCGCGGAACTGCTCCGGGGTCAGGTCGCCACGGGTGACCTTCACCTCGACCGCGGAGAAGCCCGCCTGGCGCTGCGCCTGGACGTTCGACTCGACGAAGCGGTCGAAGGCCTGGCGGTCGCCGTTCGGCGAGGCGGCCGTCGGCGGAGCCTTGGGGGCGCGAGCCTCCTCGTTGTCGTCGAAGCGCAGGCGCTCGACCAGCTCGGGGCCGAATTCGCGCTCCTCGACCCAGTCGCCCTGGAGCTCCTCGTCGAGCAGGTCGCGGAAGGCGTCGGCGCCGATCTTGTCGACCAGCACCTTGATCCGGGCCCGGGCGCGGTTGACGCGCAGCCAGTCCTGGCGGTCGAAGATGCGGAAGACGGCCTCGGCGACCTTCAGGTAGTCGCCGTTGTCGGCCTCGACGAAGTCGTAGATCGTGGGCGCGACGCGGGCCATGATCGAGGTGCCGCCGCCGACCCGGACCTCGAAGCCCTTGACCCCGTCCCGTTCGCGGGCGAGGAAGGCGATGTCGTGGATGCCGGTGATCGCGCGGTCCTCGTCGGAGCCGGAGAACGCGGTCTTGATCTTGCGCGGCATCAGCTGCGTCGTCGGGTGGCGGACGAAGTAGCGGACGTAGGCGATCGCGTGCGCGGTCGGGTCGAAGATCTCGTCGGTGGCGACGCCCGCCCAGGGGTCCCCGGTCACGTTGCGGACCGTGTTGCCGCAGCCCTCACGGGAGGAGAGCCCGGACTCGGAGATCACCTTGATCAGATCCTCCATGTCGCGCAGCGGCACGTGGTGGATCTGGATGTTCTGCCGGGTGGTGATGTGGCCTTTGTTCAGCGGCGCCCAGCGCTCGACCACCTCGGCGAAGGAGTCCATCTGCTCCGGCGTCACCCCGCCGAAGGGAAGCTTGACGCGGACCATCTGGACGTCGGACTGGCGCTGCCCGTACACGCCCTGTTTCAGGCGGAACCCGATGAACTCGTTCTCCGGCAACTGGTCGGCGAGGAACTTCTCCGCTTCGTTGTCGAAGTCATCGAACTCGCGCTCGATGATCGGGATGATGTGGCCAGGGACGTTCGTGTAGCTCTCCGGGTTCTCCAGGGTGCCTACACGGCCCTTGCCCTCTTGCGTCTTGTTCTCGGCGACTATGACCTCCATACGGAGGAAATTAGCAAAACCCTGACCGGGATTAGGGTATTTATCCGAGAAAGTCTGAGATTTGGCTCAGGAACTGCGTTTGCGGGCCTCAAGAATTGCCGCCGCCTCGCCCGACTCGGCCACGTAGCCGCCCTTCGGCTCGAACTCAAGACCCTCTTCCTCCCAGCCGACGGCGCCCTCGGAGAGCTTCGACGCGTCGTAGCCGGCCTCGGCCAGCGCGGCGGTCGCCATCGAGGAGCGGTTGCCGCCGCGGCAGTAGAGGATCACCGGGCGGTCCTTGTCGATCTCCTCGGCGCGGGCGGGCAGCTCGGCCAGGGGGATGTGGACGGCGCCGGGCAGGTGGCCCGTCTCCCACTCGTGGTCGGCGCGCACGTCGACCAGCTGGGCGCCCTGGTCGAGCATCTCCCGCGCCTCGGCGCGGGAGATCTCTTTCGGGCTGACGTCAGCCTCAGCCATCGACTAGACCTCCGACCCCTCGATCAGGAAGGCGACGCGGACGTGCGCCCGGTACTCGTCCAGATTCTCGCCGCGGATCCCGGTCGAGACGATGTCGACGGCGCGGATGTTGCGCAGCGAACCTTGCGCCTGCGCCAGCGCTTGTTTGGCGGCATCGTCGGTAGACGTCTTGGAGCTGCCGACGAGCTCGATGATTTTCACGACTGCCATCTCGCTCCTCCTCGTGCTTGTGGGTCCTGGATGTCCTGCTTGGCGCCCACTCCCTCGAGCAGCGCGGCGCGCTGCCACGGTCCGATCGCGTCCTTGGGCGCCGCCGGTCCGGCGGCGAACTCCGACTCGAAACGCGCCACCGCTGCCGCGATCGCCGCTGCCTCGTCTCCGGATGCGGTCTTCTCGGCCACGGCCTCACTTTATGCGAGCGCGTCGAGCGAGGTGCCGCCGGACCGAGACGACCACCGCCCCCGGTTCGCGATCGAGCCGCGGGCCCGTGACCCGCGTGGTCTCGATCCCGGCAAGGAGCAGCTTGTCGTCCCGTTCCCGGTCCTCCTCGAAGGACAGCCTGGACCCGTGGGTCTCGTAGACGTCGAGTTCCACCCCGAAGCGATGATCCGCCCACCAGGCGTCGATCTCGAACCCCTCGACGAAGAGGTTCATCGCGGGTTCCGGCAGCCCGGCCTCCCGCACGACCTCGAGGAACCGACGCTCGAGCCCGGAGCGGGTGAAGACATGGTCCGGCCGAAATCCGTCCAAGGAGGCTTCGACCTTCGCTTTCCCGCGGTGGCCGTTACTACGCGCGAGGAGCGACCGCATCTCACGGAGGTCGAAGACCTTGAAGTCTTCCCCGCGTTGCATCTGCCTTCTGATGTCCCGCGCGGAACGGTCGACCGCCAGGTCCAGGACCGTCCGCGCCACCGAGGTCACGGGAATGCCCTCGTAGATCGCCCGGTCGGCTTCCGGAAGATCGGCTTGATGCACGACGAACGACCGCTTAGCGCGGCGAGCACTCGGTGAGGTGACGTGGAGGGTTTCCGGTCTGTATCGCAGGAGTCCCCAGAGCCATCCCGCCGACAGGTGGCTGGCGACGGAGGGAGACGAAGCGAGCACCGCGGCCATGCAGCGCCCGCGCCAGGACAACCGTCGGTAACCGACGACGTACACGCCGCGGTGCACCCGATGCAGCCGTCCGGCCTTTGCGGCCTTCGCGACCGAGTTCCGTCCGTAGCCGAGATCGTCCAGCTGCCTCGTCGCGACCACGCCGTACTGCCTCGTCGCCAGCTCCGACAAGGGTCCATGTCCTTTGTCACCCACAGGGTTACCAAGGACATGGACCCCCCTTTCTTACCCCCGGGATTTAGCCGTTAAGTCCGGGGACGGGGGTGCCTAGCTTGCGCTTGGCGCAGTTGAAGGGGGGTGGGTCCTGGGGGTCCATGAGGGCTCGGCCTTCGGGGCGGCCCGTGGCCGGGATCGGTGGGACCGCCGGGTGGTTTTTCGTTTTCGGTTTGCCGGGAACGGCGGGGCGGCCGCGGCCGCACTGGATCGAGATGTCGGCGACGCCGTCGCGGGCGTCGATCACGTCGTCGCCGCCGTTGCCGAAGAAGACGTCCTTGCCGGGCTGGCCGAGCATCGCGTTGGGCCGGCCGTTGCCGATCAGGATGTCGGGCCCGAACGAGCCCTCCATGTCCTCGTCGGTCGGCGAGAGGTGGACGTGATGGCAGCCGGGGATCGCGGGGATCCAGGCGGAGTGCTGGGGGAAGGAGACGATCAGCCGGCCGGGGTGGTGGCCGGTCTCGGCGAAGGAGGCGTCGTCACGGCCGCCGCCGCCGACCAGGGCGCCGCCGGCGCAGCCGCCACCCGCCGCCAGCAGGTCGCCGTCCGGCCCGCCGTAGAGGTAGGTCGGGCCGGGGTTGCCGCCGACCAGGCCGTCGGCGCCGGGGCCGCCGTAGAGCTTGTCGGCGCCGGGACCCGCCTGGAGGAGGTCATCCTCGGGACCGCCGCGGATGATGTCGTCGCCCTGGCCGCCGTTGACGCGGATGAAGCCGACCTCGACCAGAGAGCCCTTGACGGTGAAGCGGTCGTTGCCGGGGCCCATGTCGGCCATCAGCCAGCGGGCCGGGCCGTCGAAGGGGCAGCGGACTTCCTTCGCCGCGTCGGGTGAGCCCGCGAGGTGTTCGCAGCCCGGGCCGGCGGCGAGGCCCTTCGCCGCGTCGACCGCGAGCGTGTTGGTCGCCGCTTCGTAGGCGACGGTGAATTCGTCGCGGCCGGTGCCGCCGACGATCTGCACGCCGCCACCGCCGCCGGGCGCCTCGTCCATCTGCACGTAGGCGCTCCCCGGCAGGCGCCTTTCCGGGCCGCACGAGATGGTCCGCCCGGGTGCGCCGCGGCAGCCATCGGTCCCCTCGCCGCCGTCGAGCGAGTCGTGCCCGCCGCCGCCGATCAGCGTGTCGTTGCCCGGGCCGCCATTGATCTCGTTCGGGCCGCCGTTGCCGATCAGCGTGTCGCGGAAGGCGCTGCCTTCGAGGTCCTCGAATTCGTAGAGCTTGTCGTGGCCGTCGCCACGGGCGACGTGCGCGCGCAGCGAGGCCCAGACGCCCGAGGTGCCGTTGAGGGACACCGAGGTCGCGAACGAGGCGATGTCGTGCTTCCCCGGCCCGCCCGACATGCGGTCGTAGCCGTAGTCGCCGTGGACCAGGTCGTAGTCCCCCGGCCCGCCGTTGACGGTGTCGATGCCGAGGCCGCCGGAGACGTCGTCGTAGGAACCGGGCCCGCCGACCACCTTGTCGTCACCGAGATCGCCGAAGACCCGGTCCGTCCCCTGCCCGCCGAAGACTTCGTCGTTGCCGCGGCCGCCGTGGACCGTGTCGTTGCCACCGCCCCCGCAGACCAGGTCGTTGCCGAGCTTGCCGTAGATCGTGTCGTTCCCCGGCCCGCCCCAGATCACGTCGCGGCCCGGCGTCCCCTGCAGGACGTCGTCACCCGGGGTGCCGACGATCGTCGCCTGCCGCCCATGGCAGCGGTGCGCTTCTTCCTCGGCCGGCGGCCCCCCCACCGCGGCGATCGCCTGGGCGGCGATCAGGGCGAGAGCGGCGACGGCGAGCAGGATCGCCTTTCTCACGTCAGCGACGGGCGCCTAGTCGAGACCGAGCGCCCGCTCGACCGGGACGTACTCCATGCCGACGCCCTCGGCGACGGCCGCGTGCGTCACCTGCCCCGCCGCGACGTTGACGCCCGGCCGCAGCCCCGGGATCCGCTTCATCGCCCCGGCCAGCCCGTCGTCGGCGATCGCGATCGCGTAGGGCAGCGTCGCGTTGGTCAGCGCCTGGGTCGAGGTGATCGGCACCGCGCCGGGCATGTTCGCGACGCAGTAGTGGGTGATGCCGTCGACCTCGAAGGTCGGTTCGTGGTGGGTGGTCGGGTGGGAGGTCTCAAAACAACCGCCCTGGTCGATGGCGACGTCCACAAGGACCGCCCCTGGCTTCATAAGCTTTAGATCGGCGCGGGTGGTGACGTAGGGCGCGCGGGCGCCGTGGACCAGGACTGCGCCGATGACCAGGTCGGCGCGCGGCAGCATCTCCTCGACCGCCAGCGTGGTCGAGTAGACGGTCGAGCAGCGCCCGCCGAAGGCGACCTCGAGCTCGCGCAGGCGGTCGATCGAGCGGTCGAAGACGAAGACGTCGGCCTCCATCC